>NZ_JBHVVM010000006.1:0-3090 GCF_042883525.1 Streptomyces sp. NPDC058195
CCCGCTACGACAAGACCGCCCAGTCCTACAAAGCGGCCGTCACCCTCGCATCAATCCTGATGTGGGCCTGACACTTTGACGACAACTCCTAGGGCGATCCCGCCTTCGGCACGGGCCCCTTCCCCTGCTGCCGGAAGCCGCGTGAGGACGGCCCGTACGGCGGCCGTCATCGCCGGGGGTCTGGAGGCGTGGCCGGTCACCCGGTACGAGGGCGGTCTCGCGGCCCTGTCCGGCGCGCGGCTGATCAGCGACGTCGGTGACGCCCGCGCTCCCGGCCCGTCGCGCAGCCGCCCGTCACCTTCGCCGCCCGCGCCCCGGCCGGGGCGCGGGATCAGACGTAGAGCTTGTCGAGGAAGGCGTCGAGGTTCGACCGGGTGCGCGCCACCTGCTCCTCCAGGGTCAGGGACTCCTTGAAGCGGCTGCCGGGCGCCGCTGTCTTCTTGCCCCGGACGTACAGTGAGCAGTCCAGATCGGTGCAGATGTACAGGCCGACGGAATTGCCCTCGCGTCCCGCGGTGCCCGTCTTCCGGGCGGTCATCAGCGAGACACCGCTGCCCGGGTGCGTGGTGAGGCACAGGGAGCACATGCTCCGGTGGAGGAAGCCGCGCTGCTGGGAGGGGAAGCGGAGCGTCACGCCGACGAACTCGCCCGCGCGCTCGGTGACGATATAGCTGCGTCCGGGGGCGGAGAGGTCCCGCCAGCCCAGGAAGTCGAGATCGTCCCAGGGCGACTCGTCGAGATCGCGCGGCAACGGCAGTCGCTTGGCCTCCCCCTTGGAGCAGTTGATGAATGATGTGCGGAGGTCCTGCTCGCTCACGGCTCTCATGACGGGAAAGTAACTGTGCCTATGAGCCCTAGGCAAATGATTAATTAACCAAGGTTTCCGTGAGGCGGGTCAGCCGGCCAGTCGCAGCGAGGTCGCCGAGACCCCGAGCCGTACGGTCTGGCCCCAGGCCAGCTCCAGTGCGTCCGTCTCCATCCCGTCACCGAAGACCACCATCCGGTCGGACTCGACGGTGAGCCGCAGCCCCTGTCCGTGGCCCAGCTCGCCCGCGACCAGCGAGGTGCCGGTCGCGGGGGACGGCCAGGCCTCGCGGACGAACCACAGCAGGCAGGGGTCGGTGGGCGCGGGGAGGCGGAGCCGGCTGCCGCGTTCCTGCCACAGCGAGCGCAGCCAGCCGCTGGCACCGGTGCCGGTGCCGACCAGGACCCCGGAGGACGCCTGGGCCTCGGCGGTGGCTCCTGAGGCGTCCGGACCGATCCGGTAGCGGGCGGTCTGGTGGCCGGGCGGGCCGAGGTAGATCTCGTTGAGCGCGAGCAGCCGCTGGGTGTCGTCGGCCACCGCCTCGACCATGGTGAGCTCGTCCGCCGTGCCCCCCGGTGCCACGGCCGCCCTGAGCAGCGCCGCCGCGTCCCGGGGCCGGTGGCGGACCAGTACGCCCGGATTGCGTCCCGGGTCGGTGTCGATGCCCACGACGGGCTGGCCCGCCAGGTACTTGGCGGCATTGGCCACCAGCCCGTCCTGCCCGACGACGACCACCACGTCCTCCGGCCCGAACAGGAACCGGTCGAGGTCCGCGCGCTCCACTCGCGAGCGGCGCCACTGGAGCGGAACGGCCGCCGCCACATCGGCGAGGGCCTGCCGGGTCCGCCGGTGGCGCCGCACCACCTCCTCGATGGAGCGGCCCCGGCTGGAGAGGAAGAACGCGGCCTGCCCGTGCGTGCCGTGCCGGGCCAGCAGCTCCTCGTACTCGGTGGTGCGGTGGACGAGCACGGCGCGTGGGGCGAGGCTCATGCCCGGCGTTCCGGCCCGGTGGCGCCGAGCTTGCTGAGCAGTCCGGTGAGCACGTCGGGGGAGAGGGTGAGACTGTCGATGCGCGGCAGGTTCTCGGCCAGCCGGGTCGCCGCCAGGGCGTGCAGGGTGGCGGCGTCCACCTCGCCGTGCACCCGCAGCCAGGCCGCCTGGGACTCCGCCCGCGCGGCGCCGACCTCGCGGGCGGCCTCGGCCTCGGCGCGGGCCAGTCGTACGGCGCGGGCGGCCTCGGCCTCGGCGCGTACTCCGTCGGCCGCCGCGTGCTCCTCGGCCTCCCGGCGGGTGTTGGTGCCGCGCTGCTCGACCAGTTGCTCCTCCCTGCGGGCCAGCTCGATCTGGCTGGCGAGCTCGTTCTCGGCGATGGCCCGCTCCCGTTCCACGGCCACGGCGCGGCGCTCGTAGGTGGCCCGGTCGGCCTCCTGCTGGATCTGCTCGCGGGCGGGGGTGCGCAGGGCGCGCTCCACCTCGGCCTCGGGGCGGATCGCCACCACCCGGACCGCGACCACGTCGATGCCGGTGGCGGGCAGCCGTGGCTCGGCGGCGAGCCCGGCGGCCACCCGGTCGCGGACCGCGGCGACCCCGTCGACCAGCGCCTCGGCCAGTGCTGTCCTGGCCAGCACGTCGAGGGTGTGCTGCTGGGCGGTCTCGGTCAGGAGGGTGGCGATCTGCTCCAGCGGAGCGCCGCGCCAGGCCCCGGTGTCGGGGTCGATCGAGAAGTCCAGCCGGGCGGCGGCCTCGGCCGGGTCGCTGATCCGGTAGGTGACGGTGGCCTGCACGGTGACGTCCTGGAAGTCGGACGTGCGGGCGTGGAAGGCCATCGCCAGCTCCCGGTCGTTGACCGGCACCTCCGACAGCGCGGCGCTCAGTGAGCGGTACCAGAAGCTCAGCCCCGGCCCGTCGTGCGCGATCCGGCCGCGCCGGTGATGGCGGATGTGGGCGGTCGGCGCGGAGCGCAGATGGCGCCAGCCCAGGCGCCGGGTGATGTCGGCCATGGCGGTCCCCCTTGTTCTCGTCGTGGCGACGATAAGGGGAATGCCGTTTATCGTCAAGAGGACGAGAATCGGGGATGCCGTACGGCGGATGGTGTACGGAGCGGGTCGCGCGGGGCTCACGTGAAACGGAGGGCGGCCGGTGACTCCCCGAGGAGTCACCGGCCGCCCGGTGGTGGGGGCCCCCCCGCCCCCCCCCGGGGCCCGCCACCGCCCGGCGAAAACCACCCGACCAAGCCCCCCCAAAATTAGGAAGAAAGTGCACAGCGAAAAGAACCGCACCCCCCC
>NZ_JBHVVM010000006.1:3100-336816 GCF_042883525.1 Streptomyces sp. NPDC058195
GCTCAAGTAGTTCGAGGGGTCGCGGGGGCGCGCCCAGCAGGGTCCCCCCCGCCCACGCGGGGGGGGCACGGGGGGGGGCGGGGGGGCCCCCCGTCCCCGGGGGGGGCGGCGGGCCACCCCCCGTCCCCCCCCCCCCCGCCCGGTGGTGCGCCGCCCCCGTCCCCACGGTGCGGCGCGAGCGGGCCGTCGTCATCCGCTCGGACGACGGCCCACGTCTGTCGGGACTGCTGGGCAGTCCTTACGGCCCGGACGCGCCGAGCCCGAGCGAGGGAAGGATCACGGTGTCCACGAAGCGGGTGAGGTACGCCGCGTCCGCCTCCTTGCCCTCCAGCAGCGGACGGGCCCGCATCACGCCCATGAGCTGCGCGGCGACGAACTCCGCCGCCGGGGTGTCCGCCGGGATCTCGCCCCGCGCGGCGGCGCGCCGGACCATGGCGTTGATCGTCGCCACGGCGGGCGCGATCAGCGCGTCGCGCAGCGCGCACAGCAGCCCGGGGCTGTGCAGCGCGGCATGGCTGAGCGCGTGCATCAGCGGGGTGTCGCGCCGCGAGCCCGCGCCGATCGCCCGCGCCGCCTCGCGCAGATCGCCCGTGAGCGTACCGGTGTCGATGTGCGGCAGCAGGGCCTGGTGGGTGCCGTGCAGTGCTGCCACCACCAGCTCGGGCTTGGAGCCCCACTGCCGGTAGAGCGTGGACTTGCCGCAGCGGGTCCGGGCGGCGACCCCCTCCATGGTGAGTGCCTCGTAGCCGGACTCCCGCAGTATGTCGAGCACCGCCGCGTAGAACTCCTGGGCCCGCTCCGGGGTGATCTTCGATCGGCGCGGTGCGTGGGCCGGCTCCGGTGCGATGTCCTGCGGCGGCATGGCTCTTCCCTCTCGGCGGAACTGCGGCGAGGTTCTTCGATACGCCAGTGTACCGATACGTGCGTGTACCGATACGCGAACGTATCGGTACACTGGCGTATCGATATGGCGTGGTCCAGACCATGCCGCCGTAACACCGCTTCGTCAGCAAAGGGGCACCGGGTGATCGACGCCGGTAGCGAACCAGCAGGTCGGGAGCCGGACGGTTCTGCCCGACCGCCCCTCGTCCGCGAGCTGCTTCTGGTCGTGGGACTCTTCGTGATCTACAAGCTCGGCCGACAGGCCGCGAACGGTCACGTGGACGAGGCGTTCCGCAACGCAGGGAACGTCTGGGACTTCGAACGCGCCGTGCATCTGCCCGGCGAGGACGTGGTGCAGAACCTGCTGCTGCACAACGAGACGCTGATCCACCTCGCGAACACCTACTACGCGACCGTGCACTTCCCGGCCACGCTGCTCTTCCTGGCCTGGCTGTACTGGCGCCGCCCGCGCCATTACGTGTGGTCACGCCGCATCCTCGCCGCCCTCACCGGCGCCGCGCTCGCCCTGCACCTGCTCTTCCCGCTCGCCCCGCCCCGCATGCTGGCCGCCACCGGACTCATCGACACCGGTCAGGTGTACGGGCCGACGGTGTACGGGGACACCCCGGCGACCGACTCGATGGCGAACCAGTTCGCCGCGATGCCCTCGCTGCACTTCGGCTGGTCGGTCATGGTCGCCGTCGGACTGATCGTGGCGACCCGGACGAGGTGGCGCTGGCTCTGGCTGCTGCACCCGCTCCTCACCCTGCTGGTGATAGTGGGCACCGCCAACCACTACTGGCTCGACTCGATCGTGGTCTCCGCGCTGCTCGCGCTGGCCTTCGCGGCACTGCGACTGCCGCGCGCGGAGCCGGTGCGGGCCCCTGTGCCCTGGCCGTCCGCGGCGGGCGGGCGTGGCGGGGCACGGCCCGCGTCCGGCTACGCCCCGGCCGGAGCCCGGCGATGAACGCCACCGTGACAGCGGTCGCGCTGTCCCTGGTCTCCGCCGCCGCCTATGCCTCGGCCGCGGTGGCGCAGGCCCGGCTCGCCGGGCGCACCGAACCGGGCACCGGGGTGCTGCGCCTGCTCGGGCGCGGCGCCTGGTGGGCGGCGGTCGGGCTGAACGCGGGCGGCGCCCTGCTGCACGTCGCGGCGCTCAAGTACGGTCCGCTCACGCTCATACAGCCGCTCGGCGCGCTCACCCTGGTCGCCGCCGTTCCGCTCGGCGCGCGGGCCGCCGGGCGCAGGGTCAGCCGGATCGAGTGGCGTGGCACGGTGCTCACCCTGCTCGGGCTCGGCGCCCTGTTGCTGACCGCGGGCGGCAGCGCCCCGCACGAAGTCCTCAGCCTCCCCGAGGCGCTGGCCGTCGGAGCGGGCACCATGGCCGTCGTCGCCGGACTGAGCCGCCCGGGAGCCCGCCCCGGACTGCGCCACGCCGCCGCCTCGGGTATCACCTCCGGGGTCGCCTCCGCGCTCACCCAGACCCTGACCGTCTCGGTCACCGGCCGCACCGGACCGCTCTTCAGCTGGGAACTGCTTGTCGTCGCGCTGCTGGTCTCCGCGTTCGCGATGGGCGGGCTGCTGCTCTCCCAGACCGCCTACCGGGGCGGCCTGGGAGCACCGTTGGCGGTCGTCACGCTCGCCAACCCGGTGGCGGCGGCCGCGATCGGCCTGGCACTGCTCGGCGAGCGCCTCCAGGGCGGGGCGGTGAGCCTGCTCCTCGCCCTGCTCGGGACGGTGGCCGCGGTACGCGGAGTCGTCCTGCTCAGCCGCGCCCAGGCACAGTACGCACCCCTCGGCGCCGAGGACGCCCCGGCCGCCGCACCGCCGTCGCGGCTGGTGGCCGGGAACCCGGGCCCGCCGGGCGGCCGGCTGCTGCCGGAACGGGAACAGGCGCCGGTCGGCGGAGTTTAAGGGCTGTCGTCGCACGCCCGCCAGGGATTACGGGACAGCCTTAGGGAAGGTCCGGCCGCCCGTGGCCCGGCTCCCCGTCCTCGCCCAGGGCCCGCGTCAGCCAGCCGATCCAGAAGTTCTCCAGGTCGATGCCGCCGCGCAGGACGAGATGGCGCAGCCGGTCCTCCTCGGAGTGCCGCTCGGGCGGGAAGTCCCGCGCCTCGATCTCCAGGTACTCCGCCAGTTGACGGCGGTGCAGCCCCAGATGGCGGCGGAGCTCCGCGTCCAGGCCGGGCGCGCCGACGGCGGCCGCCGCCCGCATCCGCAGCAGCAGCGGATCACGGGCCTGCTTGGGGTCCTCCCGGCGCGCCACCCAGGCGGCGAGCGCCGCACGCCCCTCCGGCAGCACCTCGTACTCCTTCTTCCGGCCCCGGGCGGGCTGCTCCGCCGGCAGTGCCCGGATCTGTCCGGCCTGCTCCAGCTTTCCGAGCTCGCGGTAGATCTGCTGGTGCGTGGCGGACCAGAAGTAGCCGATCGAGCGGTCGAACCTGCGGGTCAGCTCCAGCCCCGACGACGGCTTCTCCAGGAGGGCGGTGAGGATCGCGTGGGGGAGTGACATGGGCGCATCCTAGGGGCGGGGCCGGTCCGGTGGTGCGGGGCCGTCCCCGGACCACCGGACCCGGGGGTCACAGGGCGGCGGCGAGTTCCGTGCCCTGGCGGATCGCCCGCTTGGCGTCCAGCTCGGCCGCCACGTCGGCACCGCCGATGAGGTGCGCCGCCCGGCCCGCGGTACGCAGTTCCTCGTACAGGTCGCGGCGCGGTTCCTGACCCGTGCAGAGCACGATCGTGTCGACGGGCAGCACATGCTGTTCGCCGTCGACGGTGAGGTGCAGGCCCTCGTCGTCGATGCGGTCGTAGGCGGCCCCGGCGATCATCGTGACGCCGCGGTGGCGCAGTTCGGTGCGATGGATCCAGCCGGTCGTCCTGCCCAGGCCCGCGCCGACCTTGCCGGTCCTGCGCTGGATCAGATGGACGCTGCGGGGGGCGCGCGGGTGGTCCGGGGCACGCAGCCCGCCCCGTTCGCGGTAGTCCGTGTCAACGCCCCACTGCCGGAAGAACACCTCGGGGTCGCGGCTCGCCGCCTCGCCCGGGTCGGTCAGGAACTCGGCGACGTCGAAGCCGATCCCGCCCGCCCCGATGATCGCCACCCGGTCGCCGACCGGTGCCCCGTCGCGCAGGACGTCGAGGTAGCCGACCACGCTGGGGTGGTCCTGGCCGGGGATCGCCGGGGAGCGCGGGGTGACGCCGGTGGCCAGGACCACCTCGTCGAAGCCGTCCAGCGCCTCGGCCGTGACCGGTGCGCCGAGCCGGAGCGCGACCTTCTCCTCGCGGAGCCGGGTGCCGAAGTAGCGCAGCGTCTCGTCGAACTCCTCCTTGCCGGGCACCCGGCGCGCCACGTTGAGCTGGCCGCCGATCTCCTCGGCCGCGTCGAACAGCGTCACCGTGTGCCCGCGTTCGGCCGCCGAGACCGCGCAGGCGAGGCCCGCGGGCCCCGCGCCCACCACCGCGACCCGCTTCACGGTGCGGGTCGGCGCGAGGACGAGCTCGGTCTCGTGGCAGGCGCGCGGATTGACCAGGCAGGAGGTGACCTGTCCGCTGAAGATGTGGTCCAGGCAGGCCTGGTTGCAGCCGATGCAGGTGTTGATCGCGTCGGCGCGGCCCGCGGCCGCCTTGGCGACGAAGTCGGGATCCGCGAGGAACGGCCGGGCCATCGACACCATGTCCGCCCGGCCCGCGGCGAGGACCTCCTCGGCGACCTCCGGCGTGTTGATGCGGTTGCTGGTCACCAGCGGTACCGACACCGCGCCGCGCACCTTCTCGGTGACCCAGGTGTACGCGCCGCGGGGCACCGACGTGGCGATGGTGGGGATACGGGCCTCGTGCCAGCCGATCCCGGTGTTGATGATCGTCGCACCGGCCGCCTCGATCTCCTGGGCGAGCCGCACGACCTCCTCCAGCGAGGAGCCGCCCGGCACCAGGTCCAGCATCGACAGCCGGTAGATCAGGATGAAGTCCTCGCCGACCCGCTCGCGGACCCGCCGCACGATCTCGACCGGGAAGCGGATGCGGTTCTCGTACGAGCCGCCCCAGCGGTCGGTGCGGTGGTTGGTGGCGGCGGCGATGAACTCGTTGATCAGGTAACCCTCGGAGCCCATGATCTCGACCCCGTCGTACCCGGCCCGGCGGGCGAGCCCGGCGGCCCTGGCGAAGTCCTCGATGGTCTCCTCGACCTCGTCGTCGGTCAGGGCGTGCGGGGTGAAGGCGCTGATCGGCGCCTGGATCGCGCTGGGCGCCACCAGTCCGCGATGGTGCGCGTACCGGCCGAAGTGCAGGAGCTGCAGGGCGATCCGGCCGCCCGCCGCGTGGACGGCGGAGGTGACCCGTGCGTGCTGCTCGGCCTCCGCCTCGGTGGTCAGCATGGCCCCGCCGCGGGAGGAACAGCCCCGTGCGTTGGGGGCGATGCCGCCGGTGACCATCAGGCCGACGCCGCCCCGGGCGCGCTCCGCGTAGAAGGCGGCCATCCGCTCGAAGCCGTTCTCCGCCTCTTCGAGACCGACGTGCATCGAGCCCATCAGGACCCGGTTGGGGAGCGTGGTGAACCCCAGGTCGAGCGGGCTCAGCAGATTCGGGTACGGGCTCATGCGGCGGCTCCTCGCGCGGTGTCGGTTGCGCCAGTTGTAATCCACCGGAACGCCATTATGCAACAAGTTGCACAATGGCATGGGTCTCACCGCCCGTCCGGTGGCCGTCGCCCGGACGGCCCAGCAGCGGGCCCCGTCGGCGCCTCGCGCCACGGAGAGTGGAACTGCGCGCTCCGGCCGGCGCGGGGTGTGCCCGCCCCGACCGGAACGGCGCGGTCGCTCATGTGTCCCCTACGTACCCGAACCCCGCGGAGAGCCCCATGTCCTGCCTTGACCGACGTGACCTCGGCCTGCTCGTCCTGCGGGTCGGAACCGGCGCGGTGCTGGCCGCGCACGGCACCCAGAAACTGGCCGGCTGGTTCGGCGGAGGGGGCATCGAGGGGACCACCGCAGCGATGGAGGCGATGGGGTTCCATCCGCCGAAGCACAGCGCGGTCGCCGCCGGGCTCGGTGAGGCGGGCGGCGGCGCGCTGCTGGCCCTCGGCCTCGCCACCCCGGCCGCCGGGGCCGCGGCGGCCGGGGCGATGGCGGGAGCCGTGGCCGTCCACGCGCCCGCCGGGTTCTTCGCGCAGGGCGGCGGATACGAGTACCCGGCGTTCCTCGGCTTCACCGCCGCCGCGATCGGCCTGATCGGGCCGGGCCGCTGTTCCCTCGACCATGTCACCCGGCACGTCTTCAACCGGCCGTGGACCGTCGCCCTGGCCTTCGCGGGCAGTGCCGCCGCCGCGGCGGCCGTGGTCGGCAGGCGCGCCAGGGGGCGGGCCGCGGTCGATCCCGACACCACCTGACGGCCCGCCCCCGGGGACTCCGCTATCCGCGGAAGGCCAGCGACGCGGCCGGGGAGGCGTTCCCGTACGCGTCGACGGCGACCACCCGTGCCACGTACCGGCCTCCGCGAACGGCGCCCGGGACGGGGATGTCGAGGGTGTTCGGACGCGGCATGAAGGTGTAGTCCGAGAGGACCTTGGACGAGACGACCGGGGCTCCGGTCGCGGCGTCCGTGATGTCGACGGCGTAGTGGTGCACCATCTGGTCGTCGCGGGCCTGGGCGATCCGCAGCGCTGTGCCGCCCGCGGCGCCGCTCACCCGGGACAGCGGACGGTTCGTGGTGAACGCCGGTGCGACGGTGTTACGCGTGGCGTCGGTGTAGCGGAAGTTCTCCTTGATCTCCTTGTTGGTCGAGCCCTTCAGCCGCACGGTCCAGGTGGACCCGGCGAGGGTGCCCGCGCTGGCGTAGGGCGGCTGCCAGCTCGCCGACCACTTTCCGCCGGTGTAGATGTCGTGCCGGTCCGCGGCCATGTTCACCCGCGCGATCTCCGTGCGGTCCCGGTAGACCTCGACGAACAGCGCCTGCGCGGTGGGCGTCTCGAAGCGGTCGGCCAGACCGTTCTCGGTGACCATCTGATAGCCGTGGTCGATCTCGACGTACGACATCGAACCGTCGTTGACCGAGGTGAAGTCGCGCTGGTGGATCGAGCGGTCGTCGTTGACGTTCAGGTGCGAGTGACCGGAGAAGAGGATGGCCTGCGGGAAGGCGCTCAGGTCCTCGGCGAGCCGCGGGTTGGCCGCCTGCTGGCCGTCCATCGTCGTCTTGGTGGTGGGCCGGTGGCCCTGGACGAGGACCGGCTTGCCCGCGTAACCCGGGTCCGCGGTGATCGCGGCGAGCCGCTTCTTGAGCCAGTCGCGCTGGGCGGTGTCGGAGTCGTACGTCTCGGTGTTGACGGTGAGGACGTGCAGGCCCTTCACCTCGGACTCGTAGTAGCCGCCGCCCGCGTCGGGGAACCAGGCGGCCGGGTAGCCGGACCGGATCGCCGCGAGGCTCGCGTCGTGGTTGCCGTTGGAGATCAGCAGCTGGGTGCCGGTCATGCCCTTGCGGGCCAGGTTGGACTGGAAGACCTCGGAGACGATCCGGTGGTCGGGCCCCTTGCCGTCACCGTTGTCATTGATCATGTCGCCGTTGGACAGGATCGCGTCGGGCTTCGGGAAGATCGAACCGATGGTGTCGAAGAAGCTCTCGTACTTCTTGTCCGCGTCCTTGTGGCTGCCGATGTGCACATCGGACATGACGACGAGCCGGGCGAGCGGCTTCTCCCGCGTCTTGACCAGATAGCCGTAGGAGACCGGGACGCTGCTCCGGTTGCCGTGGAAGGCGACCGCGGTGACGTTGGTGTCCTTGGCGATCCGCAGCGGACGGCCGGGGGAGTAGACGCTGCTGTCGCGGGTCGGGGTGGTGCCGTCGAGCGTGTAGCGGACGGTGGTGCCGCGCTCGGACTGGAACCTCACCTCGACCGCCTGCTCGTACCGCCCGCCCGGGACACTGACGCCGGGGGCGGCCGGGGTGCGTGTGCCGGGGGAGTCGGCCTGCGCGGCGGTCGGGGCGATCAGCGCGACGGACGTCGCGGCGATCGCGAGGGGGGTGAGTCTCACGTGAGTCCCTGTTCCCCGGCCCGGAAACCCCGCTCCGGGTTTCCGGACCGGTGTGTAACGGATGAATAACCGGTCTGAACCAGAGACGTTAGGTGCCGTGAGTCAGGGGGCGGTGCGAACCGGTGGGCCGCCGGATGAATCGATCATGAACGTCTGAGGCGGGGGCGGCGGGGCCGCCCGGCCCGTGCCACCCCCGCCCCGCGGCCGGTTCAGCCCGATGTCCTCCGGCGGCCGCCCCGCGCCGCCGCGACCAGTTCCGCGACCGTGCCGAACTTGACCCGCGGGCGCCCTCCGGCGCGGCCCCGGGCCCGCTCGGCCCGGTCGATGGCGGCCAGCCCCCTGGCATCGACCACCTGACGGTTGCGGCTCCGCGCCAGCCGCCGGAACTCCTTCGGCGCGGGCACGGGCGGCGTCAGACCACCGGCCACCGCGTCGGCCAGCAGTGTGCCCACGGTCTCGGCGGCGCAGGCCCGGTTGGCACCGATCCCGCCCGAGGGCCCCCGCTTGATCCAGCCGACCACATACGTCCCCGGCATTCCCCTCACCCGGCCGCCCTCGTGCGGCACGGTGCCGGTCGCCTCGTCGAACGGGAGGCCCGCGACCGGCATGCCGCGGTAGCCGACCGCCCGCAGCAGGATGCCCGCGGTGATGTCCGACTCCTCCCGGCCGTCGGTCACCCGCACCGCCCGCACGCCCTCGTCGCCCAGCACCTGTACGGGGGCGGCGTGGAACCGCAGGACGATGCGCCGCCCCGGGCCGGGCGTACCCGTCCGGTCGGCCGTCTCCCGGCGCACCCCGCGCAGCAGCGCCGCCTTGCCGTCCGCCGCCGCACCGTCGATCGCCTCACCGGTCCGCGGATCGTGGTCGTCCACCACCAGCTCCACGCCCGGCAGCCGCTTCAGGGCGAGCAACTCCGCTGTGCTGTACGCGGCGTGTTCCGGTCCCCGCCTGCCGAGCACCACCACCTCGCGCACCCGCGAGGCCCGCAGCGCCGTGAGCGCGTGGTCCGCGATGTCCGTACCGGCCAGGACCTCCGGGTCCGTGACCAGGATGCGGGCGACGTCGAGGGCCACATTGCCGTTGCCCGCCACGACCGCCCGCGGCGAGGACAGGGCGACGGAGTCCGGCGCGGCCTCCGGGTGGGCGTTGTACCAGGCCACGAAGGAGGCCGCCGGGATGCTGCCCGCGAGCTCCTCGCCCGGGACGCCGATCCGGCGGTCGGTGCGGGCACCCACCGCGTAGATCACCGCGTCGTGATGGGCGGCCAGTTCCGCCGCGGTGATGTCCGTGCCGATCTCGACCCCCAGGTGCATCCGCACCCGGGGATGGGCGTGGAAGCGGGCGAAGGTGTCGCCGGCCTTCTTGGTCGAGGGGTGGTCGGGTGCCACGCCGTAGCGGAGGAGCCCGCCGGCCACCGGCAGCCGGTCGACCAGGGTGACCTCGGCGTTGGTGTGCAGCAACAGGTCCTCGGCCGCGTACATGCCGGCCGGTCCCGTACCGACGACCGCGACCCGGATCGGCCCGAAGTCCGAGGGCAGGCTGCGCTCGAACGACGGCGCGTCCCAGTGGTGGAAGACAGGCCCCGTGCCGACCGGCGCGGGCTCCGGACCGGCGTAGTACGCGGCGTTGATCGCGGCGTACTCCCGCTGCTCCTCGGGCAGGCCGTCCACCGGGAAGATCGCGTCGACCGGGCAGGCGTCGGCGCAGGCCCCGCAGTCGATGCAGGCCCGCGGGTCGACGTACAGCATCTCCGTGCTGCCGAAGGCCCGCTCCCGCGGGGTCGGATGGATGCAGTTGACGGGACACACGGCGACGCACGTGGCGTCGTTGCAGCAGGTCTGGGTGATGGCGTAGGTCATCTCGTCATCTCGGGTCGCTCGGCTCGGGTCGTCGGATCGGGACGGATCAGATCAGGTGGGCGCGCCTGTACAGCGCCAGTGCGGGCCGGGTGAGGAGCCGGGCCGAGGCCAGGAAGTCCATCAGGCCCGAACAGCTGGACCGCATCAGGGACTTGTGGTGCTCATTGGCACCTGCCTCGGCCAGGGCGCGCCGGGTGTCGAGCCCGGCGTTCGCGTACACCTCGCGGTTCACCATGCTGGTGACGATGAAGTAGGAGGCGACGGCGATCACGAACGCGTTGATCCGCCGGCGCACCGGGCCCGCGTTCCGCAGCCGCCTGCGGGTCTCGTCGCGGGCGAACTTCATGTGCCGGGACTCCTCGACGACATGGATGTTGTTGATGGTGCGGACGAACGGCGCGACCCGCTCGTCCCGCATCCAGTCCCGCTGCATGACGTCGAGGACCTCCTCGGCGACCAGGATCGCCGCGTACGCCGCCTCGCCGAAGGCGAGAGTCTTGAACGCCCGCCCGAGCTCGACCACCGCGCGGCGCGGCCGGTACGCCGGAGCGCCCAGCTTCGCCGCCCCGCGGGCGAACATGATGGAGTGGCGGCACTCGTCGGCTATCTCCGTGAGCGCCCACTGGAACCGTGGGTCGGTGGCGTCCGTGGTGTAGATGTCACGCAGCACCATCTGCTGGAGGATCATCTCGAACCAGATGCCGGTACTGGCCACCGAGGCGGCCTCTTGCCGGGTCAGTTCCTTGCGCTGCGCCTCGGTCAGCTCGTTCCAGTACGACGTGCCGTAGAGCGTGCTCCACTCCGGGCTCGCGCCGTGGAACTCCTTGTCCAGCGGAGTGTCCCAGTCCACCTCGGTGGCCGGGTCGTACGAGAGCTTCGCCGACGAGTCGAGCAGGCGCCGGGGGACGTCGTGCTCGTCGAACCGGTCGTGGTCCTGTGGCCGAACGGTGCTGCTTGCCATGGTGCGGCTCCTCGATTCGACAGATCGACTCGACGCCCGCCGGGCGCCTCGCTCCCTTGTTAGACGTCACGTCTAGCAAGCTGTTAGACGGAACGTATAGCAAGAGTGCGGTGCGGGCCTACCCCCTGGGCCGGATCCAGTCGGTTGATCTCCGGCCCGGTGTCCGCGGTGGACTGCGTTCCGTGGCCGCTTCCGCGGGTGGTTCCCTGGCCGGTACGGAGGTCTGCGCCGTGATCTGGGCGGCGGCCCGTGCCGTGATCCGTGCTGCCGTCTATTTCATGGCCTTTTCCGTGGTTCGTGCCATGGCCCGTTCCGTACTTCGTGCCATGTCGGAGTGAACTCGCGCTTCTCTGCCGCATGTTGGGCACTCTCCGCCCCGTCGGGCGGTTCCGTGGACCGTAGTTGTCAGTGCGCCGTGCTGTACTGATCGCCGCCCGTCCCGCTCCTCACCGGAGGCCCGCTCATGGCCCAGCTCCACGTCCGCCCCGGCGTGAACCCCGACGAGCCCGCGACGCCCGTCGTCACGCTCCATGTCGACCCGGACGGGGTGCTCGGCGAGCGCGTGGCCGCCCGGCTCGGCGACCACTGCTACGAGGGCGACGGCGTGCTGTACCTGGTGCGCACCGACGGCTGGGCCGACCACACCCTCGACGGTCATCGCCTGACCGTCGGCATCGCGGTGTACGCCGCCGTGCTGACGCGGATGGGTGTGGACCCGGCGGAGTTCCCCGACCGCTCGGCGGCGGACCCGCAGGCGGTGCTGATCCTGCGCGCGCAGACCTCGGTGGACCCGGAGGTGTACGCGCGGGCGGCGCCCGCGACCGCACTCTTCACCGGGGTGCCGGACGAGGCGCTGGAAGGCGGGGAGGACTGGCCCGTCATCCTGGCACTCCCGCCGGAGGGCGAACCGGCGGCCGGGGAGTGAGCCCGCGCCGGTCACGTCCGGCATGATGGCCCCGTTCCCGCACGCCCTTCTGTTCGAACATTTGTTTGGGTTCTTTATGGCTGACGTCTTCGTGTTCCATCACGCCCAGGGCCTCACCCCCGGGGTGACGGCCTTCGCCGACGCCCTGCGCGCCGAAGGCCACGCCGTGCGCACCCCCGACCTCTACGAAGGCCGCACCTTCGACACCCTGGAAGCGGGGCTGGACCACGCCGAGCGCACCGGCTTCGACGAACTGCTCGACCGCGGCGTCCGGTCGGCGGCACAGGCGCCCGCGGACGTGGTCCACATCGGCTTCTCACTCGGCGTGCTGCCCGCCCAGAAGCTGGCCCAGACCCGGCCGGGCGCCCGGGGCGCCGTGCTCGTCCACTCCTGCGTCCCGGTGCCGGCCTTCGGCACCTGGCCCGCCGGGCTTCCGGTCCAGGTCCACGCGATGGAGGCGGACCGCCTGTTCACCGACGAGGGCGACGCGGACGCGGCCCGCGCCCTGGCCGCCGAGGTCCCCGAGGCCGAGCTGCACCTCTACCCCGGCGACCGCCACCTCTTCGCCGACAGCTCGCTTCCCTCGTACGAGGCCGGGGCCGCCGCCCTGCTGCTCGACCGCACGATCGCCTTCCTCCGCTCCCTGGACGCGTGACGTGCCACGTCAGGTGTACGCCGTTCGCATGAGATAGACCGGGAGATCCGAACGGCGCTCCGTGTCATGCGGGCGTCCGGCACGGGGCGGACGCCGAACATGCCCTCATGAGACGTATCTCCCAGCGCTTCGGCGCGCTGCGTGTCCGAGCCGGCAGCACCGGTACGGCCCTGGCCGTGGCCGCGGCGACCCTGCCGGTGCTCGCCCTCGGCCTCGGTGCGGCGCCCGCCCACGCCGCTCCGCTCCCTGGCGGCCTCGGCCCGTGCGTTCCCGGCTCGTGCCCGGACCCGTTCCCCGGGGTCAGCAACGGGCCGTTCGCCGGCCGCGACAACGCCATCAGTGTCTTCGTCGGCAACGACTTCCTGGTACGCGGCCGGGCGGCGGAGGCAGAGGGCCGCGTGGTCGTGCTCGACGACTTCAGCCAGCAGAAGGAGGCCGGGGCCAGCAGCCTGTACAACCTCGGGATCGCCGGGGTGGGCTCCCGGGTGCCGCCGCCTCCCGGCGCGGACTTCCTGACCACCGGCGGGAACCTGACGGTGGCCCGGGGCCAGCGTCTCGACCTCACCGGGGGAGTCCTGGAGACCCCCGGTGTCGCACGGTACGCCGGTACCGAGTCCGGAACGGTGGACGGACGGCTCGTCCACGACCCGGACGCCGCCCAGCCGTACACCGGGCTGCGGGACGAGCTCACCGCGGCCAGCCGGTGCTACGCCCGGGTCGACGGCCGCCCCCGGCAGGCCACCGGAACGGCGGTCAACCAGGGCGGGCAGACCCTGTTCCGCGGCGACGGCACGTCCGCGCTCCAGGTCTTCAACGTGGACTTCGACCTGACCGCGCCCGGCGGCGGCCCGCAGGGAATCGTCTTCGAGGACATCCCCGGCGACGCCACCGTCCTGGTCAACATCGTCGGCAGCAACCGCACCATCAACACCTACAGCGGTGGCATCGACGACAGCACCGACCCGCTCAACGCCCTCCGCGAGCGGCTGCTGTGGAACATCCCCGACGCGTCCTCCGTCCGGCTCCAGGGCATCGGACAGATGCAGGGCAGCTTCCTGATCGGTGAGCAGTCGTCGATGACGACGGTGACCATGGCCGGGGTCAACGGCCGCTTCTTCACCACCGGCTCGCTCACCCACACCAGCATCGAGGGGGGCGGTGGCGGCCAGGAGTTCCACGCCTATCCCTTCGACGGCGACCTGCCCGACTGCTCCGGCACTCCGCTGGTCACCGGCCAGGTCCGGGTGCTCAAGACGGACGCCGAGACCGGGGATCCGCTGCCCGGCGCCGAGTTCGAGCTGTGGCGGGAGAGCAACAGCGTCCCGGGGCTCCAGACCGCCGGTACGACCCCCGACACCCGGGTGACCGACTGCGTCACCGCGGCCGACGGGCGCTGCGTCGTCACCACCACACTCGGCACGTACTACTGGCGCGAGACCGATGCCCCGGCGGGCTACGAACTCCCCGACCCCGACGTGTTCGGCCCGCTGGTGCTCACCGAGGCCAACGCGGGCCGGGGTGTGCAGGCCGTGGCCCGGGACACCCGCATCCCCACCCCGCAGAACCACGGCTCGATCCACCTCACCAAGATCGACCGCACGGACGGCAGTCCGTTGCCGGGGGCCGTGTTCGAGAGCTGGCGGGAGACCAACGGCGTAGCGGGTCTCCAGACCACGGGCGCGAACCCCGACACCCGGTACGGTCCTGGCTGTGCCACCGACGAGGCCGGGCGGTGCGACTTCCCCGCCCTGCCGCTCGGGGACTACTACCTGCTTGAGACCGCCGTACCCGAGGGCTATGCGCGGCCCGAGAACCCGGTCTTCGGTCCCTACGCGGTGACCGAGGCCAACAGCTCCGCTGGCGTGGAGGTCGAGCTCTCCAACGAGCGCGGTGAGCCCTGCAAGGGCAAGACCTGCGACGACTGATCCGGCGCGGGACCGCCCCGGGGCACCGGGGCGGTCACCGGTTCGGCCACCACAACAGGGCGGCCGGGCCGGTGCGCTGATTCACTGGCGGAAACGGTCCCCCGTACGCCAGGAGGTTCGCCCCGTGCGTCCTGCCCCCATATCCGCCGTCGTGGC
The DNA here is from genome assembly GCF_042883525.1 of Streptomyces sp. NPDC058195. Classification (NCBI taxonomy): domain Bacteria; kingdom Bacillati; phylum Actinomycetota; class Actinomycetes; order Kitasatosporales; family Streptomycetaceae; genus Streptomyces; species Streptomyces sp. NPDC058195. The sequence goes on from NZ_JBHVVM010000006.1 coordinate 17,486, forward strand.
CGCTGCCGCAGCGGCAGCCCTCGTGTCCGTGCCGCTCGCGGCTCCGGCCACCGCGGCCCCGGTCGCCGCGTGTACCGCCTCGACCGGTCCCTACCAGCGGCAGCTGGAGAAGTACCTCGGCCGTCCCGTCGACGGAGTCCAGTCCGAGGCGGACTGCGAGGCCGTCCGCGCCTTCCAGGTGAAGCAGAAGCTGCCGCGCACCGACGGATACGCCGACCTGGCCACCTACCGCTACATGCTCGCGGTCCAGGCGGCCGACGACCCGAACGCGGCGGGGCACTGCCCGGCCCGCACGTACCGGGTCACCTGTGTGGACATGGACCGGCAGCTGCTGTGGGTGCAGACCGGCAAGCGGATCGACTTCCGGCCGGTCCCGATCCGTACCGGGCGCGACGCGCAGGAGACCAGGCCCGGCTGGCACTCCATCTACTGGCGCGACAAGGACCACGTCTCCTCGCTGTACGACGACGCCCCGATGCCGTACTCCCAGTTCTTCGACGGCGGCCAGGCCCTGCACGGCCACCCGGGCGATCTGTTCGACGGCGGCGGCTCCGCCGGGTGCGTCAACCTCACCGTCGGGGACGCCGCCTCGCTGTGGGACCTGCTGGGGCTTGACGACGCCGTCTACGTCTGGGGCGTCAAGCCGGGCACCGGCTCCTGAACGGCCCGGGGCGCCGTCATGCGCGTGGCCCCTCACTGGCTCCGGCAACCCACTCGGAGGTGGCCCTCAGCCCGCCGAACGTATAGAAGTGGACCTTCACTTCACCGTGCCGTGCCTGGTCGTAGGCCTCGGCCAGTCCGTGCAGGAACCTGTCCGGTCCCGCGGTGCCCACCAGGTGGGTGAGGGACAGGCCGTACTTCCTGGCGATGGAGGCGCTGGTGCCGACACCGAACCGCGTCGCGTAGCCCATCAGCCGCCGCACCCCGGCCGGTCCGGGGACGCCGACGCGGACCGGGAGGGTGATGCCCTCGCCGCGGAGGCGCTCGATCCAGGCCAGGACGAGGCCGGCGTCGAAGCCGAACTGCGTGATGACGTCCGCGCCCAGACCCTGGTCGGCGATGGCCGCGCTCTTCGCGCGCAACGCGGCCCACAGCGCGTCGCGGGGGATGGCCGGGTGGCCTTCCGGGTACCCGGCCATCCCGATGTGCCTGACCCCGTACGCGGCCGGCAGACCGGACTCGATCAGGGAGAGCGAGTCCGGGTACGGCCCGTGCGGGCGCGCGGGGTCGCCGCCGACGGCGAAGACGTCGCTGTGGGTGGCGTCGGCCCGCAGGCCGTCGAGGAACTCCTCGAAATCGGCCCGGGAGCCGAGCCGCCGGGCCGATATGTGCGGTACCGGACGGAACCCGAGGCGCTTGACCGCCCGCGCCGCGCCGAGCCGCGTCCGCGCGTCCTCATGGCCCAGGAAGGTCACGTTGATCCGTGTCCCGGACGGAATGAGGGGTGCGGCCTCCTCCAGCTTCGGTACGTCTTTGCCGGTCATCTCAAGCGAGAAGTCGTCCAGCAGTGACAGCGTACGAGCGGTCGGGGCGGAAGGGCTGAGAGGGTTCATCGTGCTCCTGTCGGGGGCCGGGGGAGAATAACAGGAGCCCGGGAGCGGTCCGGCGGCCGGGCCGGGCGGTGCGGGAGCGCGCCCGCGCGGGAGCCCGGGGGCGGGTGACGGGGGAGCTGTGCCGACGCGTACGCGGGGAGCCGGCCGGGCCGCCGTCGGGGCTCCGGCCGGACCGTTGTGGTGTGTCCCCCACTTTCCTCCCGGTCCCCGCCAGTTGAAAAAAGTTCTGCCGGGCCTTGTTCGTTTCCGCAGCTCACCGACGTGTGGATTGGTCTGGTCCACTAACGGGGCGGAGAACTGTTTACCGTGCGCGCACTCCTGTGGCTCACTGTGTCATGTTCGCGTCATCGGACGCGCGTAGACCCTCCGGGGGAAGCGTGTGGCCGACTCCTCCTGACCGGACGCATGCACGGGTCTTCTGTCCGCCACGCCGAGCGGGCGCCGGCGCGGCAAGAACCACCGCACCGAAGGACCACGCGGCACACTGCATCCCACTCCCCCCACCCAGCAGGAGGCAGTTTTGTTCCCCCGGAGCCTTTCCCGTAAATCCGTACAGCAAAGACTCACCGCGATCGGTGTCGTCGGCGTGAGCGCCGCACTGGCCCTCGGCCTCATGTCGGGCACCGCCTCCTCCGCACCGCGCCCGTCGGACAGCGCCGTTCCGCCGGGCAAGGGCTACATGGGCGTGGGCTACGTCCAGGACAGCAAGGACTTCAGGCCGGACGCCCGGCAGCTGCACCTCGGCGCCCGGCCGGGCGCGGACCTCCTGGCGAACCCGGTGGGTGTGGACATCTCCAGCTGGCAGGGCAGCATCAACTGGGGCGCGGTCCGCGGCGCGGGCATCGAGTTCGCCTGGATGAAGGCGACCGAAGGCACCACGTACAAGGACCCCACGTTCAGCGCCAACTACCTGGGCGCCTACAACGCGGGCGTGATCCGGGGCGCGTACCACTTCGCGCGGCCCGATGTGTCGGGAGGCGCGGCGCAGGCGGACTTCTTCGCCAGCAACGGCGGCGCCTGGTCCCGCGACAACCTGACGCTCCCCGGAGTGCTGGACATCGAAGGCAGCTGCTACGGCAAGACGGCTGCCGCGATGCAGTCCTGGATCCTCGACTTCTACACCAGGTACAAGGCCCGCACCGGCCGCGACGTCGTGATCTACACCAGCGCGAGCTGGTGGAACTCCTGCACCGGCGGCTGGACCGGCATGTCCGCCCGGAGCCCGCTGTGGGTGGCCCACTGGACCTCCGCGGGCAGCCCCAGCATCCCCACGGGCTTCCCGTACTGGACCGTCTGGCAGTACACCTCCACCGGCTCGGTGGGCGGCGTCTCAGGCAACGTCGACCGCGACCGCTTCGGCGGCGACCGCTCACGCCTGCTGGCCCTGGCCAACAACACCCCGTGACAGCCGATGCCGATGCGCGGTCACTGCCGGAGTCTGTGACCCTGGTGTGACCGGCACCCCGGGCCGGAGCGGGCCGTGCGCCCCGCTCCGGCCCGGAGCCCCTGCCGACGGCCCGGCCAGCTCCCCGGCCCGCGGTCCGGTGAGGGCGCAACGACCGTTCGCGAAGGAGTACGCCATGAGTTCGACACCACCGCCCCTCAGCAGGCGCGGCGCTCTGCTCGCCGGATCGGCGGCCCTGGCCAGCGGGATGGGGCTCGCGGGCCGTGCGGACGCGGCCGTCCGCATGCCCGAGGGGGCGCGCCTGCGTGTGCCCGAGCTGACCCCGGACCAACGCGCCGGGCAGTGCGTCATCCACTCCTACCCCGGACTCACTCCTCCGGCCTCCCTGCTGGACGCCATCCGGGAGGGACGGACGGCCGGAGTGATCTTCTTCAAGGAGAACATCGCGAGCCTCAGCCAGATCGAGGGTGTCATCCGGACCATGAACGAGGCGCACGCCTCCGCCCCCGTCACCGTCCCGCTGCTCCTGATGACCGACCAGGAGGGCGGCCTGGTACGCCGTCTGCCCGGCGAGCCCGTCCTCTCCGCGAAGGACGTCGGCGCCGCCGCGGACCCGGAGGCGCAGGCACGGTTCACCGGGAGCGGTGCGGGCATGAACCTCGCGGGCGTCGGCATGAACGTCAACCTGGCGCCGGTACTCGACGTGTACCGCACGCCCGGCGACTTCACCGACCGGTTCGAACGGTCGTACAGCAACGACCAGGCGGCGGTCGGCGCCTGCGGCGCGGCCTTCATCACCGCGCAGCAGAACGCCGGGGTGGCCGCCACCGCCAAGCACTTCCCCGGCCTCGGCCCCGCCTCCACGAACGAGAACACCGACCTGGGCCCCGTCACCCTCACCACATCCGCGTCCACACTGCGCAGCGTCGACCAGGCGCCGTACCAGGCGGCGATCTCGGCCGGGGCCAAGCTGGTCATGCTGTCCTGGGCCGTCTACCGGGCGCTGGACGCCGACCGGCCCGCGGGCCTGTCCCCGACGGTCACCGGCGAACTGCGCGACCGGCTCGGATTCCCGGGCGTGACGATCACCGACGCCCTGGAGGCCGGGGCCCTCCGCGCCTACGGCGGCACCGCGGAACGTGCCGTACTGGCCGCCGCCGCGGGCATGGACCTGCTGCTGTGCTCAGCCCGCGACGTCGCCCAGGGGGACGACGCGGTGACCGCGCTGAGCGGCGCCCTGACGGCGGGGACGCTCGACGGCGCCGCCTTCGACGCGGCCGCCGCGCGTGTCAACGCCCTCCGCTCCGGCCTGTCCTGACCCGGTCCGCAACGATGGATACCGCGCGGCGGTCAGGGTGGCGACGGGGAACGTTCCGGCAGTCCGCCACGTTTCTCGGGAGCCCGTCCACGCCGCTGTCCCTGGGAGCATCGTGTCCGAAACCGTACCCGCCGTCCCGTCCGTTCTGCCCGCGCTCGCGCCTGCGGCCCTAGGCGCGCAGGCGGAGCGGCTGATCGAGTGGGGAGTGCACGAGACCGCCGGGCTGTCCGCCGCGGAGCTCCGCACCTTCGCCGAGTCCGCCGAGGCTTCCGCGCCCGGTGGCGGTGCCCTCCTCGCCGTTCACCCCGACCTCGCCCCTGCCTCCGCCCTCGCTCCGCTGCTCCGCCGCGACGGCAAACCGGGCTTCGTGGTCAGCGACATGACCGATGTCGACCTCTTCGCCCCGCTCGAAACGATCGCGCTGCCCGATGCGCCGCTCTACCTCCTCACCGGCCTCGACCGCGGCGACGAGATGGCCGACTGGAGCCCGGACGAGGCGCTGCCCGCCCTCGTCGCACGGGCCCGCACCCCGTTGACGCTCACCGAAGGCATCCACTGGGCGCTCCAGCAACCCGCCGTCCTGGAGCGCAACCACTGCTTCATGACCATCGGCTCCCGGCTGCGCAAGCCCAACGGCACCCTGGACGCCCGTACCCCGGCGGTCTGGATCAGCAACGGCACCGGGCGGGACGGACGCGAGCGCCGCGACGCCCCCAAGGTCGGCTGGTGCTGGGCGGGCAACCGGCACACATGGCTGGGCTTCGCCTCCGCGGCCGGGCGTCTCCTCCACTGAGTCTCCGGCACAGGCCTGCGGCGTCGCGGTCAGGTTCCGGACACCCCCTGGCGGAAGGGCTCCCGGCTGGCGCCGTCGTCAGTCGGCGTGCCCGCCACCGTGGTGGCCGGAGCCGCCCCCGCCACCCTCGGACCAGCTGCCCGGGTCCAGGCCGTGGCCGAGACCGTGGCCGCCGGTGGTGACGTCCGCGTAGAGGTCGCCGAGCTCGCCGAGGAGCCGGCGGGTGAGGACGTCGGCGCCGGAGATCAGCGCCTCGGCGAGTTCCCCGTCGGCCACGGGGCCCGCCCGGCCGGTCGCCGGGGCGAGACCGTGGACCGCGGCGAGCGCGGCCAGGCGACGGCGGCCGGTGATGCCGCGCAGCCCTGGGCAGGCGGCGGGGGCGAGGCGTGCGGCCTGGACGAGCACGGCGAGGGTGAGGTCACGGTCCGCGGGGGACCGCGCGGGGCCGGAGCGGATGACACGGTCGAGACGGGCCAGCAGCTCCTGGCGGCGCGGCAGGTCCACGGAGAGAAGGTCGTGGCGGGTACGGCCGCTGTAGTCGCGCCACCGACGGACACGGACCGCCTTCTGGTCCTGTAGCCGGGAGAGGTACTCGACGGTCAGGGAGCGCGGTGTCCGGCGCAGCCAGTCCGCGAGACCGGGCGCGGGAGCGGCGGCGCCAAGAGCGCGCAGGACATTGCTCAGACGGCGGTCCTCGACGGGCCGGGGGTCCAGCACCTCGATCCGCCGGGGCCCGACGGCGATCCGTCCGGCCAGGCCCAGATCCGCCAGCTCCGAGGCCCGCAGGGCGAACCGGAGCCGGTCCTCGTCCCGTATCCGCAGCCGCCGCCTGCCCGGGACCATCGCGAGCAGCAGCAGATCATCCCCCGTGGTCATACCGGTCAGGGTAGGCGCGGCCGTGCGCGGAGGGCAGTCCTCCGCGGACAGCCGCGCGGACTTCCCTCACCGGCCTGTCCGAACTGCCCCGGGCGGGCGGGGAGACGGACGCGCACATGCCTTGACTGGTGGCCGCCGCCGCGCGCACCGTAGCCGGGCCGTCCTTTCCGAGGGAGTCACGTGAACAGTGAAGTGCTCGATGCGCGTACGGACTTCGGCAGGCGTGTCGCCGTTCCGGCCGTTCCGGTGCGGGTCCGCCGACCCCGCTTCCTGCTCGTCCTCGCCGTGCTGCTGCTCGCCCTGGCATCGGCGCCGCCGACGCTCGCCACGGCCTCGACGGTGTCATCGTCATCCGCCCGGGAGGCGGGCGCGTCAGGGGGTTTGACCAGGGGTGCCGAGGTCGTCGCGGTCACCCAGGTCGCCGACCGGCAGCTCGACCTGTCGGTCCGTTCCGCGGCCCTCGGCGGCCAGACGGTGAAGGTACGGCTGCTCACGCCCGAGGGCTGGGTTCCGGGCGACCGGAGCCGGCGCTGGCCGACTCTCTGGCTGCTGCACGGCTGCTGCGGCGACTACACGTCGTGGACCGCCCGGACCGACGTCGCCCGGATCGACAGCCTGCGCGACGTCCTCGTGGTCATGCCGGAGGGCGGCTGGAACGGCTGGTACAGCGACTGGTGGAACTACGGCGAGGGCGGCGGCCCGGCCTGGGAGACCTTCCACACCAAGGAACTGCGTGTGCTCCTGGAGCACGGCTGGGGAGCTGGCGGGAACCGGGTCGTGGCGGGACTGTCGATGGGAGGTCAGGGCGCCCTGCTGTACGCCGCCCGGCACCCCGGGATGTTCAAGGCGGCCGCGGCGTACTCCGGTTCCGTGCATCCACTGCTCAACGACGAGTCGACGCAGCGCATCCTGGGGTTCTTCGCCGGTCAGGGAAACGATCCGCTGAGGGTCTGGGGCGACCCGGTGGCGCAACGTGACGTCTGGGCGGCCCACGACCCGTTCCACCTGGCCGAGCGCCTCACCCGGATGCCCCTCTACCTGTCGTGCGGTGACGGCACCAACGGCCCCCTGGACCCGGCGGGCAGCACGAGCGCGCTTGAGGCGGACTTCAACCGGCAGAACCGAGCCCTGGCGAGCGCGCTCAGGCGCGAGGGCGCCAGGCACGTCCTCACCAGCTTCTACGGACCGGGTACCCACAGCTGGCCGTACTGGCAGCGTGAGCTGCACTCCTCGCTGCCGATGCTGCTCCAGGCCCTGGGGACCGGCGGCTGAACACACGGCGTGGTCACTCCCTCTCGGGGCGGACGGGGCGTACGGCGCGGACGGGGCGGGCCGCGCGGGCCCGCGAGCGCGTGCCACGCCGCTGCCCTCCCCATGGCCGAGCCGCTGACCAGGGCATACACCGAAGCCCGGCGGGAGTGCCAGGGAGTGCCAGCGGGCGATGTCACCAACTGCCAGGTGCCCCGGACTCCCGCTGGACTGCGGAGGGAACTCCCCTCGGGTCAGTGGGGTTCTGGGAAGAGTGCGTTGAGTTCCGGGAAAGCGAGGCCGTCGGCGAGGGAGCCGTAGCCGCCCGTGCCGAGGAGTTCCCGTGCGGCGCGGCGGGCGGCGGCGTAGGCGGCCTGGGCCACGCCCGAGCCGAGACTGACGCGAGCCACGCCGAGGGAACCGAGTTGGGCAACCGTCGGGGTGCCGGGGCTGGCCATGATGTTCAGCGGTGCGGCGATGTCCTCGGCCAGCGCCGCGATGGTGGCCGTGTCGGTGACGCCGGGGACGAAGATGCCGTCCGCGCCCGCATCGATGTACATGCGTGCCCGGACCAGGGTTTCCTTCAAGCGGGTGTCCGGGGCGCCGAGCCCGGACAGGAAGGTGTCGATCCGGGCGTTGAGGAACAGGTCCGCACCCGCCCGGTCGGCGGTCCGCCGGGCTACGGCCAGCCGCCTCGCGAGTTCTGCCGGAGGCCGGGTGCCGTCCTCGATGTTGACACCGACGGCGCCAGCCGCGAGCATCCCGGCGACGGTCTCGGCGACACCGGCGGCATCCGCCCCGTACCCGCCCTCGATGTCGGCGGTGACCGGAACCGCGACGGCGGCGACGATCTGGCCGACCCGTTCCACCGCCTGGTCACGATCGAGGAAGTCGCCGTCCGGCAGCCCCAGCGACCAGGCGGCTCCGGCACTGGTCGTGGCGATCGCCGGGGCGCCCGCGGCCTCGATGACGCGGGCGCTCGCGACATCCCAGGCGTTGGCGAGAGCCAGGGGTGCAGGTGCGGTGTGCAGGGAGCGGAAGACGCGGGCATGGCCCGACTGCGTGATGGTCACAGGGAAAGCCACCATCGACTTTCGCTCATCTTCCGGCGAGAATCCGACACATACGTCACCTGCGGGACCGAGGCGCGTGCCCGTCGCCGGAGTCAATTCCGAGGGGCTCCCGGCACCGGCCACAGCGCGGGCTTCCAGCGGCGCGGAGTTGACGGCGGCGGCGCGCTTCTCCGCCGCGCACGCACGGGCCGTTGCTGTTGCCGCCAGGGGCCGGGGCCGGGGCCGGGGCCGGGGCCGGGACGGGGGCGATGGCGATGCGGGGCGGTCACGCGGGACGCGGCCCCGGTTCCGACGCCCATGGACCGCTGCGCCGCGCGGCTACTACCGGGCCCTGGCCCCCTGTCGCGATGGTGGCGGCGCCAGACACGAACTACGGCGTCGGACAGGGCGAACTCCAGGAACCGCGGAAGCACCTGAACGGCCGGGTCGCCGAAGTGGCCGCCGCCGCGGTGTCCATGGACGATGCGCGGACACGGGCGGGAGATGGGGAGACGGGGAGATGGAAAGGACAGGCAGCACGGGGGAGGACGGTCCGGCCGGGACTCACGCTCGCCGACGTGGATCCCGGCTGACCGTCTTCGGCCGCACGTCGTAGGCGCCCGGCCTCAGTGCTCCAGGGCCCGGCGCAGTTCCTGTTTGTTCATGGACGAGCGGCCCTCGATGTTCTTCTGCTTGGCCTCCTCGTACAACTGGTCCTTGGTGGGCCCTCGCGAGCCGCGGTGGGAACGTTGGCCGCCTCGCTCGTACGAGGACTTGGGGTCATGAGTGGATGTTCTGCTCGACGACTTTGCCTCGCCCGAGCGGGCGCGTTCCTTGTTGACGACCCGCGAGGCGAGCTTCTTCGCGCGCTTCTCCGAGGCGCCGCGCTCCTCGGCGCTTTCCTTGATGTGCTCGTACTGGCGCTGACGCTTCTTGTCCGATCCAGCCGGCATGCGTGTCTCCGGTGTGCCGGTGCGGCCAGCGGACCGCACGGGAGGGTAAGGGGGTCGCCTTCAGTCGACGGGTAGATTCCGCTTCCTGCCACACGAGGGCGCGGCGAACCGGACAAGGACGCACTGTGCCGTTGCGCTCCCTCTGGGGCACCCGTGGCGTTTCCGGCTTCCGTCGACCACCACCGCAGGGCTCCGCCGGGGAGGTGACCGCGTCACCGTTCCCGCGGGGGCGGGGGTTCCTCGTCCCGGACCTGTCCGGGGGCTTCGCGCAGTCCGCGGTCAGTCGACTTCCACGGGCCCGAAGCGGGCGACTGCCGCTCCGGTCAGCAGGGCCCAGTAGCGGTCTCCGTACGACCAGTGCCACCACTCGGTGGGGTAGTTGACCAGGCCGGCGGCGGCAAGTGCCGCACCGAGGATGTCCCGGTTGGAGCGGGCCCGGTCGCTGATGTTGCCAGCCCGGGTGTAACAGGCGCCCGCGCTCTCCTCGGGAGTCGCGTCGATGGGGGTGCCCATGTCGAGTTCACGGCCGTCGGCGTCTCCGAGCGTCAGGTCGACGGCCGCGCCGGCACTGTGGGGGGCGATCTCAGGCGGGGACACGTAGCGGCTGGCCGCCGAGCGGACCTGCTCGGCGGACCATTCCGGGTGATCGGCCCGCAGCCGCGCCGCGTACGCGTCGAAGTACTGGCGTTGAAGGGAGGGCGGGCGATACCCCTCCACGAACAGCAGCCGTATCCCCTGAGGCAGCTGTTCCTGGGCCTTGAGGAGTCGATCACGCACTCCTTCCCGTAGGTGGGCGAAGGCGCCGCCGGAGTCCTGCCACTGCCGTTCGGAAATCAGAAGAGTGTGGTCCCGTCGCACATCGACGAGCCGTTCACCGCACTCCCGAACAGGCACGGCTGCCACCCTCGGGTCGGACATCAAGATGATCTCGGTCATGACGCGATCATCTCGTGGCCTGGTGACGTGGCAGCTCCCCAGCCGCCGGGTCTTCTGTCGGCGGACACCGGTCTCCTCCGGACAGGCGGGGCAGAACCGCGGTCCTGTCCGGCCCCGCAGCAACGGCCGGTGGCGCACGCACGTTCGTGTCGGACCCGTCCGGGGCAGTAGCGTGCGGCGGTGACTCTCGCGCTGCTGCACACCTCCCCGGTTCATGTGCCGGTCTTCGACGCCCTGCGGGACGCTGGCCACCCCGGGCTCGCCCTGCGCCATCTCGTACGGGAGGAACTGCTCGCCAGGGCCCGGGAGGCCGGGCCCGAAGCGGTGGCGGACGAGATCGGGGCGCTGCTGGCCGGTGCCGTCGCGGACGGTGCCCGTGCCGTGCTCTGCACCTGCTCGACGATCGGCGCCGTCGCCGAGGCGCGGGCGGCGGCGCTCGGCGTCCCCGTGCTGCGCGTCGACCGCCCGATGGCGGCTGCCGCCGTGACCCGGCGACGTGTGGTCGTGCTCGCGGCCGTGGGCAGCACGCTGGCGCCGACCCTGGCGCTGCTCGCCGAGGAGGCGGGAGACCGGTGTGTCGAGGTGCGTGCCGCGGTGGTGGACGGTGCCTGGACGCGCTTCGAGGCCGGTGACCGCGAGGGCTACCTGGATCTGGTGGCGGGCGCGGCGGACGCGGTGACGGACGCCGACGTCATCGTGCTCGCCCAGGCGTCGATGGCCGGGGCGGCCGGACGGACGGCCACCCGGGTACCGGTGCTCTCCAGCCCCCGGCCGGGGCTCGCCGCCGCGGCCGCCGCCGTGGCCCGGTCGGCTTCCCCGTGCTCCGGCGGCGCGCCCGGAACCCGCACGGGCGGACTCACCGGGCGAGCCCGGCCGCCTCGGGGGACGGTGGAGTGAAACGCCCCGCCCGGGACGTACGACGTGACCCCTCGGAGGCCCCGATGACCAACCCGTACCCCGATCCGGTGCCGCCCGCGCCCACCCCCGGGCCGATGCCCGGCCCGCCCGCGCCGCTGCCGGAGCCGCCGTCCCCGCCCCCGGGACCGGTTCCGCCCGGCCCCGCGCCGGACCCGATCCCCAAACCCCCGGAGCCGCGCCCCGAGCCGGCCCCGCAGCCGTAGGGCCGGTCGTCCGGATCAGGCCGTGAAGGGACGGACCGGGGCCGGGCCCAGGGTGGTGGTGCCGGGGGAGGAACGGTGGCCGAGCCCGGTCCGGTAGGCGTCCATGGCCGCCTCCGTCCGGCCCGTACGACGCAGCAGGTCGCCCAGGAGCCGGGAGAGGTCCGCGAGGTCCCCGGCGGCCCCGGCCCGCTCCAGCAGGGACAGCGCGGTGACGTAGTGCTCCTCGGCGGCCTCCGGATCGCCCTGCTCCTCCTGGATCAGGCCGAGCAGCCGGTGCGCCCCGCCCGCGTGCACCGCGCCCCGGTCCGGGTGCAGTTCGCCCAGGAGCCGGTGGAGCAGCTCCCGGGCCTCGCCGGTCCTGCCCCGGCGGCGCAGCACATCGGCCAGCTCCACCTCGACCTGCGCCGTGTAGAGCAGAGCCCGCTTGGACGCCAGCATGTCGCGGGCGGCGCGCAGTTCGCTCTCGGCGCCCGGCAGGTCCCCGTCCTGGGCGCGGACGTAGCCGCGCATCCAGTGACAGTGCGCGAGTTCGGTGCGGATCTGGAGCTGCTGGTAGATCTCCGCGGCGCGGGCCAGTGAGGCGTCCGCCTCGGCGGTGCGGCCCGCCGCGATGAGCGTGCGGGCGACGCTGCGGTGCAGTCCGGCGACCAGCTCCGGGTCGGACACCCGCGGGGCGAGGGCCAGGGCCAGTTCGCCCGCCTGGGCGGCACGGGCGTGGGCGCCCATGTCCATGTACGGGGCGATCGCGGCCGTGTACAGCAGCAGGAGCGCGCCGGGGTCCTGGAGCCCCGAGGTGTTCAGTTCGTCGATGGCGTTCTCCAGCAGGTAGCAGGAGTACCGCAGTTCGCCCGCCAGGAGGTGTGCGACGGCCCGGCCGCGGATCGCCGGGGCGCGGCGGGGGAGCGGGGCGTCAGCGAGGAGCCGTTCCGCGGCCTCGAAGTGCTCGCGGGCCGCGGGAAGATCGCCCGTCTCCAGCGCGCAGTGGCCAAGGCCCAGCAGGGCGGTGGCGCGTTCCTCGTCGAGCCCGTGCCCCGCTGCCTCGGTGAGCAGTCCGGCGTAGTCGGCGGCGGCGTCCTCGGCGGCCCCGGTGGCCAGGGTCCGCTGGGCCTCGACGAGCCGCAGCCGCAGGGTGGTCGCCAGGTGGGCCGGGCGCCCCGTCGCCAGTTCCTCGTACGTCACACCGAGCCGGTCCGCGAGGTGGCGCACGGCGGACTCCGAGGGACGTACCCGGCCTGCCTCCAGGGTGGAGACGTAGGCCGGGGTGTAGAGCGGCTCAGCGATCTGGCGTTGCGTCAGATGCCTGTCGCGGCGCAGTTGTTGCAGACGGCGCCCGAAATCCTTCGGGTCGTCCTCCGGTGCCGCGCCCCGTCCCGCCGTGCTCTTCGCGGCCATCGCGCCGCCCCCTCTTTTTGCCTCGTACCGGCTCGTACCGCCGCGAAACGCGGTCCACGCATCGTAAGGGCCCGCATGCGGACCCCGGGCACCGGGCACCGGACCTTGTTCGAAGGTTCGTTCGCCCCTAGGTTAAGTGCCGAATCAACTCGACTTAACTTAAGGGTTACACGTGGCCCGTCCCCTGGAAGTCACCCCGGAACCGAAGGAGTTGTCCATGCGGATACGCCCCCACGCGCGCCGAACGGCAGGAGTCACGGCGGGGCTCGCCCTCGCCGCGCTCCTGGCGGCGACCGCCGCCGCCCCGGCCACGGCCGCCCCCGCGGGCCCCGGTGACGGCCGCCGCGTAGCGGCCGAGTACTTCCCCGACCCCGGCGGTGCCGGGCGGATCGCCGAAGTCCCGGCCGCCGCTCCGGCACGCTCCGCCACCGCCGCTCCGCCGAGTGCCGCCGGGGCGGCCGCCGACGGCACGGTGGGCGAACAGGCGGTGACCGGCCCGACCGACGACCGCCTGGACGTCGTGATCGTCGGCGACGGCTACACGGCCGGCCAGCAGGACGACTTCCACGCCGACGCCGCCGCCAAGTGGGCCGACATCACGGCCCTGGAGCCCTACCGGAGCTACCAGGACCTGTTCAACGTGTGGACCGTCGACGCGGTCTCCGCCGAATCCGGGATCAGTGGTGATCCCGGCGCCGGCACCGTCCGGAACACCGCGCTCGGGAGCGGCTTCTGGTGCTCCGGCATCGAGCGGCTGATCTGCGCGGACATCGACAAGGTGGCGGCGTACGCGGCGAAGGCCCCGGCCGCCGATCTCGTGGTCGTCATCGCCAACTCCACCAAGTACGGCGGCGCGGGCTACTCCGGGCTCCAGGCCGAGGGCTACCCCTTCAACGGGGTCTCCACCCTCTCCTCCGACCACCCCGCCTCCGGCATGATCGCCGCCCACGAGATAGGCCACTCGGTGGGCCTGCTGGACGACGAGTACACCTACGACGAGTACGGGACCTGGACCGGCGGCGAGCCCGGCGGCATCAACTCCACCACGTACACCTCCGGCCAGCTCGCCGAGAAGCAGACGAAGTGGTATCGCTGGCTGGGCCAGCCCGACCCGGCGGGCGGCACCGTCGGCACGTACGAGGGCAGCGCCTACTATCCGTTCGGCCTGTACCGCCCCACCGAGTCCTCGCTCATGCGGGAGCTGAGCAACACCGAGTTCAACCTGCCGGGCCGCGAGGCGATGATCGCCGGGTTCTACCGCGCGGGCAAGGCCCTGACCAGCACTGTCGGTACCAGCACCGCACTCGCTCCGGGCCACCGCATCACCGTACGCACGACCGGCGCCGCGTCCCCCGCCCACCGGCCGGGCACCGGTACCGGCCTCGCCCGGACCGAACTGCGCTGGTACGTGGACGGGGTGGAGCGCACCGCCGCCCGCGGGCGCACCGCCGTCACTCCCGCCTCGCTCGGCGTCCGCCCGGACGGCCGAGGCCACCGGGTGACCGCACGGGCCGTCGACCGTACGGACGCCATCCGTGACCCCGCCGTCCGTGCCCTCGCCACGACCAGCCTGACCTGGGAGGTCAGGGCGTCCGGCCACCGGGGGCAGTGACCGGGCTCAGGCGACGATCGGGACCACGGCCTCGGGAGTCAGCATCCGGAAGGTGAACGCCTGATGGAAGTAGAGCCGGATGCTCGTCGCGTCGTGGTCCTGATAGCCGATGGAGAGGTCCTGCCCGAGGCGCAGCTCGAAGTCGCCGCCCCGGGTGGACAGCAGCACCCCGCCCGTGACGGCGGGCGCCCACAGGATCTGGTCGTCGAGGAGCCTGCCCAGATGGGTGGCCACCGGGTACCCGTGGTCGGAGGTCTCGGTGGCCTCGGTGAAGGCATCGGCTCCGAGCAGCAGCCGGTACGGGCCGTCGACACCGGCCAGTCGCAGCCGGGTCAGCGCCTGGCTGACGGTGGCCGGGTAGTCACGGGCGTCGGCGGGCAGCGTCAGCGGTGTGTGCGAGGAGCCGTTCCGCAGCCCGGTGATCCCGGCCGACGCGTATCCGTCGATGATCGCCATGTCCTCGGCGAACGCACAGGTGCGGGCCGCGTCCTTGACGGGCTGCCAGTCGCTGTCGTCCGAGCCGCGCTCGACGTCGTCCACCGCCGACCTGGTCACCGTGAACGGCACCCGCCACTCGATGACCGGCACCGAGGTGCGGGCCCGTGCGATGACGTCCGGGGTGGGCGGGTCGATGCCGCGGAGATGGCCGTCGCCGATGGCCGCCAGCCCGGGGCCGTCCGGGTCGGTGACGTCCACGACCCGGCGGCCGGCCACATGACGGCTGAAGGTGCGCCGGGCCTCCTCCTCGATCTGGTCCCAGGCGGCATCGGTGACGGGGGCGAGTTCGCGGTGCAGATTGTTCATCACTGGGCGCTTTCGTGCAGGCTGCCGATGTGCAGCGAACCGTCGGCGGGCCGGTCCGGGGCCGGTGCGGTGACCGGCGCGGACGCGGGCTCCGGCAGGGCGGCGGCCCCGGCCGGGGACGGCGGTGGGGGCGGGGCGTCGAGGAAGCCGGCGCTGGGGACGTGGAACAGCGTGCCGGTGACCGCGGTCGAGAAGTCGAGGATGCGATCGTGGGTGGCGGGCGGACTGCCGAGGAACATGTTGCGGAGCATCTGCTCGGTCACTCCGGGATCGGCCGCGTATCCGATGAAGTACGTGCCGAACTCGCCCTGTTCGAAGCTGCCGAACGGCATGTTGGCGCGCAGGATGTCGCGTTCCGTTCCGTCCGCGTCGGTGATCGTGTTCAGGGCGACGTGCGAGTCGGCGGGCTTGGCGGCGTCGTCGAATTCGATGTCGTCCAGCTTCGTGCGGCCGATGACCCGTTCCTGCTCCGTGGTGCTCAGCGCGTTCCAGGCGGTCAGGTCGTGCAGGTACTTCTGCACGATGACATAGCTGCCGCCCGCGAACGCCGGGTCCTCGGCACCGATCAGCGCCGCCGAACGGGCGTCGTCCCCCAGGGGGTTCTCCGTGCCGTCGACGAAGCCGAGCAGGTCCCGGTGGTCGAAGAAGCGGAACCCCTGCGTCTCGTCGACGACCCGCACCGCGTCCCCGAGCCTGCCGAGCAGCCGGTTCGCCCAGGCGAAGCAGACGTCCATCCGCTCGGCCCTGATGTGGAACAGCAGGTCGCCCGGTGTGGCGGGCGCGTGGTGCCGGGCGCCGCGCAGCTCCTCGAAGGGGTGGAGCAGCGCCGGACGAGGCCCGGTGAACAGCCGGTCCCACGCCTCGGAACCGAAACCGGTCACGCAGATCAGGCCGGCCTGCGGATAGCGGAAGTCGATGGAGCGGGCGAAGGCTGCCAGATCCGGCAGCGCCTCGCGCACGTCCGCCTCGCCGCCGGGCTCGATCGTGGCGACCAGGATCAGCGCGGCGCAGGTCAGCGGTGCGACGACGGGCTGGGCCGCGCCCGGCTCCGGACCGGCTGCCGCGGACTCCGGGGTGGCGTCGGACATGCGGGGGCTCCTGGGCGGCGAGGGCGGGTGACGGCGTGGACAAGGGGCTTGCTGCTACTTACGCACGGGCCCGCCGCCACCGCACTCCGGGTCGCCCGCCTGGGCGACGGACCTTGGTCAGCCCGCGGAGGCCGCGGAGCCTGCGGAGCGGCACGGCCACGGAGCGCGTGGGTCTCATGAGGGCTGGCTGTCCGGGGAGACGGTGGGGAACTGATACGCGCGTGCGGCGATCCTGTGCTGAGCGCCTTTGACCTGGACTTCTTCGACAGCGGCCAGCGCCGTCGCAGCTCGTTGGGCTCCGAGTGGATGCCTGGTTCGAGGACGTACCGGCTGTATGCGGGTTCCGGTAGAACAAAGGTGACCGCAGCTTCGCGGGCTGGTACTGCGCGGTGACCGCAGGCGACCACGTTGGCTACGAGTCGTGGCTGGAGCGGGACCGATTGATCGTGCCGGACTTCAGATGTGGTGGGGATCGCCTCACAGCCGTTCTGGCTCCACTGGCGCGAGGCGGAAGGGAAGCGGCGGCACGCGCCTGACTGATGCGTACGGCTGGCCGACGGACGCGCCTGCGTGGTTGACGTTTGAGCCGAGGACGATGTCGACGAGCGGACCGCGGAAGCGTTCGCCGCGAGGAAGTTGCCCTCCGCATCGTTTCCGTGAACGATCCGGATGTGACCGAGTTGTTTCTGACAGTCGGCCTGCCGGGGGCCGGAAAAACCACGAGGGCTCGGCAGCTGGCCGAGGAGCGCAGTGCACTGCGGCTAACACCTGACGAGTGGATGATTCCGCTGTTCGGCGATCCACAGCCGGATGGGAAGCGCGATGTCCTGGAGGGACGGCTGCTCTCGCTGGCTCTGGAGGCGCTGAGGATCGGAACCAACGTGATCCTGGATTTCGGATGCTGGTCTCGTGACGAGAGATCCGCAATCCGCTGGTTGGTGAAGTCTGCGGGTGCGTCCTGTCACCTCGTCTACGTTCCGGTGGACCACGAGACCCAACGCGCTCGGATCGCCCATCGCCAGTCAACCACTCCGGATCAGACCTTCCTCATGAGCGATGCGGACCTCTTGCACTGGAGAGCGCTGTTCGAGGAGCCCGACGCTTCAGAACTCGATGGTCATGAGATTGACGGTCCACCTCCTGGGTGGTCGGGTTGGCTGGAGTGGGCCACCGCTCGGTGGCCGTCATTCCCATGACTATCCGGTTCACCCCAGGTACAGCCCCACCGCGGCAGCTCGGATGCTTGGACTCAACCGAGACGAACACAAGGTGAACCGTCTCGCTGATCTCGGGGCACCGCAGGTCATCGACCGGGCCGCTGGCAGCGTAGACAGAGCCGCTTCGCGGCTTGCCGGCGTCGCCGAGTACACACGCTGGCCGGCCGGACCGCCGAGTACCACCGCAGCAGATCCGTGAGGCCCTGGGGTTCTGGCCGTCGACCGTCGCGGGTGAGAAGGTGCTGGCCGAGTGGCTGGCCGTGGAGGTCTGTCCGGTCGAACCGGTGGTGGAGGACCGACAGCGCGAGGCCCTGCTGGTGGACGAGCGCACCGATCGAGATCCGCCCGTAGTGCGCGATCGCGTCCCCGAGCGGGGGCGGGCGCCCGTCCCGGGAGAGCATCCGGCGGTCGGTGTACCCGGACTTGCCGCTCAGCCCCTGCAGGTCGCTCTCCAGGAATTCGCAGTCGTCCAGGTCCCGGATCACGGGTGATTCCCACGCTTCACGCGAGGTGCTCCACGATCCACTCGTCGAACTCGATGGCGGCGCGAATCCAGCTGACCACGCAGGAGGTGAACTGCTCGAGGCAGACGCCGGTGCTGACCAGCGTCTGTGCCTCGCCAATCAGTCTGGTGGTGTTGTTCGCTGTGTGAGTGTAGACCTTGGGCCATAGGGTCCGACGATTCCACTCGTCGATAGATTCTAGTAGCTGCTTTCTTTGGACCTTGAGGGGGCGATCGTAGAACGTTCGCACACTGAAGACCTGCTGGTCCTCTTCCCCACGGAACATGAAATAGACGCGGAACTGCTCCCACGGTGCCGTGAGGTCGCCCTCGTCGTCAACGACGTAGGTGAGCTCCATCTCGTCAAGGATCCTTTTCACAAGGTCCTGATCTGGAACAGGGTTCGCGGGCTCTTGGAGCTCCGGAAGAGGGGACGGTTCTGCGACCGCCATCTGGTGCGTGGGAGCATGCTCAGCCACCTGTGACGGGATCAGGCCGTCAGCGTGATCACCACTCGGATCGGGAAGGGTTGTTGGCCCCGAGTGAGGACCGGAGGACGTTTCGGTCGGTGATTCATCCGCTGGCTCCGCCGATACTTCGCCCAACGACTGCGGAATTCGCTGGACGAGGGACGACCAGCGTGCGGCAGCGGCGGCGGACACGAACTTACTGTCGTCCTCGGTGAGGTGGCGGATCTCCTCGATAGCAGCGTTGCGTACGACGTCATTGCCAATGCGGTGCAGGTGAGTGAGCCCGTCGAGTGCGACAACCCGGTCTGTCGCGATGGGGCTACATAAACCGTTGCGCAGATAAGTAGGCAGGGTCCAGTTGACGTTGCGGGCGATAACGATGCGTCCTTCGACGTTGTCCTGCTTCTTGGGCCGTTGCTGTGGTATCTCGTCGACAACTCGGTCATGGACGTAGCTGTAGAGCTCGTCGAGGGTGATGTCGCCGTCGAGGTCGAGGTCTGCGCTGCCGTCACGTAGACCTTCCACCAGGTAGCGGGTGAAGACCGACTGCGACGCCTGACCGTGCGCCCTGCTTCCTTCGAACGAGTACTGTGTCGCGTCCGAAGCGGTCAGAACGGTACGCCCGCGGCCCTGGAAGCGCTCAAGCGTGTGTACCGCAGTGTCAGCCTTGGAGATCTTCCCAGCGGGGAACGCCCCGCTGTAGCAGCAGTCGAGGATCAGCACCTTTTGCCGGGAGACACACCCCTCTATGGCCTGGTCGATCTGTTCGGCGGACAGAGCGGTGAACAGCGGACTGTCACGGCGCGTGTTGGCCATCGCCAGGTAAAGCCGACCGTCGTCGTCCTTGAGGCCATGGCCCGTGAAATAAAGGAGGGTGAGGTCGTCGCGGCGCCGATTTTGGTAGAAATCGCCGATAGCCTCGCCGACGAGATGATGTGGCTGGTTAACCAGGGTGGTGACATCGAACCCGGCAATGGCTGGGTCTCTCAGCACCGTAGCGAGGGCTTCCGCATCGTGTGCTGGCGCGGCTAACTGCCGGAGGCTGCTGTCCTGGTATTCGTACGTGGCGATGAGCATCGCCAGTCGGCGACCCACGGCTAAATGTCCGTGTGGTTTGTGTGGCGACGGATGAACGCATCAATCAGATCGCGCCGCTCGGAGTCGGACGCCCGCTCCAGTTCGATCGTGTCGCCGTCGATGGTCAACGAGATGCGATGCCGTGAGGAAGTCCGGCCAAGCCAGTCACGCAGGACTTCGATGAGGGCGGTGAACACCCCACCGGATGCGCTCAGCGCCACGACGATCGCCCCGAGCGTGACGGCATCGCTGCCCTTCGCACCATGAGGGGCCGCAGCGGCAGGCCCAGCACGAACCGAGTCGACATCCAGCTCAGCAATCTCGGACCGTAATCGCCGCATCAGCCGTTCAGCCGTCTCAGAGTCCAGCTCAGGGTCAGGCGCGAACACCAGCAACATACTCACTGCGTCACCCGCCCAGCTACTTCTTCCCGAAGCATCTTGCCGCATGCATCCCCCACTGGTATCCGAAAGGCATGCCCCACAGTGTGACGGCCCGCAGTGACCGACGGCAGCCCATCTGAACTGACCTAATACCATATCGTCGATCTCGCGATCGGTGACCACTCCGTGGCCGACCGGCCATGCTCCTAGGGCCTCTCGTTTGGATCATGCCGGGCTCGCGGGGGCCGGCACGCACATCTGCCGCGTCGTCGTCAGTCACCGACGCTCCGCGTCGGCTCCTTCCTCCGCCTTGCAGCTGCACGCACCAGCCCCCGCTCCCTGATCCAGCCTGATCCAAACGAAAGACCCTAGGACAGGGCGGTCGCGGCGGCGTCCTCAATGGTGGCGGCCCGGGTCTTGTCGCAGGTGCGGGGACCGAGCTGGCCGAGGGGAACGACCGGCCGCAGCGTCCGAACCGCAGCGGGTCAGGCGTTGCTGCTTCATCTGCTGTTCAGGCTTCGACGTACGCCACGATCGTGATCGTTGTCTCGGGTCTATGTGGCCTTGTCACGGGTCAGGGCTTCGCTGCTGTGTGAGGGACGTTAGCGACGGTCCCGCTCCAAATAGGGTGACAGTGTGTCTCAGAGTCCTGATCAGCTACTGCCGTCTCGTCATCAAGTTGCCAGCCTTCGTGACTTCCTCCATGGAAGGACGTACTCGGCTGCCTCAGTCACCATCCGGCTCGACGGTGCACCGCCTCATGCTGCGGGCTCACCTCTCGATGACGTGAGCAAGGTGTCGAATGCCCTCTATGAGGTTGTCGACGGTCTTGCCAGGCGGGTGCTGGACGCAGTGCCTTCCGGGCAGCCGAACGCTGAGGCGCGTGACGCATGGGGCGCGCTCTTGCTGATCGCCCAGAACTGGCGAGACTCACCTGATCTGCCGGCAGACCTGAAGACCGTGGATGATAAGGCCCTTCCACTCTGAAAGGCGGTGGTAGGGAGTGGATCGTCACCAGCCGAACTCTCGTCAGGTCACGGCTCCTGGTGTCCAGCTGCGCGGAGTCTGGCAGCTGCTTCAGCAGGCGTGTCGTAGTAGCCGGGTCGAGCCAGGAGGACCGAGCTGAAGTAGTGGCCCTGTCCTTCGTCAGGTTCGTCGTCCGCTTCGAAGGGGCGCCAGAAGCTGAGAAGAAGGTCTGGTGCGATGAAGGAGGCCGGGTCGTCCTCGGCCTTGGTGATCGTGGTGAGCCCGCGCAGCAGGGTGACTACCCCGGCAGCGGGCAGGCCGAAGACGTCGATGCCGCGGAACCGGACGACGTCCTGGCCGCTGGCAGGTCGGCCCAGCCCGATTGCTTCGAGCTCGCGCGTCGCTCCAGGTGAGCGTCGCGGGCGTTTTCCCACAGCAGGCCGGACTCTGCGGCCGGGTAGCCGTTTTCGCGATGTTCTCCAGGACCGAGGCGAGGGCGTCGACCTTCGCGCGCTGTTCGGCTGCGCACGCGAGAACGGACGCGGCGGCGTGCTCGCCGAGGGGGTGGCGGTCGGGGACGGGCGCGGGGCCCGCTGCTAGCTCATCCGGTGCTCCTGGGCGGGTTGCTGGTGTGTGTCCTCAGCCGTAGCGCCGGGACGGGGCGTTCTGCGAGGAGATGAGCGGAACTCCCGCTGGGCTGCGGAGCCCGGGCGGAGCTGTGGTCGCCCCGGTCCGGGCGGACGCTGCGGTGGTGTAGGTCTACGGGGCTGCCTCGTACTTCACGATGGTGTCCGCGCAGTCCTTGGCCAGGTTCTCCAGCGCTTCGCGTTCCTGGGTGTCCGCGGTGAGCTTCCAGCGGAGTTTCGTGGCGGTCCAGTCGGCGAGGTAGGTGCACGTCGACCCGTTGTGCCGGATCTTGCTCAGCGAGCACCACAGGATCCGCGGCGGACGCGGCACCCCGCTGAAGGCCGTCACGGCGCGGTCGACGTCAGAGGCGTCAGCGGCGTTGGCGGTATCGGCGATGTCGGCAATGTCGGCGGCGTCACGCGGAGCCCTGCCCGGTCGAATGATCCCGTCCGTCGCAGGCCGCCTCGCCTCGGCCGGTCCCGGCGACGCCCCCACGCCCTGTCCGGCGTCAAGACCTGCGCCCCCGCCCCACCCGCGATGCCCTGCGCGAGCACCGGATCCTGCCCGTCATCTCCCGTAAACGGTGCCCGGCCATCAAAAGCCCGGACATCACCCGTCGTACCGGCGAGCAGAATTCCACCCCGTTCCACTTCATCTGCTTCGACGCCCGATGGAAACGCCGCACCGCACTCCCCCGTGGGACGGCGGTCTCCCCAGGCCATACAGCTGATCGGACCAGCCGAATAACTTTTCTTGCCATGATCCGGCATGAAACGCCGCGGGATGTCGGGGCGGTCCGGTTGTCCTCGGCAGCCAAGTGCGGCAAGGAGTCATCTGCCACATTCCGTCAACGGCGTTACGTTTATTGCAGCGGAACGACATGTCCGAAGGCAGTAAATATGGAAAATGTCACCGAAAGGGGTTCCTTTTGTCGACTTATAGCTGAAGCGAGATTCATGCTTCTACCCTCCGCATATGGGAACGCTTCAGACGGTCCGCAGTTTTCCTGCGTCGGTACGGCTGTTGTTGATCAATCAGTTCGGCATTGATCTCGGCTTCTATCTGCTGATTCCGTTTCTCGCCTCACATCTCGGCCTGGGCCTGGGCATGTCGGCCACCGTCGTGGGCCTGGTGCTCGGGCTGCGCAGCATCAGCTCGCAGTGCTTGTTCGTGCTGGGCGGCAGCGCCACCGACCGCCTCGGGGCACACCGCGTCCTTCCGGCCGGGTGCCTGGTCGGCGCCGTGGGCTACTCGCTCTTCGCGCTCGTCGGCGGCATCCCCGTCGCACTGGCCGCATCGGCGCTCAGCGGTCTCGCCGCGGCCCTGATGTACCCGTCGGTGCGCGCCTACCTCGCCGTGGAGTGCCCCGGCCGCAGAGCGGAGGCATTCGCGCTGCACAACATGGCGTCCACGACCGGCAGCCTGACCGGGATGCTGCTGGGCAGCCTGCTGTTCCTCGCCGACTTCCGCCTGTGCGCGCTGTTCGCCGCCGGCCTCTCGCTGCTGCTGGCGACCACTCAGCTGCGTACGCTTCCTCCGCATCGCGTCAAGCCAGCGCGGGAGACGGTGCTACGGGACTGGCGCGAGGTGCTGAGGAACCGGGGCTTTCTGGCATTCGCCCTGGCCATGGTGGGCATGTCGACCATGGAGAACCAGATCCTCCTCCTGATCCCGCAGGCCGCCCGCGAGGCGTCGGGATGGAGCGGTGCGACGTGCGTCCTGCCCATTCTGGGAACCGCCGTCAACGTACTGTTCCAGGTCCGGGTCACGCGGTACGTGTGCGCGCGTGGGAGCATCGCCCGTTGGGTTTCCCCGGGGCTGGCTCTCATGGGGCTGAGTTTCCTGCCCCCGGTACTGGTGGCGGGGATGCGGGATCCGGTCGACGCCGGAGAGGCGGTGCTGCACATGGTGCCGCTGATCATCGGCACCTTCCTGCTCTACACCGGAGTGATGACGGCTCAGCCGTCGGTGATGGAACTGATTCCGCGCTTCGGCCCGGAGACGCTGACCGGGACCTACTTCGGCCTCTACTACGTCTTCTCCGGCATAGCCGCGGCTGTGGGCAACGCGATCGTCGGCTGGGCGATGGACACGGGGCAGCAGACCGGGCGCGTCTGGTTGCCCTGGATGTACTGCATGGGCGTGGGCTTCGCCTCGGCTTTGGCCACCGCGTGGCTGCACCGTATGCGGGTACTGCCGGGCGATCCGGCGAGGGCGGTCCCGGCGATGTGACCGCGCCCTCGGCACAGGCACAGGTATTCAGGTTCCGGCCAGTACGTGGAGGTCCTTGCGGAGCTGGTGAGTTCCGAAGCGGGCGGGAATCCTGATTTATTTCTATAGATGGATGGACGTAGATGGGTGGACGTAGATGGGTGGATGAGGGGATGGGCGGCACGGCAAAGAGGCGTGCTCCGATCGGATCTGCCGGCGTCGGCCCGTAAACCGGGGTGTGCCTCTCGAAGAATTGAGGTTCCACCAATCCGGTGCGCTGAAGGATGCCGGGCCGCACGTCACGCGGTCTCGAAGTCGAGCTGCGCCACCAGGCTCTCGGCCAGGGTGTCGACTTCCTCGGCGGTGGCGCCCCCGACCACGAACACTCCTGCCCGGGTGAACGAGTCCGCTGTCTGCGGAATGACATCGCCTTCGGAGACCATGAGGTCGGCGTTGAGCACGGCCGGGTGATGCGTGAGGGCGTCCCATCCGTGCACCGCCCGCAGCCTGCCCGCGGGCGGGAAAAGGAACTGGACCCGGGCCGCCCGTGTCACCGGCGGGACCGGACCCGGTGTGTTGCCCAGCAGATCGTCGAGGTGCATGCCGTAGAACTCCAGGCCGGGCCGGGTGTGCTCCACCAGCGCGTGGATGAAGTCGCCTCCGGTGCGAATGTGGAACTCACCCAGGACGATGCCGCGGTCGGTGACCCACAGCTCGACGTGGAACGCTCCGTGGGTGATCCCGGTCGCCGTCAGCGCACGGGCCACGGTGTCCTGGGCCGCTGACGCGGTCGCCTGGTCCAGCCCCGAGGGCATGCGCTGGCTGGTGGAGATGAAGCCGCTGGTCACCAGCTTGCGGGTCAGCCCGAGGACCAGGGGAGTTCCCCCGACGAAGACTCCTTCGGCGGAGTACTCGGCTCCGCTCACGTAGGTCTCGACAAGGAACGGGAACGTCTCCCGGGCCGCCCTGCCGGAGTCACGGACTGATCCCGGAGTGCCATCCGCCGGGGACGTCACCTCCTCCATGAACGTCGCCCGGGATGCCAGTGCCACGGCCGCCGGCAGGTCCTCAGGGTCATGGACCACGCAGACGCCGATGCTGGCCAGACCGTCGCGGGGCTTGACCACCCATGGACCGGGAGCCGTCTGCTGGACGAAGCGCCGGGCCTCCTCCAGCCCGTCGCACAGAGCCGACTCCGGCTGCACGAAGCCGGCTTCCCGCAGGAGCCGGCGGCACCGGTCCTTGTACCGGATACCGCGGACCGCGTCGGGATCATTGCCGGGCAGACCGAGTTCCTGCGCGATCTCCGCGGCGGGGAGCACGGAGAGCTCCGCGATGGTGACCACCGCGTCGAGCCCCTTCTGTCCGGCGGCCCAGGCGCGGCACGCCCTCGCATCCCGTACGTCGAGCTCCACCGTCTCGTCGAACACCGCCCGCTCCTGCGGCGTGTCCTGGGCCAGCCTCGCCGCGGTGTCGGCGCCCACCAGACGCAGGTCGCGGCGGCGCGCTTGTTCGCTCAGCCGTTTCATCTGGTCCCGCCCCCAAGAAGGCATCCCGGATGTCCCCAGAACAAGGATCGTTCCTTTCGTCACGGCGTCACCCTCTGTGTTTCTGTGTGCGGCTCGATGTCGGAATCAGAATCCAGCAAGCGGAGCGGGAAATCCAGCATCCCGAGGCCCAGCCAGCAGCGCCCGGTTTCGGTCTGAATCCTCATTACCGGACAGGAGGAGTGGCCCGTTCCTCACCCACGGGACCTGTCCGGCCGTGTTTCAGGTGAGAAATCAGGCGGGCCGATACCCGAATGGCGCCCATGGCCGCGGTGATACGACGTAGCGCCCACCTTACGAAGCCGACCATTCGGGACTCCGTCCCATCCGGCACACATGGCCGGAAGCGTATTTCCGCCACACAGCACTTCGTTGACCAGTTCCGGGGAGATGCATACGCTGCGTTCGGCAGATGATCGCTCTGCCCCTCAGGAAGATCGCCTCCCTCTTCTCGGCCAACGGCGGACATGTGTGGGCGCGTACGACGCCGCTGCCGAGGCTTAGCGAAGGGCATGCGCCATGCTCCTGGAATTGCGTCTACGTCCGGAATTCAGTGAACAGGACGATGCGGACACGGCCGCCGTGGAAAAGGATCTCTACCGTCGAATCGACATGCACTCCCGCGATGACGATGTGATCGTCGCCCTGGGCCTTGCCGCAGCCGGCCGCTGGCGGCCGGAGTGGGACGGCCCGGCCATCGACCGGATCAGGAACCAGCATGAGCCCCTGGACCTTGCGTCCGAGGGGATTCCCGCGGAGGACTTCTCCCGCTTCCAGCGGCTGTGGTACGTCTTCAAGGTCCCCTACGGCCACGGATCACTGGTCTGGTGGCACCTGTTCTGCCGAGCCCTCGGCCAGAGCGAGGGCGTCGACCGGGCACTGCGCCGGATGACCCGCTGGCTCGGGATGCTGGAGGCCGCAGCCGGTGCGGCCACGCCGTCCGGTCTGCTGGACGAGACGGGGCTGACCAACACGGCCGCCGTGGTCACCGAATCCGAGACGACGGACGTGGAGGGTCTGGCGACCGCCATCCGCAACGCGGCACTACTCGTCCCGGCGCCGCACGCCCGCGACGCCTTCTGGCACGGACGGCGTGTCTCCGTGGGCGCGGTGGAGGAGGCCGCCCGCCAGACCTGGGCGGACCTGCCGGACGGCGAGCGTGACGAGCTGCTCGCCATGCTGGAGCGGCGCGTCACACAAGTGGAGCGCGTGCGGCTCCTGGTGGACGAGCAGGTTCTGGACAACCGCGGGGTGGCCGCGGCTGTCGCGCGGTGCGCGAAACAACAGGTGGCCGAGTGGCCGCACACCCACCTGGCGCTCATGACCCTTCTGCGCTGCTGGCATGAAGCCGGTTTCGTCCTCCAGGAGATGAACCAGACCCTCGTGTCCCTGCCGGCCCTGGCCCTCTTCCTCGCTCGCAAGGACGCGGCATACGGGGAAGGGCTCGCGGAGGAGAGCCCGGCCGGACTCCTGGACGGCGACACGGTGCGGTACGCACGGAACCTGAGCGCGTTGCGGCAGCGCGCGGAGAAGACGTACGAGCGGTGCCTGCACTTCGACGGCAGCAACTGGGAGCGCCGCGAGTTCCTCCTGCCGCGCTCGGTCTACCGGCGAAGGCAGCTTCTGCCCGAGAGCCTCCGCGCCCACCTGTACGAGCGGATCGGGGCCGAGCCGCCCTCGGCCGAGGGAACGGGCGAGGACTGGGACGCCTTCGTGGAACGCGCCCTGGAAGCGGGGAGCGGCCCGACCCGAGTCATCCAGGAGTGTGCGCACTGGGCGGCCAACGCCGCGGACCTGCCCGTCGACATCGCTGTCTTCACCGCCCCGCGCGGCACGAAGCTGCGGGAGCCGTGGACGATGGAGTTCACGGACCTGTTCTGCTACACGGCATTCCGGGAGGGATTCGAGCCGGCCGATGCCGGCGTCACGGCCGGTCGCGTGGGCATGTACAACATCATCGCCCAGCGGATGCGCTACAACGCGGTCAAGAAGGCGCAGAACTACGCGCCCGTGATGCGCTTCGCCCCCCAGGGGTTCAACCTGCCCGACATAGCCATCGCCGAGGACGCCAACCATGGCGGGCATGCCGCGTCCGGCATCCGGCTGGCCTGCCGTCTCCCGCTCACCGTTCACCACCGCGGCACGGACTGGAACGGTCTGGCCGATGTGCGCCTCAACCGGTGCGTCTACAGCCTGGAGAACCGCTTCCGGCCCCGGGACATGGTTCTCGGACACCGCTACACGCAGTGGGTCAAGGGCATCGCGGACGCCACGTACCGCAGGGACATGACCTTCGACGCCAAATGGACCGGCAAGGTCGTGGACCTGACGCTGTGACCCGGAGGACTTGATGACCGACACCGTCCGAACCGGCCCGCAGAACGGCGAGAGCGCCTTCGCCGTGCGCGTCGGCGACCGTACCGTCCAGGTCCCGGCCCGCTGCCCGCACCGGGGCGCGCCGCTCGCCGAGGGCACGATCACCGGCACCCTGCTGGTCTGCCCGTGGCACGGGGCCACCTTCGACCTGCGTACCGGCAGCCGCCTGCGCGGACCGGTCTGCCCCGACCTGCGGGTCGAGGCCTGCGAGACCACCGAGAGTACGTCCGTCACTCCGCCGCAGCGGCGGAGCGACGGCTCCACCGGCTGACGCGAGGAGTCCGCATGACGTACGTGATCACTCAGCCCTGTGTCGACGTCAAGGACGGAGCCTGCGTCGACGTCTGCCCCGTCGACTGCATCGAGGGCGGCGAGCAGGACCGGCAGCTGTTCATCGATCCTGAGCGGTGCGTGGACTGTGATCTGTGCCTGACGGTCTGTCCCGTCGACGCGATCTACCCCGAGGACGAAGTACCGCAGGAGTGGGAGCACTTCACTCGGATCAACGCCGACTACTTCACCGACCGGGAGGCCGACGCATCGTGACCACCACTGAGAAGCCGGGCCAGGAGCATCTGTCCATCGTCCGCTGGGCCGAGTCGGACATCGGCGGCGACTCCACGACCCTGCGCATCCCGCACGGTGAGCGTCCGGTGTCCATGCACGGCGCCGACTCCACCGGCCTCGGCCTGGTGAGCAACGGCATCGTGGGCGCCGACGTGATCCGGCTGCCCGCGGGCGCCGGCTTCCCTCCGCACACCCACCCCGGGCACCATCTGCTCGCGGTCCTGGGCGGCCGGGGGACCATCACCTACAACGGCCGTGTCCACCCGACGGAGGCCGGCCAGATCTACCTCGTCGAGGGCGCGGTCACCCACGCCGTCGGGGCCGTGACCGACCACGTCATCCTCGCCATGGGAGCACCCCACATGCCGGTCGACTCCGACCAGCGCATGGCGGTCGTCACCTACGAGGAAGTACTCAGCGAAGTGGGCGATCTGCACTGCTTCCTGTGCGACACGAAGTCCCGTGTCCCGCAGTACCTCCACGACGTGGACTGTCCGCACTGTCCCTGTCACACCTGTGCCGTGAACGGACGGCCGATCGGCTGAAACCTGCCTGCCGCGCAGCGCGAGGCGGACCGCACCGGGGCTCGGGGCGCGCTGCGCGCGGTACCGTGCGCGCGGGCAAGTGCGCCCCGCCTCGTCCGACCGTGGCGAAAGGAAGGAAGCGGCATGCCGGAGGCCACGCTGCTCATCGTGGGCAGCACCGCGAGCACCCCGTGGGGACGCGACCAGATCAGCCGGCTGAGCGCCCAGGCGCGTCAGCGCGGCCTGCGCGTGATGGGCGCCGACACGCCGGGCAACCTGGCGGTGGCCGGGGGCGAACAGCCCCGGATGGACGAGACGGTGGAGCTCGACGTGCACGATGTGCGTGCCTGCCGTGCCTGGGCGACGGACCATGAGGCGGGGATCGCCGCCGTGGCCACGATCCGGGAGCTTTCCGTGCTGCCGACGGCATGGATGGCACGCGTCCGGGACATCGCGGGCAACGACCCCGAGGCCGTGCTCCGTGTCCGGCGCAAGGACGTATGCCGTCAGCGCCTGCGGGAGGCCGGGTTCCCGCAGCCGTCGACCGCGGTGTGCCACAACGCGGCGGAGGCGGAGCGGTTCCTGCGTACGACCGGCCCCGGCCCGTGGGTCGTCAAGCCCCGGGACGGCCTTGCCGGCATCGGGGTGACCGTGGTGCACGGGCCCGCGGAACTGGGCGCGGCGCTGGCCAAGTTCGAAGACCTTCCCCCCGCCATAAGCCCGCTGGGGCGGCCGGACTCCTTCCTGGCCGAGACCTACGTCGAGGGGGACGAGTACTCCGCCGAGGGCGTCGTGATCGACGGCAGGCCGCAGGTCCTGGCACTGACCCGCAAGGGCAAGGGCGAGGGGTTCGTCGAGACGAGCCACCGCATCCCGTCCGGACTGGATCCCGCGACCGCTGCGGAAGCACGCGAGGCCGTCGGACGGGCGCTGACCGCGGTGGGCATCACGCGCGGCATCTTCCACGTCGAGTTCTGGTCCACCGCCGCTGGCATCGTCCTTGGAGAACTGCACGACCGTGGCGGCGGCGACTACATCCATGCCCTGGTGGAGCGCACCCGGCCAGGTTTCTCACTGTACGGCGCGTTCCTTGACGACCTGCTCGGGCATGCTCCACAGCCGGTCCCGCCAGCTGCCGGAGCCGCGTGCGCGCAGTTCGTCCTGGCACCGCCCGGACGGCTGCGCGCGGTGCACGGCTGGGAGGAGGTCGCCGCGCACCCGTCGGTGTTCGCCTCTCATCTGCAGGTCGCAGTCGGTGACACCGTTCCGGAGGCGACCGACTCCTACACCCGCCCGGCGGTCTTCGCGGCCGGTGCCGACAGCCCGGAGGAACTCGACGCCCTGGTCTCCGCCCTCACCGCCCGCATCACCTTCGACACGGTGAAGGAAGCGGGGCCAGATCCGCTCGGACCGGACGGACCGTGACGGGTGTGGGCTACCGCGTCCGCGTACCCCGCCGACGGCGGGTGGTACGAAACTGACGGGCGCGGGCGTTCGCCGGACTCCCCGTACTGCGGGGAGCCCAGCCCCCGCTTTCACTGCTCCACGTTGACCGTGATGGTCTTCGGCCTCTGGTACTCGGTCAGGGCCAGCACACTCATGTCCGTGCCGTTCCCCGACTCCTTGCGGCCGCCGTGCGGCAGTTCGGGAGTCTGCTCCAGGTGGCAGTTCACCCACACCTCACCGGCGTTGAGGCCGCGGGCGAGCCGCAGCGTCGAGGACGACGCCTCACTCCACACACTTGCGGCCAGGGCATGGGGCATGCCGTTCGCCGCCCGCAGCAGCTCCTCGACGGAGTCGACCGCCTGCACGGTGAGGACGGGGCCGAAGACTTCCTCCGTCACCGCCGGGTCGTCGTCCGGAAGGTCGGCCAGAATCATGCCGGGCCGCCAGTACCCGCCCTTCTCGTCAAGGGTGGTGGCCAGTTCCCCGATGTGCCGGACGCCGGCGCCACTGGCACTGATGAGGCCGTCGAACCGTGCGGCCTGGGCAGCGTTGTTCAGCGGTCCGAAATCCGCTCCGGCCCGCTTGGCGGCCATCGCCTCGGAGAGACGTTCGACGGTCCGCCGGTAGGACTCCCGGAGGGTCAGGACGCGGGCGGGGGCCGCACAGCTCTGGCCCGCGTTGTAGGTTGCCGCGTCGACCAGCCGCTCGTAGGTGTGACCGGGTGCGTCGGGGAGGACGAGGGCAGGACAGTTTCCGCCGAGCTCCAGGCTGACCCTGCGCAGCCCCGCCCGGTGCAGGACGTCGAGGCCGCCGACGCGGCTGCCCGTGAACGCGAAGCCGTCCACTCCACTGCTGGCTACCACGAGCCGCCCCGTGGCCCGGTCGCCGGGCAGGGTCTGAAGAACCCCGGCGCCGAGTACCTCCTCGGCGTGCCGGGCGAGCAGCAGAGCGCTGTCCGGTGTCGTCTCGGCCGGTTTGAGCAGGACGGTGTTGCCTGCCGCGAGAGCCGGTGCGACGCGCCAGGCCGCCATCAGCAGGGGATAGTTCCACGGCACGATCGCGGCTATGACACCGAGTGGCTCCCAGCGGACCCAGCTCTCCCGGCCGGGCATGCGCCCCCCGCTGCCGGGACTGAGGTCACCACGCACAGCTCCGGCATAGAAGCGGAGCAGGTCGGCACACTGCGCCACTTCCCCCCGTGCCTCGGAGTCCGGCTTTCCCGTTCCGGCCTGTTCCGCGCGTACGTACGCGTCCGTGTCCTCCTCGACCGTGGCCGCGAGCCGCAGCAGCCGACGGGATCGTTCCCCCGTGGTCAGGGCCGCCCATTCCTGTGCCGCGGCCCGCGCCGCGACGACCGCGTCCTCGATCTGCGACGCGTGCGCGGCGGCAGCGGCAGTGGGCCGCTCGTGACCGGTCCTGGGATTCCTGAGACCGGGCCGCGGTCCGGAGAGGTCTTCCATTCCGTCGGAGGTGCCGACGCTTTCGGAGGGCGGAGTCTGCGTCATACACGTCGCGGTACCCTCCGCCTTACCGGGTACCCCAGAAATCCGACTTCTGTCCGAAACCGGATGTCCTCGTGGATCAGCCGGGAGTTCCCTCCGGAATGACCGGATACGTCAGACGGTGCAGGAAGGATTCGGGGCACTGCCGGAATCCTTTGGTCAGTACACACGGATACCGGTACCGGGAACCAGCCCGGTCACGTCGGCGCCTTTGCCGCCTGATGTGGTTCGGCCAGGAGAAACAGGCCGAACAGTGCGCCCGGGACTGGCGGTACGAGGTGCGCGCAGACCGGATTCCGGGCCCCTGGCACCGGGATCAGGGGTGTCGCCGAGGTGAGTCCAGAAGCCGCCAGTAGTTGATCTCGGAGGCGTCAGCGCTTCCGGCGGGCGGCGGGGTCGCGTTCGGCGACGCGTCGGGCGACGGCATCGACGCCGGGGCGGGCGCACCGCTCAAGGGAGCGGGCAGAGGCGTGGCGGGATCGGGTCAGTAGCATCGGGGGAGATGTGCCGTCCTCGGCGTCGTGTGTCAGGGCACTGTGGCGGAGCAGGTGGAGCGTCCAGCCGTCCCGGTCAGGGTGACCGGCGCGCCGGGGGCACCGCGGGGCGGTGAACGGGAGCGTGCCCCCGCTTCTGATCCCTTCGGCGCCCGCGACCGCATCCGGGGCGAAGAAGCCGCCCCGCCACCAGATTCCGTCGGTCAGTGTTCGACTTCGGTCCTGTCACCGCCCCAGAGGGTGTGGAAGACGCCGTCGCGGTCGACGCGGTGGTAGGTATGCGCGCCGAAGTAGTCACGCTGGCCCTGGGTGAGGGCGGCGGGGAGGCGCTCGGCACGCAAGGAGTCGTAGTAGGCGAGGGTGGCGACGAAGGCGGGCACGGGGACGCCCTCGGTGACGGCGGTGGCGATCACCGTGCGCCAGTCGTTCTGCGCGGCGGCGATCTCTTCGGCGAAGCTCTTGTCGGAGAGGAGGCTTGCCATCTGGGGCTGGGCTTCGTAGGCGCTGGTGATCCGGTCGAGGAACGCGGCCCGGATGATGCACCCGCCGCGCCAGATGCTGGCGACCTTGCCGAGATCGATGTTCCAGTCGTACTGCTGGCTTCCGGCCGCGATCTCGTGGAAGCCCTGGGTGTAGGCGACGATCTTCGAGGCATACAGTGCCTGCTCGACCTGGTCGGCGAACACCGCCGCCTCGTCCCTGCCCAGTTCGCGGACGGCCGGTCCGGCGAGGTGGCGTGAGGCGTCACGGAGGGCGGAGTGGCCGGAGACGGAGCGGGCGAAGACGGCCTCCGCGATGGCGGAGACGGGAACGCCCAGGTCGAGGGCGATCTGCACGGTCCAGCGGCCGGTGCCCTTCTGCTCCGCCCGGTCGAGTACGACATCCACGAAGGGCCTACCGGTCGCAGCGTCGACATGCGAGAGCACTTCTGCGGTGATCTCGATGAGGTAGGAGTCCAAGCGCCCGGTGTTCCAGGTGCGGAAGATGTCCGCGATCTGCGCGGGGGAGTATCCGGCCACGTCGCGCAGCAGTTGGTATGCCTCCCCGATGAGCTGCATGTCCGCGTACTCGATGCCGTTGTGCGTCATTTTCACAAAGTGCCCGGCGCCGTCAGGGCCGATATGTGTGACGCAGGGGGCGCCGTCCTTGGCCTTCGCGGAGATCTTCTCCAGCATCGGCCCGAGTGAGTCGTAGGACTCTTTACTGCCGCCCGGCATGATGCTCGGCCCGTTGAGCGCGCCTTCCTCGCCGCCGGAGATGCCGGTGCCGACGAAGTGGATGTTCTGCTCGCGCAGTTCACGCTCCCGGCGGCGCGTGTCCGCGAAGTGCGCGTTTCCTCCGTCGATGATCACATCGCCAGGCTCCAGGAGAGGCGCGAACTCCGCGATCACCGCGTCTGTGGCCTCTCCGGCCTTCACCATGATGACCAGACGTCGCGGCTTTTCCAGGGCCGCGACGAAATCCTCGGCGCTCTCGGCCGCGATGAAATCACCCTCATCGCCGAACCGTTCGACCAGTTCCGCGGTGCGAGCGGCCGTGCGGTTGTGCACGGCGACGGTGTATCCCTTGCGTGCGAAATTCCGGGCCAGGTTACGGCCCATGACGGCAAGCCCGGTGACGCCGATGTTCGCTGTGCTGCTCATGGTGGCTCTGCCCACTTCCGGTTTCGTGGTCTTCGGCAGTCCGGCCGACCCCCATAACGGAACGGGCTGCCGAGCTTACGAGGTACCGGCGATCGCGGACCGGGAGGCTGTCGTAGTGTCGCCGATGTGCCCCGGATGGTCGCCAGCGCTCTGGGGCGCGACGGTTCGTGCGGGCGGTGAGCGGACCGTTTCACGCGGAGAGCTCCGGCAGGCCGCGAAGCCGCCGGGCCATGCGTCCTGCCGCCGGATCAGGCCGGTGCTCAGCGCGGCCGACGCCCCGCCCGAGGGCGGGGGCGGCGCGCGAGGCGATGGACTGGGAGATCGCTCCCGGCAACGTCAGCCACGTCCGTCTGAGGCTTCCCTCGGCTTGAGCGGCGCGCCGAGCGGGGATCCTGGCCGAGACCGAGCGGGGCTGTTCATCCTGCCGCAGCCGAAGCCCCTCCGGCGGGCCGCGACCAGTCTGCTCAGACCACCCGAAAGGCCGGACCGGGCCTCACCCCAGGCGCCGCCCTCCGGGAGGCTCAGTCGCGCCGATGAGCGGACACGCCTGTCGGCCCGCCGGGAAACCCCGTTGCGAGCGACCGGCATCGGATATCTGATAGGTCGGTCACCGACCAGGGAAGGGAATATGAGGACGTCGCTGCCCACCCCCGCGTTGCACACCGCCCGCCTTCGACTGCGTGCCTTCGAAGAGACGGATGCGAACGACCTCTTCGCACTGCACAGCAGCGCCTACGTGCTGCGCTACTGGGACACGCCACCCTGGAGCGAACGCGCGCGCGCCGAGAAGTTCATCACGGACTGCCGGAAGATGGCGCAGGAGGGCACCGGGGCCCGGCTGGCCGTAGACCGTGCCTCCGACGGGGCGTTCATCGGCTGGTGCACCCTGAACAGCTGGAATCCGGACTACCGCAGCGCGTCGCTCGGCTACTGCTTCGACGATGCGGCGTGGGGCCATGGCTACGCGACCGAGGCCGCGCGTGCTCTGCTGCGGTGGGCATTCGACACGCTGGACCTGAACCGCGTCCAAGCCGAGGCCGATACGCGCAACGCGGCTTCTGCCCGTGTGCTGGAGAAGCTCGGCTTCCTGCGGGAAGGGACGTTGCGGGAAGACTGCGTCGTCAACGGCGAGGTCTCCGACTCATGGGTCTACGGGCTGATCAGGCGGGAGTGGCAGCCGTCGCCCGAGCCGGATCCCGCCCGTTGAGTTCTGCCGCCCGGCACCCAGTAGCGGCCACCCCCGCGCACAACTGATCACTGCGCCTCATCCCTGGCCGAGGGCCGAAGACGGATCCCTCAGCGGAAGGGGCCGTCGTTCGCGAAGGCGTGGGCGGCGAAACGTTTACCCATGCGACGGTACGCGGCGGCGTTGGGATGCAGGCCGTCGGTGAGGTCGTCGGCCTCGTCCAGGCCGAGCACGTCGCGGCCGTCGAGATAGTGGAGGTGGGGATCGCGTGTCCGCCGTACTGTCACGATCCGTTCGAGCTCGGCACGGACGACCGCCAGCGACAGCGCCCCAGCGGCCACCTGTGCCGGGTCGCCCATGGCTGTGATCTTCCCGTCCGGGCCCATCGAGACCGGGCCGGGAGTTTCCTCGAGTGCCGGACAGCTGACCGGGGACATCAGCAGCAGCGGGGTGTCCGGGTGCCCGTCCCTGATCGTGTCCAGGAATCCGTGTACGGCGGGGCCGAACGTCCGCAGCCGAAAGGCGGCGAGGCCGACGATGTTGATGCCTGTCTTGAGGCTGATCAGGTCGGCAGGCATGTCGCGGATCGTCCGGGCGACATAGGGGTCCAGCAGTGCGTTGCCCGCTTGGCTGATATTGATCACCTCGACCCCTCCGAGCGCGGCCGCAACCACCGGCCAGGTGCCGGTCGGGCCGTCGGCCTCGATGCAGTGGCTGAGGGAGCTGCCGTGATGCACCCAGCGGCGTCGGCCGTCCGGTAGGGGCGGCAGCACGTCTCCGTCGGCGCTCAGCCCCACCAGCTCCGTGGGGGTCTGCTGCGGCAGCCACAGCTCGACCTGCTTCATTCCGGCCGGCAGCCCGGCGAACCGCACCGTCCCCGGCTTTCCGGGAATCATGCGCTGCACACCTCTGGGGCCCGCCATCCGCAGCACATGGCCCACCGGCGCTTGCTGGCGCCCGGCCAGGGTGCCGTTCACCAGCAGTTCCAGCATCCCCGTCGGGCGGGGACGGGGGTCGCTGTCGAGCTGTCCTGTGGAGGTGAGCACCTCAAGCGCCAGCTCACGCGCATCGGTGCGGAACACCAGCCGCACGCCCGAAGGCATCACGGTCACCCCGTACACCGACGGATCCTGGTACTGCTCCTTGGTCCAGGCGGGCAGCCGGCGCGGCATCACCCCCGCCGGCGTGATCTCCGTATCCAGCGCACCACGCAACTCCACCGGCCCGCCCGTCAGCGGAACTGCCCGCATCGCCACCGTCAACGCTCCTGCCCAAGGCCAACCTGCGGTTGGGAATCGTGCCTGCGTCTCCCACCTTCCCCGCCGCGCCTCAGCGCACCAGCATTTCGCGCCACTCGTCACCTCCCCTGGCCCGGTGCGCCCGAGCCCGTTGCCCAGGCGGTCGAGGACAGCCCTCAGCCGGCATCGCCCGGACGAGCCTTCCTCTGTATATTAGGAAAATTCCTAGATGCTCTAGACGGTTCCTGCGGAGGTGGGGGATGGCACGCGCGGGTCTGACGACCGAACGCGTGGTGGAGGCGGCGGCGGACCTCGCCGATTCCATCGGCTTCGAGAAGGTCACCCTCTCCGCGCTGGCCCGCGGTTTCGGCGTCAAGGACGCCAGCCTGTACTCGCACGTCCGCAATCTGCATGATCTGCGCACGCGGGTCGCGCTGCTGGCCGCCGGGGAGTTCATCGACCGGATCGCCGCCGCCGTAGCGGGCCGTGCGGGCAAGGACGCCCTGACCGGGTTCGCCGACGCCTACCGCGCCTTCGCCCTGGAGCACCCCGGGCGGTACGCGGCGACGCAGCTGCGGGTCGACCCCGAGACCGTCGCCCGGTCGTCCGCGTACCACCGGACCATCGAGATCACCGGCGGAATGCTGCGCGCCTACGGCCTGGCCGAGCCCGATCTCACGGACGCGGTACGGCTGTTGCGCAGCGCCTTCCACGGCTACTGCGCCCTGGAGGCGAGCGGCGGCTTCGGCGCGCCCCGCGACGTGCAGGCCTCCTGGGAGCGGTCCGTGGAGGCGCTGCACTTCCTGCTGGAGCACTGGCCGTCCGCGACCGGTGAGGACTGACGGACACGGTGGGACGACTGGGCCAGGGGGCGTCAGGCACCTCGTGGACCGAACGCCCCCTGGACCGGACACCCCTTAGAGAGGCGTGAC
Organism: Streptomyces sp. NPDC058195; assembly: GCF_042883525.1. Taxonomy (NCBI): domain Bacteria; kingdom Bacillati; phylum Actinomycetota; class Actinomycetes; order Kitasatosporales; family Streptomycetaceae; genus Streptomyces; species Streptomyces sp. NPDC058195. The sequence continues at coordinate 54,545 of NZ_JBHVVM010000006.1, forward strand.
GTACGCGCCGGAGATCCCGCCGTCCACCAGGAAGTCGGTGGCGTTGACGAAGGAGGAGTCGTCGCTGGCCAGGAAGGCCACGGCGGCGGCGATCTCGGTGGCCTCGGCGAATCGGCCGACCGGGATGTGCACCAGCCGGCGGGCGGCTCGCTCGGGGTCCTTCGCGAACAGTTCCTGGAGCAGCGGGGTGTTGACCGGTCCCGGGCAGAGCGCGTTGACCCGGATGCCCTCCCGCGCGAACTGCACCCCCAGCTCCCGCGACATGGCCAGCACGCCGCCCTTGGAGGCGGTGTACGAGATCTGCGAGGTGGCCGCGCCCATCCTGGCCACGAAGGACGCCGTGTTGATGATGGAGCCCTTGCCCTGGCGGCGCATGTACGGGATGGCCGCCTTGCAGCACAGGTAGACGGAGGTGAGGTTGACCTCCTGCACCCGGCGCCAGGCGTCGAGGCCGGTCTCCAGGATGGAGTCGTCCTCGGGCGGCGAGATCCCCGCGTTGTTGAAGGCGATGCCGACCGAGCCGTAGGTGTCGAACGCGGCCTTGAACAGGGCCTCCACTTGCTCGGAGTCGGTCACGTCGGTACGGACGAAGAGTCCGCCGACCTCCTCGGCGGCGGCTTTGCCGTGGGTCTCGTCCACATCGGCGCAGACCACGTGGGCGCCCTCGGCGGCCAGGCGCCGCGCGGTGGCCAGGCCGATGCCGCTTCCGGCCCCGGTGACGACGGCGGTGCGGCCGATCAGGCGGCGGCAGACGGCGGTGGTGTCGGTCATGGTGCTCAGTCCTCCGTGCTGATGAAGATGTTCTTGGTCTCGGTGAACGCGGTGAGTGCGTCGGGGCCGAGCTCACGGCCCAGCCCCGACTGCCGGTAGCCGCCGAAGGGGGTGGCGTAGCGGACGCTGGAGTGTGAGTTGACCGAGAGGTTGCCGGCCCGCAGTCCCTGGCCGACCCGCAGGGCGCGGCCCACGTCCCGGGTCCACACCGACCCGGACAGGCCGTACTCCGTCGCGTTGGCCAGCCGCACGGCGTCCGCCTCGTCGTCGAAGGGCAGCACCACGGCGACCGGGCCGAAGACCTCGTCGACGGCGACCGGGGCGTCGGGCGACACCCCGGCGAGGACGGTCGGCGGGTACCAGAACCCCGGCCCGTCGGGTGCCGAGCCGAGGATCGTCTCCGCGCCGTTCACCGGCCCGTCCGCCAGGTAGGAGCGCACCCGGTCCCGCTGGGCGGCCGAGATCAGCGGTCCCATCTGGGTCTTCTCGTCCGACGGGTCACCGACGACCACGGCGGCGACGGCCGGTGCCAGCAGTTCGAGGAAGCGGTCGTGGACCGAGCGCTCGACCAGGATGCGGGTCCGGGCGCAGCAGTCCTGGCCGGCGTTGTCCAGGAAGGACATCGGCGCGGCGTCCGCAGCGGCCCGCAGGTCGGCGTCGGCGAAGACCACGTTGGGGCTCTTGCCGCCGAGTTCCAGCGTCAGGCGTTTCACGCGCGCGGCGCAGCGGGCCATGATGTGCTTGCCGGTCCGGGTGGACCCGGTGAAGACGATCTTGGCTACGCCGGGGTGCTCCACCAGGGCGGCACCGGCCACCGGGCCCTCGCCCGGCAGCACCTGGAAGAGCCCGTCGGGCAGCCCGGCCTCCAGGGCCAGTTCGGCCAGGCGCAGCGCGGTCAGCGGGGTGGTCTCGGCGGGCTTGAGCAGGACGGCGTTCCCGGCCGCGAGTGCCGGGGCCGTACCCCAGGCGGCGATCGGCATCGGGAAGTTCCAGGGCGCGATGACACCGATGACGCCCAGCGGCTCCAGCAGCGTGAAGTCGATGCCACCGGCGACCGGGATCTGGCGGCCCAGCAGGCGTTCGACGCCGCCCGCACAGTAGTCGAGCAGGTCGCGTACGTTACCCGCCTCCCAGCGGGCGTTGCCGAGGGTGTGCCCCGCCTCGCGGACCTCGGTCAGGGCCAGCTCCTCGACGTGCGTGTCGACAACGGCGGCGAACCGGCGGAGCAGCCGGGCACGGTCGGCGGGTGCCGCCGCGGCCCAGACGCGCTGGGCTGCGACGGCGCGCGTGACGGCCGCGTCGACACCGTCGGCGGTGGTGGCCGCGACGGTGGCGATGACCTCGGCGGTGGCCGGGTTCAGGACATCCAGGGTGTGCGGTGCGTTCGGACGGTACACGTGCGGGCCTCGCTCAGGAGTGGCGGACGGGGCGGGTGAGGTCACAGGCGCTCGAAGGAACGCCGCAGTTCCCAGTCGGTCACCGCGGCGTCGTAAGCGGTCAGTTCGACGCGCGCCATGTTCAGGTAGTGGGCGACGACCTCCTCGCCGAACACCTCCTTGGCGATGGGGCTGGCCTCCCACAGGTCCGCAGCCTCGCGCAGGGTGGTCGGCACCTGCTCGTACCCGGCGGTGTAGGCGTTGCCCGCGCACGGCTCCGGGAGTGTCAGCTCGTGCTCCACACCGTGGAGACCGGCGGCGATCAGTCCGGCGGTGGCGAGGTACGGGTTCACATCGCCGCCGGGCAGCCGGTTCTCGAAGCGGCGGGAGGCGCCGTGCCCGACCACGCGCAGGGCGCAGGTGCGGTTGTCGTGCCCCCAGGCGACGGCGGTCGGCGCGAAGGAGCCGGGCTGGAACCGCTTGTAGGAGTTGATGTTCGGCGCGTACAGCAGGGAGAAGTCGCGCAGTGCGGCGAGCTGGCCCGCCAGGAAGTGCCGCATCAGCTCCGACATGCCGTCCGGGCCGTCTCCGGCCATGGCGTTCGCGCCCTCCGCGTCGGTGAGCGAGAGGTGGATGTGGCAGGAGTTGCCCTCGCGCTCGTCGTACTTCGCCATGAAGGTGAGCGCGACGCCCTCCTGCGCGGCGATCTCCTTGGAGCCCGTCTTGTAGACGGCGTGCTGGTCGCAGGTGACCAGGGCTTCGTCGTAGCGGAAGGCGATCTCGTGCTGGCCGAGGTTGCACTCGCCCTTGGCGGACTCGACGGTCAGCCCGGCGCCCTGCATCTCGTTGCGGATGCGGCGCAGCAGCGGTTCGACGCGGCCGGTGCCCAGGATGGAGTAGTCGATGTTGTACTGGTTGGCCGGGGTCAGCCCCCGGTAGCCGCGGTCCCAGGCCTGCTCGTAGCTGTCCTTGAAGACGATGAACTCCAGCTCCGTACCCACCTGGGCGCGCAGTCCCAGATCCGCCAGCCGGTCCAGCTGGCGGCGCAGCACCTGGCGCGGTGCGGCGGTCACCGGGCGGCCGTCGTCCCAGGCGAGGTCGGCGAGAAGCATCGCGGTGCCCTGGTGCCAGGGCAGCAGACGGAGCGTGGCGAGGTCCGGGAGCATCGCGAAGTCGCCGTAGCCGCGCTCCCAGGAGGACATGGCGTACCCGTCGACGGTGTTCATCTCGGTGTCCACCGCCAGCAGGTAGTCGCAGCCCTCGGTGCCGTGCTCCAGCACCTCGTCGAGGAAGAAACCGGCGGCGAACCGCTTGCCCTGGAGCCGCCCCTGCATGTCCGGGAAGGCCAGCACGACGGTGTCGACGGACCCGTCCGCGACGAGCGCGCGCAGCTTCTCGACGGTCAGCGGGGGTGTGCGCTCTGCCACGGGATTCCTCCTTGGGTGCACCGGGATCCGTAAGGTATGACAGGAGACCATTGCTTGGGAAGAGGGCCTGGCCGTGGGCGGTGCGCGAACCCGTCAGACGCTGGCATGTCGAGGGAGTGCGATATCCAAAACCGCCGTTCGGTGAAGGACCCTTGTGTTTCACCGGACGTTCCACAAAGGTGTGCGCTTGAACCTTTGATCGAGGGTCGGTCCGTCTCGCGCCCCTCCCCGTCTCTCGGTCCTCCCGCCTCTCCGCCGTGACGCAGAGCCGTCGCCACACATCTGGAGCGCCCATGGCCCAGGGAACCGACACCCCCACCAGCCCACCCGGCGAACCGTCCGGCGCCGACGCGTACCTGCACCGCCGGACCCTGCGCCGGGGCAGCGCGGGCTGGCTGCTGCTCACCGGGCTCGGTGTCGCGTACGTCGTGTCCGGCGACTACTCCGGCTGGAACATCGGCCTGTCCAAGGGCGGCTTCGGCGGACTCGCCGCGGCCATGGCGCTGATGGGCCTGATGTACGCCTGCCTGGTCTTCGCGCTGGCCGAGCTCTCCGCCATCCTGCCCACCGCGGGCGGCGGCTACGGCTTCGCGCGCCGGGCGCTCGGCACCTGGGGCGGCTTCCTGACCGGAACGGCCATCCTCATCGAGTACATCCTCGCCCCCGCCGCGATCTCGCTGTTCATCGGCGACTACGTCCAGTCCCTCGGCCTGTTCGGGCTCACCTCCGGCTGGCCGGTCTACCTCGCCTGTTTCGCCCTGTTCATCGGTATCCACCTGTGGGGCGTCGGCGAGGCGCTGCGGTTCAGCCTGGTCGTGACCGCCATCGCGGTGGCCGCCCTGCTCGTCTTCGCGGTCGGCGCGCTCACCGAATTCGACGCCAGCCGGCTCGACGACATCCCGGTGGACCACGGCGCCCTCGGCGCGTCGAGCTGGCTGCCCTTCGGACTGCTCGGGATCTGGGCCGCCTTCCCCTTCGGCATGTGGTTCTTCCTCGGGGTCGAGGGCGTACCGCTTGCCGCGGAGGAGGCCAAGGACCCGGTCAGGTCGATGCCGAGGGCGCTGGCCATCTCGCTGACCGTGCTGGTGGGGCTGGCGGTGCTCACCTTCCTCGCCGCCACCGGGGCCCAGGGGTCCAGGGCCGTCCAGGAGGCGGGCAACCCGCTGGTGGTCGCGCTGGAGGGCGAGGGCGGGCCCACCGGGCTGAGCCGTTTCGTCAACTACGCGGGCCTGGCCGGACTGGTGGCGTCGTTCTTCTCGCTCATCTACGCCGGTTCCCGTCAGCTGTTCGCGCTGTCCCGGGCCGGGTACCTGCCGCGCTTCCTCTCGCTGACCAACCGCCGCAAGTCCCCCTACCTCGGCCTGCTGATCCCCGGCGCCATCGGCTTCACCCTGGCCGCCTGGATCGGCAACGGCGGCCGGATCCTGAATGTCGCGGTCTTCGGCGCCACCATCAGCTACGCGCTGATGGCGCTCTCCCACATCGTGCTGCGCCGCCGCGAACCGGAGCTCGAACGCCCCTACCGCACACCCGGCGGCGCGCTCACCTCCTCCGTGGCCTTCGTACTGGCATGCTCGGCCCTGGTGGCGACCTTCCTGGTGGACCGGGACGCGGCGTTCATCGCGCTCGGTGTGTACGGGGTGGCGCTGGCCTACTTCGCGTTCTACAGCCGCCACCGCCTGGTCGCCAGCGCCCCCGAGGAGGAGTTCGCCGCCCTGGCGGCGGCCGAGGCCGAGCTTTCGGGAGAGTGAACGCGCGGACCGCGTAAGGAAGTCGGAACGAAACGGAGGAGGACGCATGGCCCGGCCCGTCATCGGCATCAGCACCTACCAGGAACCGGCCCGGTGGGGTGTGTGGGAGATGCCCGCCGCCCTGCTGCCCGCCGGCTACCCGCGCCTGGTGCGGGCGGCGGGCGGGCTGGCGGTGATGCTGCCGCCCGACGACACCGCCGACGCGGCCCGGGAGGCCGTCGAGGCGCTGGACGGTGTGGTCGTCGCGGGCGGCGCCGATGTCGAACCGGCCCGCTACGGCGCGAGCCCCGACCCCCGTACCGGCCCGCCGAGCCGCACCCGCGACGCCTGGGAGCTGGCGCTGATCGAGGCGGCGATCGACCGGGGCGTCCCGCTGCTCGGTATCTGCCGGGGCATGCAGCTGCTCAACGTGGCCCGCGGTGGCACCCTGCGCCAGCACCTGGACGGGCACACCGGCGGCACCGGCGTCTTCGCCGAACACACCGTCACCCCGGTGCCCGGCACCCGGTACGCCGAAGCCGTCGCCGAGCCGGTCGCGGTACCGACGTACCACCACCAGGCGGTGGGCCGCCTGGGGGCCGGGCTCACGGCGAGCGCCCACGCGGAGGACGGCACCGTGGAGGCGGTGGAGCTGACCGGCCACGACAGCCTGGTGCTGGGGGTCCAGTGGCATCCCGAGGCGGGCGAGGACCCCCGGGTCATGGCCGCGCTCGTGGAAGCGGCGGCGCGGCGCCGGTCCGCCACCCGGGCGGGCGTTCCGGCGCCCTGACCCGGTCGGCGGCGGTGTGAGGCGGGCGGGGCGGGTACGGGTCGGCGGCGCGGGGGCCGCGCCCCCGTGCCCGGTGCGCCCCCTCGCTCTCTTGTCATCTTCCTTCGTCTGGCCATAAGTTGGGCGATTGCGACGTGTCCTATGCCAGTGGGGGAGCCAAGTCATGGCCGCGAACGGACGGCACCGCAAGTATCAGCCCAGCCGGATCAACCGTGCTTCGCTCACGGTCACCGCGGGCGGTGCGGGCCTCGCGCTCCCGCTCATCGCAGCGATTCCGGCACAGGCCGCCCCGACGGATGTCTGGGAGAAGGTCGCCGCCTGCGAGTCCACCGGCGACTGGCAGATCAACAACGGCAACGGCCACTTCGGCGGGCTGCAGTTCACCCGCTCCACCTGGGCGGCCTACGGCGGCACGGTCTACGCCCCGCGCGCGGACCTGGCCACCCGAGGGCAGCAGATCGCCGTCGCCGAGAAGGTGCTCGACGCCCAGGGGCCGGGAGCCTGGCCGGCCTGCTCCACCAAGGCGGGGCTGACCCGTGACGGGCAGGCCCCCGACATCGCCCCGCAGTCCCAGCGCACGGGCCAGTTGCGGACCGGGACGCCGAAGGCGCCGCGCACCTCCGCCCCCGCCACGCCGACCACCGTGCCCGGCAAGCGGGAGTCGTACACCGTGGCCCGCGGGGACTCGCTCTCGGCGATCGCGGCGAACAAGCGCCTCAAGGGCGGCTGGCAGCAGCTCTACTCCCAGAACCGTGAGGTGGTGGGCGACGACCCGGACCTCATCCTGCCCGGACAACGGCTGCGTCTGGACACCGCCCGCGCATCGCGCCCGGCGGAGTCCCGGCCGCAGGAGCGGACCCGGCCCGAGGCCGCGCCGAAGCCCCGGAAGGCCACCGCACCGCACCGCGCCGACACCCCGAACACCGAGCGCCACGACCGTGCCACCGCCCCCCAGCGGCAGGCGGCGAAGCCCCACCAGGAGACCGCGAAGCCCGAGCCGCGGCACGAGTCGGCCAAGCCCGCGCCCCGGCCGAAGACCCCTCACGAGACCGCCAAGCCCAAGCCGCACCCGAAGAAGGACGAGAGCCGCCCGGCCAAGAAGCCGACGGCGCACCACCCCGGTCTCGTCGCCCCTGTGGCGGCCGGCCTGGGCACCCCGTACCACAAGCCCGGTTCCTGGGCCAGCGGCTACCACACCGGGGTCGACTTCCCGGTCCCCACCGGTACGTCGATCCGGGCGATCGCCTCCGGCACGGTCGTCTCGGCGGGCTGGGGCGGGGCGTACGGCTACCAGGTCGTGATCCGGCACAGCGACGGCAAGTACAGCCAGTACGCCCACCTGTCCGCGGTGCACGTGCGCGAGGGCCGGAAGGTCACGGCGGGCCAGCGCATCGCCCGCTCCGGGGCCACCGGCAACGTCACCGGACCGCACCTGCACTTCGAGATCCGCACCGGCCCCGGCTACGGATCCGACGTCGACCCGCTGGCCTACCTCAGGGCGGGCGGCGTCAAGGTCTGAAAGGCGGCGTCCGGACCGGGCGGCGGGCCGTCCGGTCCGGACCCCGCCCGCTCCGTACCGAACGTCACCCGGTCCACGCACTCCAGCGGCAGGACCGAGGGCAGTGGCCGCGGAGCCGGTTCCGCGAGCAGGGCGGCGCCGGCCGGCCGCGCGGCGGCATCCGCGGCCGGGGGGCCGCCGTCCCCCTCCTCACCGCGCTCCGCGCCCAGCCGCTCCGTCATGAGCAGCACCAGGCCGCCCCCGGCGACCACCGCACAGGCCAGCGCGAGCACCGTCCCGGGCGTGCCGTACCGGAACCGCTCCCCGAACAGGGCGATGCCGACGACCGCCGCCACCACCGGATTCGCCACGGTCACCGTCGCCAGCGGCGCCGTCAGCCCGGCGCCCCGGTACGCGGCCTGCGAGAGCAGCGTCCCGGCGGAGGCGAACACGGCGATCGTCACCAGCCCGACCACCACCGCACCCGAGGTCCACGCCACCGTCACCGCCTTTATGAACACCGAGGCGATGCCGAACGCGATGCCCGCGGCCCCCGCCAGGACCACACTGCGCACCACCGGACGGCGCACGCCCGCGGCGGCGACCACGGCGAGCAGCGTGACCGCGCCGAGCGCCACCCCGGCGAGCAGCAGCTGATCCGGACCGCTCAGCGCGTGGGATCCGCTGTGCCCCGTCAGCGCGAGCAGCCCCGACAGCCCCGCGGCCGCCAGGACCGCGCCCCGCCACGCGGTGGCCCCCGCCCGCCTGCGGACGAGGAGCGCCGCCATCGGCAGGGCGAAGACGATGGTCAGCGCGCCGAGCGGCTGGACGAGGCTGAGCGGACCGTAGGCCAGCGCCACGACATGCAGCACCGCGCCCACCCCGTTCAGCGCCACGGCGGCCCACCAGACCCGGTTGCGCAGCGGTGCGAGCGAACCGCCGTCACCGGTGGTCGCCACGCGCTCCTGGACGATCGCCCCGGCCGCGTAGGCGACCGCGGAGACCAGGGACAACAGCACGGAAAGCGCAAGGGAACTCATGTACCCCACCCTGTCGTTCCGAGGGCGCCGCGTCGTCGTCCCTGAGAGGGCAATCGCACGTACTGCTTCGGTAGTACAGCCGTCGTACCCATCTCCACCCCCGGACGGTGGCCCATCCACCCGGGAGGGCCGCCGCTCAGCCCATGGGTCTACGGTGGGCGCGGTCGCTCCATGCCGGACTGCCGGAGCGCCGGGAGGGAGCACAGGCCATGGAGGAGTTCCCGGCGGCCCCGGTGGACGGGTTCTTCGCGCTGCGGACCACCGCCCCGCCCGGAGGCGAACACCGGTCGCTGGCACGGCTGTACGCGGGGGAGCAGGCCCCGCTGACGGCCCGCGTCGACGCGGTCGCGGCCCGGCTGGGAACCTCCGAGCGCAGGGTGGCCGCCTCGATCGCGCACCTCGGGCTGGCCGCCCGCCTCTGGTCGGTGGCGCTCGGACCGGCGGCGGCCACCGGCCGCTTTCCGGATCTGCCGCCCGGCGCCCTCCACTGGGATCCGCGGCCCTCGTCCCCCGACGATCTGTGGCTGGACGGCACCGGCTCGCTGCCTGGGACCGCCGACCGGATTCGCGAGACCGTCCAGTACGGGCACCTGGTGCCGCTCGCCGAGGCGGTCCACCGGGACGGCCCGCTGTCCGCACGGCTGCTGTGGGGCAACGCGGGCTCAGCTCTCGCGGGAGCCCTGCGCCAGCTGGTCTCCTGGGCGGGCGCCCACCGCCGTCCCGACGTGGCGGCGCGGGCCCGCGCGCTCACCGCGGAACTCTTCGACCACCCGGACCTGCGGATGACCGGTACCCCGCACGACGCCGCGTTCCGCCGCCGCAGCTGCTGCCTCTACTACCGCACAGCGGCGGGCGGACTGTGCGGCGACTGCGTCTTCGAACGCCGCTGATCCCGCCGGCCGTGGTCGTGGGGCGGGCGGCGTCCCGCCCGCCCCACAGCCCGCAGGCTCAGCTGCTCAGCTCGAACTCGGCCCGGATGCGCTTTCCCACCGGCACGCGCTCGGCGGTCAGCCGGTCGCACACCGCCACCACGATCTCCATGCCGTGGCCGCCGGGGCGCGCCGGATCGGGGGAGTAGAACAGGGGAAGGGCGGTGCTGGAGTCGTACACCGTCACGCTGACGCGCTCCGCGGTTCCCTCCAGCTCCAGCAGGTACGGGCCCTGGCTGTAGCGGTCGGCGTTGGTGACCAGCTCGCTCACCGCCAGCAGCAGATCGCTGCGGGTGCGCTCGCCCAGGACGGCGAGCCACTCGGCGGCCAGCCGGACCAGGAAGCGGTCCGCCAGCGCACGGGCCTGTGCGATACAGCCGGGCTCGCCGTCGAACACCTCGGCGCTGTGCAGAACCTCCGGGGACCGGTCCGGGCAGGGCCCGTCGGTCGGCCGCGAGGTGACCTGTTCGTTCATGTGCTCCAGCCAGGGCGACGCAGGGGTGTTCGGTGACAGCTTCTCGGTGTCCGCCTACCCGCGAACAACGGTCCCACTCCGGCGGAAACCCGGCAGTTCCCGGCCACCGCCGGGCCGGCCGGTCACCACGCCGCTGCGAACGGTACCGTCCCCGGCCGCCGGACGGCCCCGCGGTGTCACGCGAACGGAGCAGCATCAGGTGCATGGCAGACTTGACCGGGGCGTTTCGGCCCGGCAGAAGCGGATACGGCGGTCGGCGCCACAAGAGACGGACGGCAGAGGAACGGCAATGACGGTGACAGAGGACAGCCCGGAGCTCGCTCCCGGTACGGAGGGGTTCGGCCCCGGGATCGACCCGGCGCGGCTGGCCGTCTGCCTGAGCGTGCTCGACGAGCTCGACATGATCGAGGTCGACCACCCCGACGCCATCGCCGTGCGCCGTGCCACCGCCGGGATCTACCGGACGGTGAAGCAGCGCCGCCGCCAGGAGCGCCGCGCCGCCAAGACCGCCCACGACAAGGCGGTCACCGAGGCCACCGCGACCGGTTCGGCCGACCGGATCGACGACGAGACCCAGGGCGTGCTGCCTTCGTCGTCCACCCGGGGTGAGATCGCCGGCGTGCTCCAGCGGCCCCGGTCCTGCTACATCTGCAAGACCCGGTACACCGAGGTGGACGCGTTCTACCACCAGCTCTGCCCGTCGTGCGCGACGCAGAACCGTGCGCGCCGCGACGCCCGCACCGACCTCACCGGACGGCGTGCCCTGCTGACCGGCGGCCGGGCGAAGATCGGCATGTACATCGCGCTGCGGCTGCTGCGCGACGGCGCCCACACCACCATCACCACCCGTTTCCCCAACGACGCGATCCGCCGCTTCAAGGCGATGCCGGACAGCGACGAGTGGATCCACCGGCTGAAGATCGTCGGCATCGACCTGCGTGACCCCGCCCAGGTCGTCGCGCTCGCCGACTCGGTGGCCGCCGAGGGTCCGCTGGACATCCTGATCAACAACGCGGCCCAGACGGTGCGCCGCTCCGCGAACGCGTACAGCGAGCTGGTCAACGCCGAGTCCGCGCCGCTCCCGGCCGGTGAGCTGCCCGCCGCCGAGGTCATCGGCACCTTCGGCAGCGGCACCGTCGACCGGGTGGCCGCCCTGCCGTCCGCCCGCAAGGAGGGGCTGAGCGCGCAGGACGTCACCGAGCTCGCCCTGGTCACCGGTTCCGCCTCGCTGGAGCGGATCGCCGCCGGGACGGCGATCGACGCGGGCGGCCTCGTACCCGACCTGCACCACACCAACAGCTGGATCCAGACCGTCGACGAGGTCGGGCCGATCGAGCTGCTGGAGGTCCAGCTCTGCAACTCGACCGCCCCGTTCATCCTGATCAGCCGGCTGCGCCCGGCCATGGCGGCGACCGCGGGCAAGCGGGCCTACGTGGTCAACGTCTCCGCGATGGAGGGCGTGTTCAGCCGCGGCTACAAGGGTGCCGGTCACCCGCACACCAATATGGCCAAGGCCGCCCTGAACATGCTGACCCGCACCAGCGCCCAGGAGATGTTCCAGAACGACGGCATCCTGATGACCGCCGTCGACACCGGCTGGATCACCGACGAGCGCCCGCACCCCGACAAGATCCGCCTGGCGGAGGAGGGCTTCCACGCCCCGCTCGACCTGGTCGACGGCGCGGCCCGCGTCTACGACCCGATCGTGCGCGGCGAGGAGGGCGAGGATCTGTACGGCTGCTTCCTCAAGGACTACGCCCCCGCCAACTGGTAGCCGCGGGGAGAGGGAACGCGGGAGCCGACGGTGCGGATGCCGTCGGCTTCGTGCGTGTCGCAGCCCCGGACGCACGGGGAGCGGTGCCGCGCGATCCGTTACGGACGTCCTCCGGACCGTGATCGCGGACAGGTCTTATCCGCATGAGGTGGCCGAAAGTGACCTACTGCACACGTTCCATCGAGCGTAGCGGCGCTCATTTGGTTACTCTGATGTGAACGGGCGCCATCGAGAAGTCCACAAACCCTCCTCGACCGTCCTGGGACAGACTTGTCAACCAGGTCGCCGTCCCGCCCCGTACCCGGCGCCACCGCGACCGAGCTGTTCTCTGCCCCTGCCCCGCACGGGCGTCGATTCCGGCTGTGAGGCCGGACTCTCGCCGCTGCCCGGGGCTACGCGACACGAAGGAGTGCGCGGTGACGACACCGGAACTGACGAAGCACGAGAAGCGCCCGGCCGAACGGCACACGGACCGGGCCCGCGGGCCCGAGAAGCTTCGGAACATCGAGGTCTGGGCCAGGTCCGCCCCGATCCGGCTGGCCGGTTACGAGGACGACCTCGCCGAGCCGCACATCCTGCCCGGCATCGACTGACCCCCTTCCGCGTCGCGGAAACCCTCTCTTTTCGGCCCCGGTCCGCTCTGTGCGGACCGGGGCCGTTCCGCTGTTCCGCGGTCCCGCGCACCGGGCCGTCCCGTTCAACGGACCGCGTCCGCCAGCGCCGCCCCGGCGAAGGACAGCCCGATGCCCGCGGCGACGGTGAGCGTCAGATACCCGGCGGCGAGGGCCATGCGGCGGGCCGAGGCGAAGGTCAGCAGTTCGTACGAGAAGGTGGACCAGGTCGACAGGGCCCCGCAGAATCCGGTGGCGAGCAGCAGCTGGAGCCGGGGCCCGAGATCCCCGTCGGTCACCGCCTCGGAGACGTACCCGAGGAACAGCGCCGCTCCCGCGTTCGCGGCGAACGTGCCCCACGGAAAGGCGGTGTGGAGGCGGAACTTCGCGTCCACACCGAGCAGATAGCGCAGCGGCGCACCGACCAGCCCGCCGACGACCACCAGCAGCCAGTCCGTCATCGGGCACCCTCGGCCGTGTCCGCGTACCCGTGCCCGAGGGCCAGGTGGGCGGCGAAGGCACCCGCCGTCACCGCGGCCAGCGCCGCCACGATGGTCAGCAGCAGACAGCCGACCGCGTAGCCGGTGCTGCCTTCGGTGAAGAGCTGCCGCACATTGTCCGTGTAGTGCGAGAACGTGGTGAACCCGCCGAGCACCCCGGTGCCCAGCAGCGGACTGATCAGCCGGGGCGCGCCGGGAAAGCGCAGCTTCAAGGTCACCATCAGGACGCCCATGAGGAAACAGCCCACCGCGTTGACCAGCAGAATCGTCCAGGGGAACGCCTCGGGTCCGGTCGGCCACAGGCGCTCGGCACCATAGCGGGCCAGTGCCCCGGCGGCGCCGCCGACCGCGACCGCCGCCACGATGGAGGGCTGCGCGCCGGGATGGTGGTCGGGGTGGGTGCGGTGGTGCAACCGCATCTGCGGGGACATCCACCGAAGCTAGCGGGCGGACCGTGCCCCGCCCGCGTCCCACGCCCGACGGCGCGGTTGCCGACTCCAACAGCGCAATGGAACGCCGTACCGCGCGAAGAGCGCGGAGTCCTGTGCGTTGATGGCAGCAGATCGAAAGCACCCGGTTTCTCACCGTGACCGGCACTGGGCCATGCCGCCGATCCGTCCCACCGCTATCCGCTGGAGCTTCCTTTGTCTCTCGCCGAGCCGGCCGCCGTCCGCGAACTGGAGAAGCGGCAACCGACCGCCTTCCTGCTGGCCACCGTCCGCGGCGTCGGGCAGGTGGACCTCCAGTCGTGCCTGTGGACCGGGGCGTTCATCCTCGCCGCGCTCTGGGCGGCCGGCTGGCAGATCGGACTCTTCGCCACCCTGGGCGCCGCCCTCTCGACGCTGACGGCCTATGCCTTCGGCGTCGACCGCTCCTCCATCGCCCTCGGCCTCCATGGGTACTCCGGCTGCCTCACCGGCATCGCCCTGGTCACCTCGCTGGGGCACCACCCCGCCACCTATGTGCTGGCGGTGGTCGGTTCGATCATGTGCACCGTGCTGACGATGGCGCTGACAGCCCTGCTGAAGCCGTACGGACTGACCGCGCTCACCGCACCGTTCTGCCTGGTCTCCGGCGTCATGGTGCTCGGCGCGCCGTCCTTCGCGCGGATCTGGCACGGCGCCCCGAAGGCCGTGTCCAGCACCACCAACGGGTCCACCGCGATCTCCTGGAGCGACCTGTGGCACGGCTTCTTCACCAACGTCTCGCAGATCTTCCTGGTCGACGCGTGGTACGTCGGGCTCATCATGCTCGTCGGCCTGGCCTGCGCCGGAGTGCGGGTGGTGCTCTTCGCGGCGGCGGGGAGCGTCGTGGGAATCGTCGCCGCCTGGGCACTGGGCGCTCCCACCGCACTGATCGCGAACGGGATCTACGGGTACAACGCCGTGCTCGTCGGCATCGCGATCGGCGCGGTCTTCCTCACCGGCACGGTGTGGAACGGGGCGTACGCGCTCTTCGGCGCCGCCGCCTCCACCGGCCTGACCGCCTCCCTGACCTCCTTGTTCAAACCGTTCGGCGGCCACACCTTCACCTGGCCGTTCATCCTCGTGACCTGGGCCTTCATGGCGGCGGTCCCGCTGCTGCCCCGCTTGCGGAAAAGCGGCTGACCACCCGGCCCAGGGCCGCCCCACACTCCCGCACCCCCAGAGAAGGTACTGACGATGAACCTCGCCCCCCGCGAGATCGACAAACTGCTGGTCTACGTCGTGGCCGACCTGGCCCGCAAACGCCAGGGCCGCGGCCTCAAGCTCAATTACAGCGAGGCCGTGGCACTGATCAGCGAGGCGATCCTGGAAGCCGCCCGTGACGGCAGGAGCGTCGCCGACTGCATGGAGCTCGGCCGCCACGTCGTGGGCGAGGACGACACCATGCCCGGTGTACGGGAGATGCTCGGCCTGCTCCAGATCGAGGCGTCCTTCGTGGACGGCACCAAGCTGGTCTCCTGTCACGACCCCATCGGCGGCTGACCGGTGTCCGGGCCCTGCCGGGTGATCGCCGTCTGCGGCCACGAAGCCGCGTACGGAGCCGCCCTGCGCGAACTCGCGGAGACGGGGACGACCGTCGTACGGGACGGGCGCGCCCTCTTCCGCACCGTCACCGCCCTGGCCCGCCGCGGCGAGGAGAGCTGTGTCGTACCGATGACACTCGGCCGTGACCCGGAACTCGTCGCGGACACCGCCCGCACCCTGCGCGCACTGCCCCCCGCAGCCCGTGCCCGGACCGTGCTGGCCGGACCGTTCGGCACCTCGCAGCATCTGACCGCCTGGCTGCGCGCGGCGGCGGGCCGGGCCGCCGACACCGCCGCGCTGCTGATCACCGCCCCGGCCGGGGATCCCTTCGAGGACGCCGAGCTGTACCGCGTCGCGAGCCTGGTCCGCCGTCACGGCCGACACGGACTGGTCGAGGTCGCGTTCACCGGGGGAGACCCCGACCTGGCCGAGGGCGTCCGTCGCTGCCTGCTGCTCGGAGCCCGGGACGTGGTGCTGCTCCCCGCGGCGTTCGCCCGGCCGCCGCTCCCGGACGTACCCGGTACGCGGGTCGAGGACGGCGGTCCGCTGCTCTCCCCGGCGGCGCTGGCCCGGGTGCTCGCCGAGCGGGTGGCCGACGCACGGCACCGGGGCGAGCACGGCGACGACGGCATCGCGGCCGGACTCACCGCAGCCGACCACCATGGCCACGCCCACACCCACCCGCCGGGCGAGGGCCACTCCCACGGACACTCCCACCCCCCTGCCACCCCCCACGGCCACGGGGCCGCGCACCCGCACCCGCATCCGCACCGGCATGTCCACGGTGCGGGCCGAGTCATCAGGAGCACCGCATGACATCCCGTCAGAGGTATATCTACGGCAAGGAACCGATCGAGATCAACGCCGGCCGCCGCAGGGTGAAACTCACCGTGCGCAACACCGGGGACCGCGCGGTCCAGGTCGGCTCGCACTACCACTTCTTCGAGGTCAACTCGGCGCTGTCGTTCGACCGGCAGCGGGCGCTCGGCATGCACCTCGACATCCCCGCGGGCACCTCGGTGCGCATCGAGCCCGGCGGCACGCGCGAGGTGGAGCTGTGCGCGTACGCGGGAACGGGCCGGCTCGTCGGCTTCAGCGGGCTGTTCAACGGCAGCCTCGCCTCGCAGCCGGTACGGGTCGAGGCCGTCCGCAAGGCGATCGAGCTGGGCTTCGCCGGGGCCCAGGAGCAGGCCGGGGGCGGCAAGAGCACCGGCGACGGCAAGAGCACCGGCGACGGCAAGAGCACCGGCGACGGCAAGAGCTCCAAGAACACGAAGGCCTCGAAGGACGCCAAGGAAAAGAAGAAGGGGTCGCGCTGATGCCCATCCTGCCGCGCAAGCAGTACACCGACATGTTCGGCCCGACGGTCGGCGACCGCTTCCACCTCGCCGACACCAATCTCGTCGTCGAGGTCGAGAAGGACTACAGCGAGGGCCTGTACGGCGACGAGGTCGTCTACGGGGGCGGGAAGACCATGCGTGACGGCATGGCCTCCGACCCGCAGGCCACCGCCGCCCAGGGCGCGCTCGACACCGTCATCACCAACGTGGTGGTCATCGACCCCGTCGTCGGTGTCGTGAAGTGCGACATCGGCATCAAGGACGGCTTCATCGCGGGCATCGGCAAGTCCGGCAACCCGCAGACACAGAACAACGTCCACCCGGACCTGGTCGTCGGACCCGGCACCGAGGCCATCGCCGGTGAACACCTCATCGCCACCGCGGGCGCCATCGACACCCATGTCCACCTGATCGCACCGCAGCAGGCCGAGCAGGCGCTCACCAACGGCATCACCACCCTCATCGGCGGCGGCACCGGCCCCTCCGACGGCACCAACGGCACCACCTGCACGCCCGGACCGTTCAACATCGCCCGGTTCCTCCAGGCGGCCGAGGGCATCCCCATCAACCTGGGCATCATGGGCAAGGGCAACGGCAGCCTCCCGGAAGCGCTGGAGGAGCAGGTCAGGGCTGGAGTGTGCGCGCTGAAGGTCCACGAGGACTGGGGCGCGACGCCCGCCGTGATCGACAACGCGCTCAAGGTCGCCGACCGGCACGACATCCAGGTGGCCATCCACACCGACAGCCTCAACGAGAGCGGATTCTTCGAGGACACCCGGTCCGCGATCGACGGCCGCACCATCCACACCTTCCACAGCGAGGGCGCGGGCGGCGGACACGCCCCGGACATCCTGCGGGTCGCCGGGGAACCCAACATCCTGCCGTCGTCCACCAACCCGACGCTCCCGTACACCAAGAACTCGGTGGACGAGCTCCTCGACATGGTCATGGTCTGCCACCACCTGAGCCACGACATCCCCGAGGACGTGTCCTTCGCCGACAGCCGCGTCCGCGCCGAGACCATCGCCGCCGAGTCGGTCCTGCACGACCTCGGTGTGATCAGCATGATCTCGTCCGACTCGCAGGCGATGGGCCGGGTCGGCGAGTCCGTCACCCGGTGCTTCCAGATCGCCCACCACTGCAAGGACAAGCTCGGCACCCTGGAGGGCGATTCCGCCCGCAACGACAACCAGCGGGTGCTCCGCTACCTTGCGAAGGTCACCATCAACCCGGCCATCGCGACCGGGATCTCCGACCACGTGGGCTCGATCGAGAAGGGCAAGCTCGCTGACATCGTGCTCTGGCCCATGCACTCCTTCGGGGCCAAGCCGAAGATGATCATCAAGGGCGGCATCATCGCCTGGGCGCAGATGGGCGACCCCAACGCCTCGCTGCCGACACCGCAGCCGGTGATCTACCGGCCGATGTTCGGGCAGTTCGGCAAGGCCCTGCCCACGACCCACGTCACCTTCATGTCCCAGGCCGGGATCGCCGCCGGTGTCCCGGCCGAACTGGGCCTGGAACGCACGGTGCTGCCGGTGCGGCGGACCCGGACCATCGGGAAGCACAACATGGTCCGCAACGACACGCTGCCCGACATCAAGGTCGACCCCGAAACGTTCAAGGTCACCCTCAACGGCAAGGTCGCCACCATCGACCCGGCCGAGGAACTGCCCCTCAACCACCTGTACTTCCTGGTCTAGGGCAGAAGGACCAGGACCGTGTACCGAGACGAGGAAGAGATCCGGGGCGGGGTGCTGCCCGCCCCGGCGAGGCCCGGTGCCGCCGCGGACGCCGAACCGGCGCTCGGGCCGCTGCTGGTCAGCCTCCAGCTGACCGACTCGGCGTTCCCCAGCGGCTTCTACACGCTCTCGCACAGTCTGGAGGGCTTCGCGCACGCCGGGGCGGTCGACCGGGAGAGCCTTCCTGAGCTGCTGGCCGACCTGCTGCGGCACGGGGTGGGCCCGGCCGACGCGACCGCGCTCGCGCTCGCCCACCGGGCCACCCGGGCGGGCGACGCGGCGGCCGTCGTCCGGATCGACGAGCACCTGTTCGCCACCAAGCTGGGGCGCGAGATGCGCCAGGCTGCCACCCGGACCGGGCGGCAGCTTCTCGACCTCGCCGCCGAGGTGTTCGGCCGTCCGGAGATCACCGCGCACTTCGACCGTGTCGTACGCGGCGAGTCACCCGGCACCCAGGCGGTGGCCGCCGGGGTCATCCACGCGGCGGCCGGTGTCCCGGCCCGCCAGGCGGTCGCCGCCGACCTGTTCGCGTTCTGCGCGAGCTTCGCGGGAGCCGCGCTGCGGCTGCGGCTCACCGACCACCGCGGGGCACAGGTCCTGCTGCGGTACGCCGCACCCGTCATCGAGGAGACCGCCGAGGCGGCGCTGCGGCGTGAACTCGACGACGTCGGCGCCACCGTCTTCGCCTCGGACATCATGTCCGGCCGTCACGAACGTGCCGAGGCACGGCTGTTCGCCAGCTGAACCCACCCCATCCCCCCATTGATCCGAGGAACAGGGAACACCATGGACGACAACGTACTGCGGGTCGGTATCGGCGGACCGGTCGGTTCCGGCAAGACCGCGCTCATCGAGGCGCTGGTGCCGGTGCTCATCGAGCGCGGCCACCGCCCGAGCGTCATCACCAACGACATCTACACCCAGGAGGACGCCCAGCACATCCGCCGCACCCTCGCCGGGGTCCTCGCACCGGAGCGCGTCGTCGGCGTGGAGACGGGCGCCTGCCCGCACACCGCCGTCCGTGACGACCCCACGATGAACCTGGCCGCCGGGGCCGAGATGCTGGAGCGCTTCCCGGACACCGACACCCTGCTCTACGAATCCGGCGGCGACAACCTCACCCTCACCTTCAGCCCGGCCCTGGTCGACCTCTTCATCTTCGTGCTGGACACCGCCGAGGGCGAGAAGATGCCCCGCAAGCGCGGACCGGGCATCACCGAGTCCGACCTGCTCGTCATCAACAAGATCGACATCGCGAAGTACGTACGCACCGACATCGGCGTCATGGAGTCCGACGCCCACAAGGTGCGCGGGGACCGGCCTGTCGTCCTCACCGACTGCCTCACCGGCATCGGCGTCGAGGACGTCGCGGGCTACCTCGCGTCCCGCCGCAAGGCGCTGATCTGAGATGCGGCCCACCCCGTCGCCGCCCCGGCCGGACCGGCTCGCCCCTGGCTACTACACCGCGGACCGGCTTCCCCCGGAGGTGGCGGCCCTGGCGTCCGTGCCCGACACGCTGGGGCCCGGCTCCCCGGCCAAGGTCGGCATCCTCGACCTGGCCTTCGCCGTACGGGGTGGGCGCACCGAACTCGTGGAGCGCTACCAGAAGACCCCGCTCCAGATCATGCGACCGCTGTGGATCGACGCGGCGATGCCCGGCATGAGCTACGTCTACCTGATGGCGACCGGCGGCGGCATCGCCCAGGCCGACCGCTACCGCATGGACTTCCGCTGCGGTCCCGGCACCCAGGTGCACCTGACCACCCAGGCGGCGACCAAGATCTTCCGGATGGAGCACGACTACGCGAGCCAGCGCGTGCACCTCGCGGCGGAGGACGGCGCCTACGTGGAGTACCTGCCCGACCCGCTGATCCCGTTCAGGGACGCCCGCTTCTACCAGCGCACCGAGGTCACGGCCGCCCCCGGCGCCACCGTGCTCCTCGGCGACACCGTGACCGCCGGGCGGCTCGCCCGCGGCGAGCGCCACGCCTACCGGGCCCTCGCCACCGATCTGCGCATCGCCCGCCCCGACGGAACCCTCCTGGCCCTCGACACCCTGCGGCTGAACCCGGGCGGGGCGGGCGGCGGTGTCCTCGGCCCCGGAGTGTTCGCCGGGCACGACCACGTCGCCTCGCTCTTCGTCGTCACCGACCGCGTCCCGGCCGCCGAGCTGGCCGACACCCTCCACACGGCGCTCGCCGGCTCCGGTCTCCTGTACGGGGTCAGCGTGCTGCCCCGGGACTGCGGCGCCTGGCTGCGGCTGCTGGACGACAGCCCCGTACGGGTCGCCGCCGCGCACACCGCGGCCTGGGACGCCGTACGCCGGCAGCTGACCGGCCACCCCGCCCCCGCCCTGCGCAAGCCCTGACCCCCCACCACGACGAGGTATCCGCCGATGAACTTCGCCCCCGCGCCGATGCCACCGGCGTACGACTCCGGTGACACCGCCTGGCTGCTCGCCTCCACCGCCATGGTGCTGCTGATGACGCCGGGACTGGCGTTCTTCTACGGCGGCATGGTGCGCACCCAGCACATCCTGATGATGATCAAGATGAGCTTCGCCGCGCTGGCCTTCGGAACGCTCCTGTGGTGGGCGATCGGCTACACGCTGGCCTTCGGGCCGGACGTCGGCGGAGCCGGACTCATCGGCAACCTCGATCACGTGTTCATGCACGACATCGGGCTGACCACTCTCACCGGCCACATCCCCACCTATGTCTACAGCACCTTCCAGATGGGCTTCGCGATCATCACGGTCGCGCTGATCAGCGGCTCGATCGCGGACCGCGCCAGGATGCGCGGCTGGCTCGTCTTCGTCGTGCTGTGGCTGCTCATCGTCTACGTCCCGCTCGCGCACTGGGTGTTCGACCAGGACGGCTGGATCGTCAAGCATCTCGGCGCGCTGGACTTCGCGGGCGGCCTGCCGGTGGAACTCAACTCCGGGATCTCCGGGCTGGCCGTCGCGCTGGTGCTGCGGGCCCCGCGCGACTTCGCCCGCCGGGAGGAGCGCCCCAACAACATCCCGCTGGTGGTGATCGGCGTCGGGCTGCTGTGGTTCGGCTGGTTCGGCTTCAACTCCGGTTCGGCGCTCACCACCCAGGGGGCCGCGAGCGCGGCGTTCCTCAACACCCAGCTGGGCGCCGCCGGTGCCATGGTCACCTGGCCGCTGGTGGAGAAGTGGCGCACCGGCACGGTCACCACGATGGGCGTGGTCTCCTCCGCCGTCGCGGGCATGGTCGCCATCACCCCGGCCTGTGGCGAGGTCAACGCCCTGGGCGCGGTCATCACCGGGCTCGTGGTCGGTGCGGTCTGCGCCTTCGCGATCACGCTCAAGTACCGGTTCGCCGTGGACGACACGCTTGACGTGGTCGGGGTGCACGGGGTCGGCGGTATGGTCGGGCTGATCATGGTCGGCCTGTTCGCCACCGCGCGGATCAGTGGCAAGAAGGGCCTGTTCTACGGCGGCGGCTGGGGGCTGCTGGGCAAGCAGCTCCTCGCCATCGTCTGTGTGATCGCCTTCTCCTTCGTGCTCACCTGGATCATCGCGAAACTGGTCGACGTGACCGTCGGTTTCCGGGCGGAGGACGAGTACGAGAAGGTCCCCGGTACGGAACGGGAGCGCGCCTACGACTTCCAGACGGCGGAGCGGCTCGGCGCCCTGGTCTCCGGGAAGAAGGTGACCAGCGACGACGAACTCGTCAAGCAGATCACCCGGCTGCTGCGGGCCCGGGAGGAGTCCAAGTGA
Source organism: Streptomyces sp. NPDC058195 (assembly GCF_042883525.1). Lineage (NCBI taxonomy): Bacteria > Bacillati > Actinomycetota > Actinomycetes > Kitasatosporales > Streptomycetaceae > Streptomyces > Streptomyces sp. NPDC058195. The sequence goes on from NZ_JBHVVM010000006.1 coordinate 76,302, forward strand.
CCCGCCCGAGGCGGCTCAGGACCGCCGTGCCGGTCCGGTCCGGGACGGACCGAGCGAGACCGGCGGCATGAACTCCCGCACATAGCTCCGGTGCCACCAGCGTCCGGTGGCCCGCAGTTCGCGCCACGTGGTGTACCGGTAGTGGTACACCCGGGCGCGGACGTGCGTCGGCGGGGCACCGGGGAAGGGGTTGTGACGCAGCAGCCGCAGGGTGTCGCGGTCGTTCTCCAGCAGCCGCTCCACGAACGGGCCGAACCACGGCCGGGCGTACGCGGGGGAGAGCGCCGCGAACCACATCAGCCAGTCCAGCCGCAGATGGTACGGGGCGAACTGACGCGGCAGCCTGCGCGGATCGCCCGGCTTGCCGCGGAAACCGTACTCCTGCCAGCGCGTGCCGTCGTGGAGCACCCGCTCGTCCGTTCCCTCCACCACCACCTCCAGCCGGACCCGGCTGACACTGCCGAACGCGCCGTACGTGTTGACCAGGTGCAGCGGGTCGAACGAGCGGTTCATCACCTGGCGGCGGGAGACCAGATTGCGCGCCGGACGGTAGCTGAGGAACACCACCAGGGCGCTCACCGCCAGCACGACCACGTCGTACCAGAGAGGTGGTGCCGTCAGGGCGGGCGGCGGCCCGGCGAACACGGACCAGTCGACGGCGGACAGGGCCAGCACGATCGTCAGCCAGTTCAGCCACGCGAAATTGCCCGAGAGGACCAGCCACAGCTGGGTGACCACCATCAGCCCCGCCGCCACACTCGCCACCGGCTGCGGGGTGAACAGGAGCACCGGCACGAGCAGCTGGGTGACGTGGTTGGCCGCGGCCTCGGCCCGGTGCAGCGGCCGGGGCAGCCGGTGGAAGAACCAGCTCAGCGGCCCCGGCATCGGCTGGGTCTCGTGGTGGAAGTACAGGCAGGTCAGGTTCCGCCAGCAGGAGTCGCCGCGGATCTTGATCAGTCCGGCACCGAACTCGACCCGGAACAGCACCCAGCGCAGCAGCCACAGCACCAGCACCGGCGGGGAGGTGTGCCCGTTGCCGAGGAAGACGGCGAGGAAACCCGTCTCCAGCAGCAGCGACTCCCAGCCGAAGCCGTACCAGGTCTGGCCCACCTGCACGATCGACAGATACAGCGCCCAGGGCAGTGCCCAGAGCACCATCGCCGCCCAGAGCGGGAGGTACGCGTCGGCGCCGATGAGCAGGGCCACGGCGATCGCGCAGCCGCTCCAGGCGGTCGCCGCGAAGCAGCGGTCGCTGTAGTGCAGGCGGAAGAGACCGGGGGCGCTGCGCCAGTCGGTGCGCCGCAGGAACTCCGGCACCGGCAGCATGCCGCGCTCGCCGATCAGCGCCCGGAACTGGAGCGCGGCGGTCAGGAAGGCGACCAGGTACACGGCGGCCAGAGCCCGCTGGAAGATCAGCCGGCTGAGCCAGTACCCGTCCGCGGTGAACCACTCCATCGCTTCCAGTATCGGCCAGAAACCGCCTCAGGCGGCTATCCGGCGCAGCGCGCTTCCGAGGCGGCGGGCGTACCAGCGCTGGAGGACCGGTACGAGCGGGCCGGCGAGCCGGGCGTACCAGGCGGCCGGCCGGCTGAACGCCGTGACGGTGAACCACACCGTCCCGTCGTCCGCCAGCTCCGCCACGAAGGACTCCTCGCCGCACTCGGGGTGACCGGGGGCCGTCCCGTACGCGAAGCCGACGCGGTCGGGTTCGTACGCGGTCCAGACGACCCGGCAGGGCGCGGTGAAGCGGAAGGGGCCCGCTCCGAGCGAGACGGTGAGGGTGCCCCCGGCCTCGGCGCGGTCCGCCGCCGCCTCGACCCGGGCTCCGGCGGCGCGGTGCATGCGCCAGCCGGTGATGGCGGCGCCCACCGTGTCGAGGTCGGCCCGGCCGCGGCCGACGCGGGTGCGGTGGCGGAGGTGGTGGTACCGGTCGGGCAGCGGGCCGAGCCGGGTGGCCCCGACCTCCGGGTAGGTGAACGCGTTCACGCGGTCCGTCCTTCGTGGTGGGTGTCGTGCTGGAGCCGTCGCCAGGCGAGCAGCGAGCAGAGCGCGAAGCCCAGCGCGTTGCCCAGGCCGTGGGTGGCGGCCATCCAGCCCAGCGGGGGATGGGGGAGTCCGGTGGCCTCGCCGAGCGCCCAGCTCAGCGCGAGGACCATGGTGACGGCGAGCACGCCCGAGGAGACCGCGAGCAGCGACCGGGTGGACCGCTCGCGGCCGCGGCCGCGGACCGAACGCCAGGTGAGCAGGGCGACCGTCCACATGCCCGCGGTCAGCACGACCGCGCCGGCCAGCTCGGCCCAGTCGCCGACGAAGTAGCCGCCCAGCACCAGCAGGGTGCCCAGCGGCACGCTCAGCGCGGCGAACCGGCCCGCCCGGGTGCCGGTGATCCGGCAGACGAGCCCGGCGACCAGCGCGGCGGCGAAGCCCGCGAAGTGGAAGTGCGGCACGGTCAGCGCGAGGATGCCGAGGCCGAAGCCGAGGAGCGGGTGCCCCGCGCGTTCGGCGAGCAGGGCCGTGGCCGCGACCGACGGCATGACCAGGGCGGTGAGCAGCGCGATCTCGGCCGGTGCCCGGCAGGCCCGGGGCTCGCGGAGCAGCCGTAGCGGCGCGTGCAGCGCGAGCAGTAAGGCCCCGAGGGCGTAGACGGCGGCGAGCGAGGCGGCCGCCGTGCCGCGCGGCAGCCAGAGCGCGAGGGCACCGGGCACGGCGAACAGCGGCCACACCCGGCGTATCCGGTCCAGCTCGGGCGCCCCCGCCAGCCGCAGCCCCGCCGGGACCACCACCAGCATGCCCAGCATCACGATCGCATTGACCAACGACGGCATCACAGCGCCAAGCCCCCTCGACTTGAACGTGTTCAAGTTCGTGCGGTGGTGACTCTACGGCCTCGTTTGAACGCGTTCAAGGAAGGGGGTGGCCAGGTGCCCGGAAGAGAGCGGGCCCCGGCTCAGAGGACCCCGCGGCGCCACTCCCGGATCAGCAGCCAGCCCAGGTACACACCGCCAACGGCCATCGTGCAGATGCCGACCGGCGGATGGCCGAGGAAAGGCACCTGCTGGGCGCACAGATCGGCCAGTACCAGCAGCAGCGCGCCGGTCAGCGCCGACAGCGCCAGGTGCGGGCCGGAGAGCCGGGTGATCCGCCGGGCGATCTGCGGAGCCGTCAGCGCGACGAACGCGACCGGCCCGGCGACGCTCACCGCACCGGCCGAGAGCGCGATCGCCAGGACCACGGCGACGGACTTCGTGGTACGCGGCCTTGAACCCAGCGCGCTCGCGAGGTCGTCGCCCATCTCCCCGATGTCCAGCCGCCGCGAGATCAGTGCGGTGAGCGGGGCGACGGCGAGCAGTACCAGCCAGATCGTCGTGGCGTCCGTCCAGGAGCGCGCGGACAGGCTGCCGTTGACATAGGCGGTGAGCGCGGCGGCCCGGTCCCGCTCCATCGCGTACACGACGTACTGGGTGATCGCCGTGCCGATCGCGGCCACCCCGATGCCCGCGATCACCAGCCGGGCCGGACTGCGAAAGCCCGTGCCGGTCGACACGTACACCAGGGCCATGGCGAGGACCGCGCCGAGCAGCGCGCCCAGCGCCACCGGCACGGTGTCCGGGAACAGCAGCGCGGCGACCGCGGCGCCCGCACCGGCGCCGGAGGCCAGCCCGATCACATCCGGGCTGCCCAGCGGATTGCGGGTGACGGACTGGAACAGCGCCCCGGAGAGCCCGAGCGCCGCACCGGTCCCCACGGCGACCGTCAGCCGGGGCCCGCGCAGCCGCTCCAGGACGAACGCGTCCCTGCCCTCGGCCCCTCCGGCCAGCGCCCCGGGCAGATCGGCGAGCGCGATGCCGAGCCGCCCGAGCGACAGCGTGGCCACGGCTCCCGCCGCCAGCAGCACCAGCAGCGCCAGCGCCGTCAGCACCGGCACCCGCCGGACCGGCAGGGCCACCCGCCGCCCGGCCGTCAGTACCTTGTACGGCGGCGCGGTGCGGACCGCGGCCTGACGCGATGTCATGCGTTGCCTCTCATCCTGCGTACGGCGACGAGCAGCGCGGGCGCTCCGAGGAACGCGGTCACCACGCCGACCATCAGTTCCTGCGGGCGCATCACCACCCGCCCCACGACATCCGCCAGAAGCAGCAGCGCCGGACCGAGCAGCGCCGAGAACACCAGCTGCGCCCGGAAGTCCGCCCCGGCCAGCGCCCGCACCACATGCGGAACGGCCAGCCCGACGAAGGCGACCGGGCCGACCGCGGCCGTCGCCGCCGCGCTCAGCAGGGTGGCCGCCAGGAGCCCGCCCGCCCGCACCAGCGCCGGGGAAGCCCCCAGGGACGCCGCGGTGGAGTCGCCCAGCGCCAGCGCGTTGAGGCCCGGACCGAGCAGGCAGGCCACCACCAGACCGGCCACCGCGAACGGCAGCACCGACCAGAACACGTCGAAGTCCCGCCCGCCGAGCGCGCCGACGACCCAGTACCGGTAGCTGTCGAACACCTTCGGGTGGCTGAGGGTCACCGCCTGCACGAACGCCGTCAGCACCGCGGAGAGCACCGCACCAGCCAGCACCAGCCGGACGAGACCGCTGCCCGACCCCGCCGAGCCGATCACGTGGACGAGCAGACCGGCACCCAGCGCACCGGGCAGTGCCCACCACATCGTCTCCGTGACGCCCGAGGCGCCCAGGAACGCCGTCGCGGCGACGACGCTCGCGCTGGCGCCCGCGTTGATCCCGAGCAGCCCCGGGTCGGCCAGCGGATTGCGGGTCACCCCCTGCATCAGGGTGCCCGCGACGGCCAGGCAGAGACCGGCGAGCAGGCCGAGCGCGGTCCGCGGGTAGCGGCTCTCGACGACGGTGGTGACGCCTTCGTCGGCGGTGCCGTCCAGCACGCGCAGCACCTCACCGAAGGGTGTGGTCCGGCTGCCGTACATGACGCTCGCGCACACCGCGAACGCCAGGACGGCGATGACGAGGATGAGCGGGAACAGCCGCCGGACGGCGCCGGACCGCGCGGTACCGGCGGCGCCCGGCGGGGCGGGCGAGGTGGTGGTGGCCATGGGGTGCGGCGGCCCGGCTCAGCCGTTGTCGGCGGCCTTGACGGCCTGGTCGATCAGCGGCAGGTAGCGGTCCACGACCCACGGCACGGTGAGCGGGTTGATGATCGAGGAGGCGGTGACGAAGGAGTTGTCCTTGCCCGCCACCACGGCTCCGCTCCGGACCGCCGGGATCGCCGCGTACAGCGGCTGGGCCTCGATCTCCGCGCGGGCCTTCTCGTCCATGTAGAAGGTGAAGACCAGGTCGCTGTCCTTCAGCTTCCCGGCGTTCTCCAGGCCGATGAGCGCGGAGTCGGTGCCCTTGGTCTCCTTGAAGGTGTTCACCACCGGGTCGACCTTGAGGCCGAGCGAGGAGACCATCTTGACGCGCTGCTCGTCGGGCTTGAACACACCGAGGGTGCCGGGTCCGGTGTTGTAGATGTACGAGAACGTGTGCTTCTTGTACGCGGGCCGGGTCGCCGCCGCGTCGGCCAGCTGCTTCTCGATCCCCGCGGTGAGGACCTTCGCCTGCCCGGGCTGTCCCAGCGCCTTGGCGATGATGTCGATCTGCTGGTCCCAGTCGGTGCTCCAGGGCAGATCGGGATAGGCGACGGTGGGGGCGATGTCCTTGAGGATGTCGTAGTCCTTCTGCGTGATCCCGGACCACGGCGCGAGGATGACGTCTGGTTCCAGCTCGGTGATCGCCTCGAAGTCGATGTCCTCGCCACCGGTGAACTGGACCGGCAGTCTGTCGCCGGACTTCTTCACCGCGTCGTGCACCCAGGGCAGGTAGCCGGTCTTGTCGCTGCCCCACTCGTACTTCTCGATGCCGACCGGGGTGTGGCCGAGCGCGATGGCCGTCTCCGCGGAGCCCTGGCCGAGGGTGACGACGCGTTCGGGCCGCTCCTTGATCTCGGCGGTGCCGAGCGCGCTCTTGAGGGAGACGGGGAACGCCCCGGAGCTCTTCGTGGCCGCGGCGGACTTCTCCTTGCCCCCGTCGCCCGACGAGCAGCCGCCCACGGCGAGAACGAGAGCGGTGGCGGCGGCAGTTGCGACGAGCGTGCGGCGACGCGCGCGGATGAACCGGGACATGGGTGTTCCTCATGCTGGGAGACGGAGCGGGCCCCGCGACCGCGCGAGGGCAGGCCGCAGCGGTGGCCGACGGCACACGGCTACGGCCCGATGCGGATCGCAGAGAGTTAGGCAAGCCTAAGCTAAGTCTCTTTGTGGCGGTAATCGCCCCCCTGGGGAAGGGTGGCGGCCGCTCCTCGGAGGGGGTGATTCCGGGTTCGCTCCGGACGGGGGAAGGGTCTTCTTTGGTCCAGACCTATTGACGGGCCGTCCGGGTCTCCCTAGCGTGTTGCGAGCCGTGAAATGCGAGATCGCATTCCGTCTGCGTTGTCAGGGGCATGCCATTCGAGAAGGGAAGTGCCCAATGTCCGGTCGGATATCGCGCCTGCTGGGGGTCGGCCTCGCGGCGGCCTGCGCCGTACAGATGCTGGTGGCGGCGACGCCCAGCGCCGCCGCCGACGAGACCTGCGCGGTCAAGTCGAAGCCCGCGGGAAAGGTGCTCCAGGGCTACTGGGAGAACTGGGACGGAGCCGCGAACGGCGTGCACCCGCCGCTCGGCTGGATCCCGGTCACCGACAGCCGGATCGCGCAGCACGGCTACAACGTGATCAACGCGGCCTTCCCCGTCATCCTCTCCGACGGCACCGTCCAGTGGGAGGACGGGATGGACTCGACCGTGAAGGTCCCGACCCCGGCCGAGATGTGCCAGGCGAAGGCCGCGGGCCTCACCACGCTCATGTCGATCGGCGGCGCCACGGCGGGGATCGACCTCAGCTCCAGCACGGTCGCCGACCGCTTCGTCGAGACCGTGGTGCCGATCCTGAAGAAGTACAACTTCGACGGCATCGACATCGACATCGAGACCGGTCTGACCAGCAGCGGGAACATCAGCCAGCTCTCGGCCTCGCAGGCCAACCTGATCCGCATCATCGACGGCGTGCTCGCGAAGATGCCCTCGAACTTCGGCCTGACGATGGCACCGGAGACGGCCTACGTCACCGGCGGCAGCATCACCTACGGCTCGATCTGGGGCGCGTACCTGCCCATCATCAAGAAGTACGCGGACAACGGCCGCCTGTGGTGGCTGAACATGCAGTACTACAACGGCAGCATGTACGGCTGCGCCGGTGACTCGTACTCCGCGGGCACCGTCCAGGGCTTCACCGCCCAGACGGACTGTCTGGACAAGGGGCTCGTCGTCCAGGGCACCACGATCAGGGTGCCGTACGACAAGCAGGTGCCGGGGCTCCCGGCCCAGCCGGGCGCCGGTGGCGGGTACATGTCGACGGGTCAGGTCGCCCAGGCCTGGAACCACTACGGCAACGGGCTCAAGGGCCTGATGACCTGGTCGCTCAACTGGGACGGTTCGAAGGGGTGGACCTTCGGCGACAACGTCAAGGCGCTCCAGGGGCGCTGAGCCCCGGGACCACGGACCGGGCGGCCCTGCCGAGGTGGACGGGGCTGCCCCCCCCGGCCGGCCGCGCGTTACGCGCGGCCGGCCGGTCTCGTGCGGGGCGGCGTGTACGGGTCAGTCGTGCGGGGCGGCTGTGTACGGGTCAGTCGCGCGGCTCGGAGGCGTCCAGCATGGCCTCGCGCTCCACGACCTTGATCCGCTCCCGGCCCTGCTCCGCGCCCAGCGCCTGCTCGTGGGCGTCCAGGCGGTGCCAGCCCTGCTTGGTGGTGTAGCGGATGCCGCGGTCCTCCAGGAAGGCGGTGACGGCCTCCGGCTCGGGGCGGACGGGCGCGGCCAGCCGCCCCTCGGCGCGGTCCTCCAGCAGGCACGCCACCGTCTCGTTGGCGTCGCCCTTGGTGTGGCCGATCAGTCCCACCGGGCCGCGCTTGATCCACCCGGTCACGTACACCGAGGGCAGGTGCTCCCCGCCGTCCAGGACCCGGCCCGCGGCGTGCGGGACCGTACCGGAGACCACGTCGAACGGGAGCTTCGGGAGCTCCTGCGAGTAGTAGCCGACCGCGCGGTAGACGCTCTGCACGTCCCAGTCGGTGAACGCGCCGGTGCCCTTGACGTTGCCGGTGCCGTCGAGTTCGGTCCGCTCGGTGCGCAGGCCGACGACCCGGCCGTCCTCGCCGAGGACCTCCACCGGGGACTCGAAGAAGTGCAGGAACAGCTTGTGCGGCCGGTCGCCGACGTCGCGGATGGCCCAGTTCTCCAGCGTGGAGGCGACCATGTTGGCCTGCTTGTTGTTGCGCCGGGTCTCGATCGAGCCCGCGTCGTACTCGATGTCCTCGGGGTTGACGATGACCTCGATGTTCGGCGAGTGGTCCAGCTCCCGCAGCTCCATCGGGCTGAACTTGGCCTGAGCGGGACCGCGGCGCCCGAAGACGTGCACCTCCAGCGCCTTGTTGGCCTTGAGGCCCTCGTAGACGTTGGCCGGGATCTCGGTCGGCAGCAGCTCGTCGGCCGTCTTGGCCAGGACGCGCGCCACGTCCAGCGCCACGTTGCCGACGCCGAGCACGGCCACCTTCTCGGCTTCCAGGGGCCAGGTGCGCGGGACGTCGGGGTGGCCGTCGTACCAGGAGACGAAGTCGGCGGCGCCGTACGAACCGTCCAGTTCGTGGCCCGGGATGTCCAGCGCGCGGTCGGCGTCGGCGCCGGTGGAGAAGATCACCGCGTCGTAGAAGGAGCGCAGGTCGTCGAGGCCGATGTCGTTCGGGTAGTCGACGTTGCCGAACAGGCGCAGCTGGGGCTTGTCGAGCACCTGGTGGAGCGCCTGGACGATGCCCTTGATCCGCGGGTGGTCCGGGGCCACTCCGTAGCGGATCAGGCCGAAGGGGGCGGGCATCCGCTCGAACAGGTCGATCGAAACGCCCGGGTCCTGGGCGGCGTCGGATTTCAGCAGCGCGTCCGCCGCGTAGATGCCGGCGGGGCCGGCTCCGACTATGGCGATACGGACGGGGCGGGTCATCAGGTGCTGGTCCTTAGAACGAACTGGTGCGGTCTGTGCAGCTCAGGGTAAAGGTAAGGCTGGACTTACCGTGCCCACGGACACGGTATCCGCTGCCCCGCGGCGCGCCGCGGCCGGTTCGCCCTACGAGACGTCCCGCCCCGCCCTGCGGCATCCCGGGCGGCCCGCAGTGCCGGTCGGGTGGCACCCCGGGCGATTCGCCCGACCGCGCGAGGTTCGCTCGAAGAATCGGACAAATGGTGGCAGAGTGACCCGCATGGATGATCGGGTAGCGGGTGCCCTGTCACTCCCGGACGACTGGCCCGCCCACCCGGATCTCAGTCTCGCCCTGAACCGTATGGGCAGCTTCGACTGGGACCTCGACAGCGGCCTCATGCACATGGACCGGCCCGCGCTCGACGTGTTCGACCTGCGGCCGGAGGAGTACGACAACCGGCCGGAATCGCTCGGGATCCGGGTGCCGCCGGACGAGGGCGAACGGCTCGACGCCATGGTCGCGCGGGCGCTGAAGGGCGGGCAGGCCAACTACGGCGCGTACTTCCGGATCAGGCGGCGCGACGGCGGTCTGCGCTGGACGCACACCCAGGGCTTCATCCGGCGCGACGCGGACGGCCGCGCGCGCCGCATCATCGGCATCGTCCGTGACGCGACCCAGGAACTGGCCGACTCCACCGCCCGCCGCGAGCTGGACCTGGAGCGGAGGCGCCGCACCAGCCTGGTGGACGGCACCACGGCCGCCCTGGCGCACGCCCGGACCGTCGGTGACGTCATCGAGGTGCTGAAGAACTCCCGGGGCCTGGCGCTCCTGGGCGCGACCAGCCTGGTGATGGGCCTGATGGAGTCCGGGCGCATCCACCTGGTGGCCGACGGCCCGGAGGACTCGTTCGTACCGGGCACCCGGTACACCCGCACGGACGAGCAGTACCCGATGAGCGAGGTGGTGCGCACGCTCGTGCCGCGCTTCATCGAGTCCGCCGCCGACTTCGCCGCCTCCTACCCGATCCTGTGGCCCCACATCAGCCACCTCGGCATCACCTCGGCCGCCTATCTGCCGCTGATCGCCCAGGCCCGGCCGATCGGCGCGCTCGGCCTGCTCTACCGCGACAAGGACGGCTTCACCCCGGACGAGCGCAATCTGCTGGTCGCGCTCGGCAGCTCGATCGCGCAGAGCCTCCAGCGGGCCATGCTCTACGAGCAGGAGCACGATCTCGCCGAGGGTCTCCAGCAGGCCATGCTGCCGCGCAGGATCCCGGACGTGCCCGGCGCGCAGATCGCCGTCCGCTACCGCTCGGCCCGGCTGGGCCGGGACATCGGCGGCGACTGGTACGACGTGATCCCGCTGCCCGGCGGACGGGTCGGCGCCGTCATCGGGGACGTACAGGGCCACGACACCCACGCGGCGGCCGTCATGGGGCAGCTGCGGATCGTGCTGCGGGCCTACGCGGCCGAGGGGCACAGCCCCGCCACGGTGATGGCGCGGGCCTCGGTCTTCCTGCACGAGCTGGACACGGACCGCTTCGCGACCTGCACCTACGCCGAGGCCGACCTGACGACCGGGGTGGTGCAGCTGGTCCGGGCCGGGCACGTCGACCCGCTGGTACGCGAGAGCGACGGCAGCTGCCGCAGGCTCTCCGCCGAGGGCGGACTGCCACTGGGGCTCTCGGCCGAGTTCGGGCGGCTGGAGTACCCGGTCAGCACCGTGGAGCTGGACCCAGGCCAGACCCTGGTGCTGTTCACCGACGGGCTCGTGGAGCTGCCGGGCGCCGATCTCGACGAGGGCATGCACCTGCTGGCCACCATGGTGCGCGACGGCCCGCAGGACCTCCAGCGGCTCGCCGACCGGCTCTGCGCGGCGGTCGACGAGCGGGGCGGCGAGGACGACGTCGCGGTCCTGCTGCTGCGCCGCAAGGCCGCGCACGCCCCGCAGCCCGGCGGCCGTCTCCAGCAGCACGTCGCGCAGAGCGACCCGGAGGCGCTCAGCTCCGCGCGCCACATGATCCGGGCGGCGGTACGCGCCTGGGGTGCCAAGGAGCGGGCCGACGAGATCGAACTGGCCGCCGACGAGCTGATCACCAACGCCCTCATGCACACGGATGGCGGGGCCATCGTCACGATCCGGGTGCTCGCCGGTCCCGAGCGGCGGCTGCGGGTCGACGTCGAGGACCGCTCCAGCGCGCTGCCCAGACGGCGTGACGCGGGGGACACCGGGGTCTCCGGGCGGGGGCTGATGCTGGTGGACCGGCTGGCCGACCTGTGGGGGGTGGAGTCCCGGGGGAGCGGCAAGTGCGTCTGGTGCGAGTTCGTCATCCCGGTAGGCGGGTGACACCCCGGTACACGCGTGGCCTGCCGGGGGACGGCTCGGCGTGCCCATGACGCACGGGCACACGGGTGACGCCGGATGGCACCCCGCTGGAGCGTAATGGATCACTACATGTCTGTACTTGACCGTAACCGACCGTAAGGATTGACTGCGGTTTCGTCGGTTCCGCCTCCCGACGCCCTCTCGATGACGCCGCGACGACATGAGGACCCGTTGGACACTGAGCTGCTGGCCCCGCTCGACCTGGCCTTCTGGCATCTCGAATCCCCCGCCCATCCGATGCACCTGGGCGCGCTGGCCGTCTTCGGCCCGGCGCCGGATGCGGCCGGATCGTCCCCCGCGCCGGACGCGGACGCCCTGCTGGCCCTGCTGGGCGGCCGGGCCGCGGCCGTCCCCCGGCTGCGGATGCGGGTGAGGGACGTGCTGCTGCCGGTCGGCGGGGCCGCCTGGTTCGTGGACCAGGACTTCGACGTCCGGCGGCACGTCCGCCGGGTGCGGCTGACCGGGGCCGAGGGGCGGGAGGCGAACGGCGGCTTCATGGCCGGTGCCACCCGGCTCGCCGGTGAACTGATGGAACGCCCCCTCGAACGGGGGCTGCCGCCCTGGCAGATGTACCTCATCGACGGCGCGCGCGGCGGCCCCTTCGCGGTGCTGGTCAAGCTCCACCACGCACTGGCCGACGGCATGCGGGCGGTGGCGATCGGGTCCGGGATCTTCGACGAGATCGCCACCGCCGGGCGGGCCCCGGGCCGCCGGGCACGCCCGGTACCGCCCCGCTCCTGGCTTCCGGGCCCCATCGGGCTGCGCCGGATCGAGGACCTCGGGCGGGCTTTCGGCGTCGGCGCCTCCATGGTGCGGGCCAGCCGCCTCGACCCGCGCGGCACACCCGCGCTCACCGCACGCTCCAGCGGCACCCGGCGTCTGGCCACCGCCGACCTCGACCTCGACGCCCTCCACCGCATCCGCCGCGCCGCGGGCGGCACCGTCAACGACGTCCTGCTCGCGGTCGTCGCCGGAGCGCTGCGCCGCTGGATGCGCGAGCGCGGTGAACCACTGCCCGGCCAGGACCCGCGCGCCCTGGTCCCGGTCTCCCGCCGCAGGCCCGGCGGGCCCGCGACGAGCGGGAACCTGCTCTCCGGCTACCTGCTCCCGCTCCCGGTCCGTGACCCGGACCCCTGGCGGCGGCTCGGCACCGTACGCGCCGCCATGGACCGCAACAAGGCCGCGGGCCCGCTGCGCGGTGCCGGGGCGGTCGCCGTACTCGCCGACCAGCTCCCCTCGCTGGCCCACCGCTTCGGCGCGCCGCTCGCCGGGGGCGCGGCCAGGATGCTCTTCGACGTCCTGGTCACCAGCGTGCCCCTGCCGCGCTCGGCGCTCTCGCTCGGCGGCTGCCCGCTGCGCGCCGTCTACCCGATGGCGCCGCTGGCCCGCGGCCAGGCCCTCGCCGTCGCGCTCGCCACGTACGGTGGCCGGGTGCGGGTCGGGCTGGTCGCCGACGGGGAGGCGCTGCCCGATCTGGAGCGGCTGGCGCGCTGTGCCGACGAGGAGGTCGCGCAGCTGCTCGCCCTGCTGTCGTCCGGCCCGGCACCTGACCCCAACGCCCCGGGCGGCCACAGAGGCGGGCGGCCATAGAGCCGAAACGCCATAGAGTCGAACGACTATAGATCGGACAGGTTTCCTGAAAGGTGCCGGATTTGATGGCGCCTGAGGTGTTGACGCGTCCAAGTGATCCGATGAATATTCGCTGTATGCAGGAAGCGATCATCGGGGAGGGCGGCGGAGGCATGCGGCGCAACACACTGGGAAACAGCGCGGTCGAGATCACCGAGCTGTCGTTCGGGGCAGCCGCCATCGGCAATCTCTACACCGCCGTCGACCCGGCCCGGTCGGCCGCCGCCGTCGAGGCCGCCTGGGCCGAGGGCGTCCGCTACTTCGACACCGCGCCGCACTACGGACTCGGCCTCTCCGAACGGCGGCTCGGCGAGGCCCTGCGCGACCGGCCCCGCGACGCGTACGTCGTGTCCACGAAGGTCGGCCGGGTGCTCGACCCACTCCCTGCCGGAGCCGTCCCCGAAACCGGCCCCGACGGGCTCAGCGAAGGCTTCGCCGTGCCCGCCACCCACGTCCGCCGCTGGGACTTCAGCGCCGAGGGCGTACGCCGCAGCATCCAGGACAGCCTGGAACGGCTCGGCCTCGACCGCATCGACATCGCCTATCTCCACGACCCGGACGACCATGGCGAGGCAGCGTTCCGCGAGGCCTATCCGGAGCTGGAGAGGCTGCGGGCCCAGGGCGTCGTCGGAGCCATCGGCGCCGGGATGAACCAGACCGCGATGCTGACCCGCTTTCTCCGCGACACCGACGCCGACGTCGTCCTCTGCGCCGGGCGCTACACCCTCCTCGACCAGTCCGCGCTCGGTGAACTGCTGCCCGAGGCCGCTGCCCGGGGCCGTGGCGTCGTCGTCGGCGGGGTCTTCAACTCCGGGCTGCTCGCCGATCCGCGCCCCGGCGCCACCTACGACTACACCGCCGCTCCGCGCACCCTGCTGGAGCGGGCCCTGCGCATCAAGGCCGTCACGGAGCGCCACGGAGTCCCGCTGCGGGCCGCCGCCCTCCATTACCCGCTCGCCCACCCCGCCGTCGCCGGAGTCCTCGTCGGTACCCGCTCCCCGGACGAGGTCCACGACGCCGCCGCTCTGCTCCGCCGCGACATACCGGACCAGCTCTGGGAGGAGCTGCGTGCCGAGGGCCTGCTCACCGAGAACGGACACTGACATGAGAATCGCCCTGCACACCAAGGTCCGCGCCGACCGCGTCGAGGCGTACGAGGCCGCGCACCGCGAGGTCCCCGCCGAACTCACCGCCGCGATCCGCGCCGCGGGCGCCACCTCCTGGACGATCTGGCGCAGCGGCACCGACCTCTTCCACGTCATCGACTGCGAGGACTACGCCGCACTCCTCGCCGAACTGGAACAACTGCCGGTCAACGTGGCCTGGCAGGCCCGGATGGACGAACTGCTCGATGTCTCCCACGACTACTCGGCCGAAGGCGCCGCAGCCGGCCTCCCGGTCGCCTGGGAGCTGTGACATGACCGCCGAGCGGCACGTCATCGACGCCCACCACCACGTGTGGGACCTCGCGGTGCGCGACCAGGACTGGATCACCGGCGAGGAACTCGCCCCGCTCCGCCGCGACTTCACCCTGACCGATCTGGAGCCCGAGGCCCGCGCCGCCGGAGTGCGCGCCACCGTCCTCGTCCAGACCGTCACCGTCGCCGAGGAGACTCCCGAATTCCTGGCCCTCGCCCACGACAGCGACCTGGTCGCCGGAGTGGTCGGGTGGTGCGACCTCACCGCCCCGGACGTCGCCGGAACCCTGGCCGCCCTGCGCGCGCTCCCCGGCGGCGACCGGCTCGTCGGCATCCGCCACCAGGTCCAGGGCGAACCCGACCCCGGCTGGCTGCTCCGCCCCGACGTGCTGCGCGGGCTGCGTGCCGTCGCCGACGCCGGACTCGTCTACGACCTCATCGTCCAGGCCCGCCAGCTGCCCGCCACCGTCCAGGCCGCGGCCCTGCTGCCCGAGCTGACCTTCGTCCTCGACCACGCGGGCAAACCCCCCGTCGCCTCCGGCGCACTTCACCCCTGGGCCGAGGACATACGGGCCCTGGCGGCCCGGCCCAACACCGTCTGCAAACTCTCCGGCCTGGTCACCGAGGCCGATGCGCGCGACTGGACCGTGCGCGACCTGCGCCCCTACGCCGACACCGTCCTGGACGCCTTCGGCCCCGACCGGCTGATGTTCGGCTCGGACTGGCCCGTCTGCCGGCTCGCCGCGACGTACGGGGAGGTCGTCGACGCGGCGCACCGCCTCACCGACGCCCTCACCGAGGACGAGCGGAGCCAGGTCCTGGCCACCACCGCCGAGCGGGTCTACCGGCTCTGACAGGCGCCCCGCCGGGCCCTTCGGCAGTCTGGAGCCATGCCCGGACTGCCGGAGACCGAAACCCTGCGGATCTTCCCCGGCGGCCACCTGGCCGGGAAGGAGACCGACCGCGTCCCGCCGCTCAACGTCGGCGTGCTCAAGACCTGCGACCCGCGCTCACCGCCCTGCACGGCGCCACGGTCACCGCGGTCGCCCGGCACGGCACGTACCTGGACATCGAGGCCGGGCCGCTCCACCTGATCACCCGTCTCGCCCGGGCGGGCTGGCTGCGCGGGAGGGACGCCCCTCCCGACGCCCCGCCCCGTCCCGCCCCGGCAAGGCCCCCTGGCGCTGCGCACCGTTCTCACCGGCGGCGACGGCTTCGACCTCACCGAGGCCGGCACCGCCAAGCGCCTCGCCGTGTACCTGGTACGCGACCCGGCCGAGGTGCCCGGCATCGCCCGGCTGTACACCGCCCCGCGCACCACACTCCGGGACGCGGTGGCCCGCTCCGCCGGGCTCGCGGCCAAGGAGCTCAAGGCCGGCAAGAGGAGCGGGATGCGGGTCCACGGGCGTGCGGTGAGCCGTGCCCCGTCTGCGGCGACACCATCCGTGAGGTGTCGTCCAGCGACTCCGCGCTCCCGTACCGCCCGGCCTGCCGGACCGGCGACCGGCCCCTGGCCGACCGCCGCGTGTCCCGCCTGCCCGGATGACCGCCCGCGGACGGAGAATCCGCGGCGCGACCAGTCCCCCCGGGCCAGGTGTGCGCTCTACACTCCGGCCATGCTCCGCGTACTCGCCGTCGACGACGAAGAACCCGCCCTGGAGGAACTCCTCTACCTCCTGCGCGCCGACCCCCGCATCCGCAGCGCCGAGGGCGCCACCGGCGCCACCGAGGCACTGCGCCGCATCGGCGGCGCCGTCGACGCCGGGCCGGACGACCCGGCCGCCATCGACGTCGTCTTCCTGGACATCCACATGGCGGGCCTCACGGGGCTCGACGTCGCCCAACTGCTGGCCGGGTTCGCCGCCCCGCCGCTCATCGTCTTCGTCACCGCCCACGAGGGCTTCGCCGTCCAGGCCTTCGACCTCAAGGCCGTCGACTACGTACTCAAGCCCGTACGCCGCGAGCGGCTGGCCGAAGCGGTGCGCCGGGTGGCCGAACAGGTGGGCGACCGCACCGCGCCCGTGCTCGACGCCCCGGGCGACCAGATCCCGGTGGAACTCGGCGGAGTCATCCGTTTCATCCCCGTGGACGACATCGCCTACGCCGAGGCCCAGGGCGACTACGCCCGGCTGCACACCGCCGCCGGCAGCCACCTCGTCCGCGTACCGCTCACGACCCTGGAGGAGCGCTGGCGCTCCCGCGGCTTCGTCCGCATCCACCGCCGCCACCTCGTCGCCCTGGGACGGATCGACGAACTCCGCCTCGACGCGGGCAGCATGAGCGTCCGCATCGGCGGCGCCGAACTGGCCGTCAGCCGACGCCACACCCGCGCCCTGCGCGATCTGCTGATGCGCCAGACCAGCCGCTGACCAGCCGTTGACCAGGCCCGACCGGAGCCCGGCCTTCCCACGACGGTCCGGTGCTGCGTACACTCCGGGCCCATGTCCGCAGAGCCAGCGCCCCGGCGCGAAGTGGTGACGGGGGAGCCCCGGCGGGTGCGCCCGCTGCCGCGCTACCGCACCCAGTCGGAGATCGACGAGCAGACCGCGCTCGGCGGCGCGTACGTCCGCTCGCTGATGCGCGGGCAACTGCGGGCCGGGCTCACCGCGTTCGCCGTCGTCGCGCTGGTCGCCGGCACCCTGCCGCTGGTCTTCGAGGCCCTGCACAGCTCCGCACTGGTCTGGGCGGTCCTCGGCTTCGCCGCCTACCCGCCGCTCACCCTGATCGCCTGGTGGTACGTGCGCCAGGCCGAGCGCAACGAACGCGACTTCGCCCGGCTCGTGGAAGGCCGCCCCACGCCGTGAGCCGAACGTACGCGGTGGCGGCGGTCGCCGCCGTCGTCCTCGCGACCGTGCTCGTCGGCGGATTCGGACTGCGCATCTCCCGCACCACCTCCGACTTCTACGTCGCCTCGCGCACCGTACGCCCCCGGCTCAACGCCGCCGCCATCAGCGGCGAGTACCTCTCCGCCGCCTCCTTCCTCGGCATCGCCGGACTGGTCCTCGTGCACGGCCCCGACATGCTCTGGTACCCGGTCGGCTACACGGCCGGATACCTGGTGCTGCTGGTCTTCGTGGCCGCGCCGCTGCGCCGCTCGGGCGCGTACACCCTGCCCGACTTCGCCGAAGGAAGGCTGGAATCGCGTCAGGTACGCCGCCTGGTCAGCGTCTTCGTGGTCGCGGCGGGCTGGCTCTACCTCGTGCCGCAGCTCCAGGGCGCGGGCCTCACCCTCAAGATCCTCACCGGGGCGCCCGGCTGGCTCGGCGACGTGCTCGTCGCCTCCGTCGTCGTCATCGCCGTCGCCGCGGGCGGCATGCGCTCCATCACCTTCGTCCAGGTCTTCCAGTACTGGCTGAAACTGACCGCGCTCCTGGTTCCCGCGATCTTCCTGGTGCTCGCCTGGCGGGGCGACGGCAGCCCCCGCGCCTCCTTCACCGAACAGCTCCCCGTCTTCCGCGCCGAGCACCCGATGTACGCCACCTACGGACTGATCGTCGCCACCTTCCTCGGCACCATGGGCCTGCCGCACGTCGTCGTCCGCTTCTACACCAGCCCCAACGGCCGCGACGCCCGCCGCACCACCGTCGCGGTCCTCGCCCTCATCGGCGTCTTCTACCTGCTGCCCCCGGTCTACGGGGCACTCGGCCGCCTCTACGCCCCCGAGCTGATCCACGGCGGGGACGCGGACGCGGCCGTCCTGCTCCTGCCCGGCCGGGTCATCGGCGGGCTCGGCGGCGACCTGCTCGGCGCGCTCATCGCGGGCGGCGCCTTCGCCGCGTTCCTCTCCACCGCCTCCGGGCTCACCATGGCCGTCGCCGGGGTCATCACGCAGGACGTGCTCCCCTCGCGCGGGGTACGGCACTTCCGGCTGGCCACGGTCCTCGCCATGTGCGTACCGCTGGCCAGCTCGCTGATGGTCAGCCGGGTGCCGGTGGCCGACTCCGTGGCCATGGCGTTCGCCGTCTCCGCGTCCTCCTTCTGCCCCCTGCTGGTCCTCGGCATCTGGTGGCGGCGGCTCACCCCGCCCGGGGCCATCGCCGGACTGCTCCTCGGCGGCGGCTCCGCGTTCCTGGCCGTCACCATCACCGTCAGCGGTGCGGTGCAGCCGCCGGGCTGGCCGCACGCCCTGCTCGCCTGGCCCGCCGTCTGGTCGGTGCCGGTCGGCTTCCTCGCGATGGTCCTGGTGTCCCTCGCCACCCCCGGCCGGATACCGCCCGGCACCAACGCCGCCATGACCCGCTTCCACCTGCCGGAAGCGCTGACCTCCGGGAGACACCGATGACCGGAGCCGGCTGGGCGGCGCTCGTCCCGCTCGCCCTCCTGCTGCTCGGGGCCGGATACCTGCTCGGCCGCCGCGCCGCCCGCCCGCTGCGCCCCAGCGACGTCGGGAACCCCGTCGAACACGCCACCTTCGAGACCCTGCACACCGCCTCACTCGCCGCACCCCCGCTGCGGGCCGGGCTCACCGAGGAGAGCGCCCGCAGATCCGCCCGCCGGCTGCGCTCCCTGCTCGGCACCGACGCCCTCTGCCTCACCGACCGCGACCGGGTGCTCGTCTGGGACGGTGAGGGCGAGCACCACGGCCGCCACGTCATGGACCAGGTCCGCGCACTGCTCGCCAACGGCCGGGACACCGCCTTCCGCAGCGACTGCGACGACCTCGACTGCCCGCTGCGCTGGGCCGTCGCCGTACCGCTCACCGTCGACAACCGCGTACTGGGCAGTCTGGTCGCCTACGCACCCCGCGAATCCGCGGTCCTCGCCAGGGCCGCCGGGGAGGTCGCCCGCTGGGCCTGCGTACAGCTGGAACTCGCCGAGCTCGACCGCTCCCGCACCCAGCTCATCGAGGCCGAGATCCGGGCGCTGCGGGCCCAGATCTCCCCGCACTTCATCTTCAACTCGCTGGCCGCCATCGCCTCGTTCGTCCGCACCGACCCGGAGCGGGCCCGCGAACTCCTGCTGGAATTCGCCGACTTCACCCGGTATTCCTTCCGGCGGCACGGCGACTTCACCACGCTCGCCGACGAACTCCACTCCATCGACCAGTACCTGGCACTGGTCCGGGCCCGGTTCGGCGAACGCCTCGCGGTCACCCTCCAGATCGCTCCCGAGGTGCTGCCCGTCGCCCTGCCGTTCCTCTGCCTCCAGCCCCTGGTCGAGAACGCCGTCAAGCACGGCCTCGAAGGGGCGGTTCCCGGAGCCCGCGGCGAAGCGGAGGAGGCGAAGACCACGACCCGGATCACCATCAGCGCCTTCGACGCCGGTTCCGAGGCCGAGGTCGTCATCGAGGACGACGGCACCGGCATGGATCCGGAACGGCTGCGCCAGATCCTGCGCGGCGAGGGCGGCCGCTCCACCGGCATCGGCCTCCTCAACGTCGACGAACGGCTCCGCCAGGTCTACGGGGACGACTACGGACTCGTCATGGAGACCGGCATCGGCGCCGGGATGAAGATCACCGTACGACTGCCGAAGTACCGTGCCGGGGTGCACGGTTCCTGACCGGCGGAGCTCAGTGGAGATGGATCGCCAGATGACCGAGCGGCAGCCCCAGCTGCCAGGCCGGTGTCCAGACCTGGGCCGCGTCCTGGGCCGCGTCCCGCGGACCGGGCCGCTCCGTCGGCAGGTCCGGGGGCGGCGCGCCGATCGCGTCGAGGTCGGCCGCGAGCAGCTCGGTCTCCCGCAGCCACCGCCAGGCCACCCGGGCCAGCAGCAGATCGGGGTCCGGGCCGTCCGCCCCGGCCTCCCGGGCCGCGTCGAGCGCCTCGAAGCGCTCGCGGACCCAGCCGCACCAGGCCGCCCCGTACGCCGTCAGCAGGCTCAGCTCGTCCAGCCGGGACGCGGGCAGCGCGCCGGGCACAGCACCGCTGGAGAGGAAGACGGTGAGGGCCAGGGCGTCCCGCCCGGCCCGGTACTCCAGGGTGGACGGCTCCATCAGATCGCCGGTCCGCAGCATGCCGTCGGCGACGTACTCCGCGTACATCCAGTCCATCGGGACCAGCAGCCCGCCACCACTGGTTCCGTCCTGACGCTCCGGGCGCATCCCGTCTCGCCTCTTTCTCTGTTCGGTACGGCGCTTCCGGGAGCATTGAACCGGGGGAGCGCGCCCCGCGTGGCCAGAAGCACAGGATCCGTCAGGACCGGATCCGCTCACGACACGAGGATGCGATGACCGCCGACCCCGGGGAGGGCACGCACGTGCGGCATGTGCTCGGCGCCTATGTGCTCGACGCGCTCACGGCCGGTGAGAGCCGCGAGGTCTCCCGGCACCTTCAGTCCTGCGACCGCTGCGCCGCCGACTACGTGGCCGCCGCGGAGGCGGTCTCGCTGCTCGCCCTGCTGCGTGAGGAGGACCTGCTGGAGTAGCCGGGCAGACTGCGGGAGAGCTGGCGCAGCGCGTAGTAGGACCGGGACTTGACGGTGCCGGGCGGAATGCCGAGCACCCGTGCCGTCTCGTCGACCGTGAGGCCGCGGAAGTACATCTGGACGAGCACCGCGCGGTGCTCCCGGCTGAGCGTGCGCACCGCCTCGCGCACATCGAGCGCGCAGACCGTGGCCTCGGCGGTGTCGGTGGTGGTCGCGGTGGTCTCCAGCACGGCATCGCCGACCTCGGTCGGCCGGGCCTGCCGGGACCTGCGCGCGTCGATCGCCAGCCGCCTCGCGACGGTGAAGAGCCAGGGCCGCATCGACTCGTACGGGGCGTCGAAGGCCTCCGGGTGCTGCCAGGCCCGCACCAGCGTCTCCTGGAGCAGGTCCTCGGCCCGCTGCCGGTCGCCGAAGGTCAGGCCGAGCAGGAAGTGGAGCAGAGCGGGCCCGTGCTCCCGCTGGAGCGCCGCGAGGGCCCGCTCGTCGGTCGTCGTGGTGGTCATCGTGATCGCCCTTTCCGCCGGGGCCCCTGCCGCCGTACTGCCGATTCGCGTATCCGAACGCATCGGAGCGCCGAGGAACAGGCGACGGGCGGCTCCGTGCGACGAGCGGTCGCACAGTGCGGCGAGTGGTGCGGTGAACGGTCGGGCGGCGGTGCCCAGGGACGCCGGGCGGCCGGGGCACGGCCGCCCGGACACCCGGTCAGCGCTGCTCCGCGGCCGATTCCGGTGCCTTGGCCATTTCCGACTTCCGGTACGAGTAGCTGAAGTAGATGACCAGACCGATCAGGAACCACACCGCGAACCGCACCCAGGTCTGCCACTGGAGGAAGGTGATCAGCCAGAGGGAGAACACCACCCCGAGGGCCGGGACGAACGGCATGCCGGGGGTGCGGAAGGTGCGCGGCAGCTCCGGCCGCTTGTAGCGCAGCACGATCACCGCGATGCACACCACGACGAAGGCCAGCAGAATGCCGATGTTCGTCAGCTCGGCGGCCTCGCCGATCGGCAGGAACCCGGCGATCGCCGCCGAGGCGAAACCGACGATCCAGGTCACCCGGGTCGGCACGTGCCGGGTCGGATGGGTCTTGGCGAACCACTTCGGCAGCAGCCCGTCACGGCTCATGGAGAACCACACCCGGGTCACGCCCAGCATGAAGGTGAACATCACGGTGAGGATGCCGATGATCGCGCCCACCGCGATCACATCGGCGAGGCCGCTGAGCCCCACCGACTTGAACGCGGTGGAGAAGCCCGACTCCGGGTCGATGTCCTTGTAGTTCTGCATCCCGGTCAGCACCAGGCACGCCGCCACGTAGAGCACCATCGAGATCGCCAGCGAGTAGATGATCGCCTTGGGCATGTGGCGCTGGGCGTCCTTGGACTCCTCGGCCGCCGTTGACATGGCGTCGTATCCGAACACCGCGAAGAACACCGTGGCCGCCCCGGTGAAGGCGCCGCTCACTCCGAACGGGAAGAACGGGGTGTAGTTGGAGGTGTTGATGTGGAACACCCCGACGCCGACGACCAGCAGGACGACCAGCACCTTCAGGACCACCACGACCGTCTCGAAGCGGGCCGCGTTCTTGATGCCGAGGGTCAGCAGGTACGCGATGAGGATGCAGAGCAGCGAGGCGAACAGGTCCATCTTGTGGCCGTCGCCGGTGCCGGGCGCGCCCAGCATCCACTTCGGTACGGTGAGCCCGATCTCGCCGAGCAGGAAGCTGAAGTAGCCGGAGATGCCGATCGCGACCACCGCCACGATCGCCGTGTACTCCAGCAGCAGGTCCCAGCCGATGAACCAGCCGACCAGCTCACCGAGGACCGCGTATCCGTAGGTGTACGCGGAACCGGCCTTCGGGATCAGGCCCGCGAACTCGGCGTAGCTGAAGGCGGCCGCCGCGCTCGCCACCCCCGCGATGAGGAAGGAGATCAGCACGGCGGGACCGGCGGTGCCGTGGGCCACCGTGCCGGCGAGGGTGAAGATGCCCGCGCCGATGATGCCGCCCACGCCGATGGCGGTGAGCTGCCACAGGCCGAGCGTTCTGGTGAGCTGAGCGGTGGCTTCCCCCGCGCCCCCTTTCTCGTCGATCTGCTCGATCGGCTTGCGGCGCAGTACACCCTCGCCCATTCGGAGCCTTGCCATGAGTCACCTTTCCACCGGCGGCTGTCCCTGACGGGCGCTCATGATGGCCCAGGCGAGGCCGGTGTGGAAGACGGCGTGCCGTCCGGTGGAATGGATGATTCCGTATCTTTCCGGCAGATGGTCCGGGCCGGGCCGCGCGGAGGCGTGCCGGGCCCGGGTCTCTGATCCGTCCCGGTTCGGTACGGAATCGTCAGGGGACGACCGTGACGGGCCAGCGGCCCGCCTTCACCAGCCGCACGGCGACCGAGCCGATGAAGCGGTGACCGGCCGACTCCGAGGCGCCCACCACCACGGCATCGGCCTTCAGCTCGTCCGCCGCGGACACCAGCCCGTTGTACGGATCGCCGCGGAAGGTGTGGAACTCCCAGCGCACGTCCCAGGTGTCCTTGACCCGGTGTGTCGCCTCGCGGATCTCGTCCACCAGCCCCTGGGCGACCTCGCCGGTGGTGTCGGCGACCGGAGCGCCGAGCGCGGCCCCGGCGGAGAGCACGGGCTGGACGTAGACCAGGGCGAGCACGGCGCCCTGGCGGCGGGCCAGGCCGGCCGCGTAGGCCGCGGCCCGCATGGAGGAATCGGAACCGTCCAGGCCCGCGACGATCACTTTCGGACCATCTGTGCCACGTTCGAACTGATGAGGCTGCCGTTCTGTCACGGCAGTGAGGCTATCCGCTGGCTTCACCACCTGCGGAGAGGGGCCGGAACGTCGGTCGCCCCGGGTCCTGGGGAGGACCCGGGGCGACGCTCCGTCCGGTCGGCACTGCCCTGCTGTCAGTGCGAGCGGTTCTCCCCGCGGTGACGTGCCATCAGGACGGCTCCGGTGACGGCGGCCACTGCCAACGCCGTTCCGGCCGCCGTCGTGGCGGCGCTCATCGTGCCCGCGCCGTCGCCGGGCCCGCCGTGTGCCGGGGCCGCTGCCTTCGGCGCTCCGGCGATCGTCAGCGTGGCCTTCGCCGTGGTGGCGGGCGACGTGGCACAGATGAACGTCACTGCGTAGGAGGCGCCGGGCCTCGCGTCCCAGTCGACCGTGGCGGCGACGGAGCCGCCGCGTGCGAGGGTGACCGTGTCGAAGACGCCGGAGCCGGCGGTTGCGGTGGTGGGGCACCCCCGGGCGGCCAGGACGACCTGGCTTCCCGGCGGGATCACCGACGGGGTGACGGTGAAACCGGTCGCGGGCAACGCGCCTCCCGACGCCGCCGCGTACACGGACGCGGCCGGAGCGGTCAGGACGAGAGCGGCGGCGCCGAGCAGGGCGACGGGTGCTTCTCGTATCGAGCGCATGGGTGAGCCTCCAGGTCCCCGAGGAGCACTTGCGGAACGAGTTTCCACAGAGTGTCAGAAATGCACCTCGACGGGCCACACGCTAGGAGCCGCCCGGCGGCCCCGCGATCCGGGTGCTCCGCACGGGGCACCGGCATCCCCCGGGCGGAGCAGCGTGGGAGGGGGACCTCGGACCGCTATCCGCCGGTGGCGCGCGGGAACAGATCGAGGAACGGCTCCGCGGTGGCCGAGATATCACGCCCGAACGGGGTGTCGAAGTCCCAGATCAAGAAGAGCAGAAAGGCGATCAGAACACTGAAGAGACCGGCCAGCAGCAGTTCCCGGAAGGTTCTGCGGATCTGCAGGGTGAACAGCAGGCCGATCGTCACCAGGGCTCCGGTGATGAGGCCGAACCAGACCACGCCCGGCATCGTCGCACCGGCACTCTGGCCGCGGGCGTTGCGCGCGTCGTCGGCCGCGGCCACTTGGTCGACGAGTGGCTGATATGCCTCCCCCTCGTAATTGTTTTGCGGGTGGTACTCGGTGACGTCGGTACGCACCCGGTCCAGGAGCCGGGTGCCCTCCTCGGTGAGGGAGCCGTGTTCGCTCATCGCCCGCCACTCGTCGTCGACGACGTGGCGCACGTAGGCGTCGACGTCGGCGCGGATGCGGGAGCGCACCTCCGCCGGGTAGACCGACGAGCGGGCCTGCACCTCGTGCAGGGCCTGAGCCTCCAGCCGTACGTACTCCTGGGCCTCACCGCGGCCCTCCCAGACGCCCGCGATGGCGAGCCCGAGCACGATCGCGTAGACCACACCGATCATCATCGTCATGTACTCGATGACGTCGGGTGTCTCGGAGGGGTCGTCGTCCTCCCCGACCCGGCGGTTGTTGAGTACGGCGATGGTCAGGACGACGGCACAGGCCGCGCCCATGGCCAGGGCGAGAACAAGCCATTCCGACATGTGATTCTCCGGAGGTCAGCGGGAGCGGGGGCGCAGTACGGCGACGGCGAACACCGCGGGTGCCGTGATCAGCAGCGTGGTGGTCATCACGGAGCTGCTCCGCCGTACGGCCCTGCGTTCCGGCCTGCGGTAGTGGGGCAGCGCCACGGGCCGGGGCGAGGGCGGCGCGGGGCGCGCGGAGGGCGAGGGCTTCGGGGCGGGCGAGGGGGCCGGTGCGGGCTCCGGCTCCGGCGCGGGCGGTGGCGGCACCGCGGGCTTCGCCGCTGGCCGCGGCGGTGCGGGCCGGGGCGGCGGAGCGGCGGGCGGGGGCGGAGAGGGGCGGGGGGCGGAGGGGCGCGGGGCGGGCGGCGGCTCGGGCGCCGGGCTCGACAGGCACGGGCCGACCCCCGCCGTGGCGATCCACGACGAGCCGTCGCCGTTCTCGCCGACGGAGGCGTACGCGCAGCTGTCCGCCAGCGCGGGCGCCGGAGTGCCCAGCAGCCAGAGCAGCGCGAGGGCCGCCCCGAACCGTCCTATGAATGATCCATACACGAGCGGGAGCATGGACCGGCCCGCCGCGCGACACGCGGTGCGAGAGCCGGATTCGCCTGATGGTGGGAACCGGGCACCTGAAATCCTTTGCCGCCGGGGAGCGCCGATGGGCGCCGCGCGGTGCGGTCGGTGCAGGTAGGGCGGGGTGTCCGCACCTCGGCCGGGGCCGTGGCGAGCTCCGTGGGCAACGTGGTTCACCCGTACGAGAGTTGACGTGCGGGGCACCCGCACGTCCAGGGAGGCGGGGCGTGCGGCGGCGTCCGGGCGGTGCGCCGGTCCGTCATTGCGGTAGTGGTAAAGAATGCTGCCAATAAAATCGGTGACCGGGCTTTTACCGACCGCAATCGATCCGGTGCCCTCAAGTGACCGGACAACGCGCGTCGTCCGGTCCGTCCCAATTCCCGCGAGGCAAACCGGTGCCGTGCCCGGATTCATCAACGGCCGGGGCGGGGCGGGCGGATGGGGGCCGTGCCGCGGCAGTCCGCCCGATCGGTACCGAATGTCACACGCAGCAACGGGCCGGTCGCACATGCCAGTGGTGTGTGACCAATAACGGACGGCTAATTTCCGTTTCCGCTCGCTCTCTTGGCGGACGATCAGTAGCCTCAGGTCAACACTGACCATGGACATGGCCGGATCGCCGTGGCGACTTGTTGGAGACTTTGATGGAGCGTCCCGCTTGGGCACCGCGAGGCATAGACATTTCGGTGCCGAGCGTGTCCCGCATGTACGACTTCTATCTGGGCGGCTCGCACAATTTCGAGGTGGACCGGGAAGCCGCCCGCAAAGCCATGGAGTTCATGCCGGGGCTGCCCAAGATCATGCAGGCGAATCGCGCCTTTATGCGCCGGGCCGTGCGCTACGCGGTGAGTGAGGGCATCACTCAGTTTCTGGACATCGGATCCGGAATACCGACCTTCGGTAATGTTCACGAAGTGGCCCA
This sequence comes from Streptomyces sp. NPDC058195, assembly GCF_042883525.1. Classification (NCBI taxonomy): domain Bacteria; kingdom Bacillati; phylum Actinomycetota; class Actinomycetes; order Kitasatosporales; family Streptomycetaceae; genus Streptomyces; species Streptomyces sp. NPDC058195. The sequence goes on from NZ_JBHVVM010000006.1 coordinate 102,938, forward strand.
GGCGGCCGACCCGGAGGCCCGGGTGGCCTACGTGGACCACGACCCGGTCGCCGTCGCGCACAGCAGGGCCGTACTGGAGGGCAACGACCTGACGGTGATTGCCGCCGAGGATCTGCGCCGTCCGCAGGAGATCGTGAAGAACCCGGAGATCTCCGGACTTCTCGACCTGGACCGCCCGGTGGCCCTGCTGCTCATCGCCGTGCTCCACTTCCTGGAGGACGCCGACGACCCGCTGGGCGCCCTCGCCGGACTGCGCGAGGCACTCGCCCCCGGCAGCCTCATCGTCCTCACCCACGCCTCGTACGAAGGCATTCCGCTCAGCCGGGAGGAGGCGGGCGGCACGGTCGAGGTCTACAACAGCATCCGCAACCCCCTGGTCATGCGGTCGCGTGACGAGATAGCGCGCTTCTTCGAGGGATACGAAATGATCGAGCCCGGACTGGTGTCGATGCCGTACTGGCGCCCGGACACCCCGGTCGTCGCGGAGCAGGAGGACCCCTACGCGTTCTCGGGCTTCGCGGGAGTGGGACGCAAGGCGTGAGCATCCCCGCCCAGTCGTCGGGCACGCCGGACACGGAGCCCGACAGTCCCGAGGACCGGCTCCGAAGATTCGCCACCATCTGGAGCCGGGCGATCTTCCCCTCGACGGCCACCTCCCTGACCCGTGCCGAGTTCGAGCGGCATCTGCTGCCACTGGCCCGCGGGCTCAGCGACATCCTGCACGCCCGGTCCTTCGACCCGGCCCCCGCGGGCAAGGTCGGTGCCGCGCTCGTCGACGCGCACTGCACGGATCCGGACGCGCTGAGCAGCACGCTCGGTGTCGTCGACTCGTATCTGGTGCTCTACTGCGGCGCCACCGCGCTGTCGGCCGAGGACGGCCGGGCCCGCTGCGCCCGCATCCAGCACGCCCTCGCGGGCGGCTTCACCCAGGCGCTGCGCGAACGGACCCGGGCTGAGCAGGAGGCCATCGCCCGCTCCGCCCTCACCGCCCGGACGGACGCCGAACGCGCCCTGCACGCCACCGAGACACGGTTTCGCGCCGTGTTCAAGGACGCGGCCATCGGCATCGGCATCGCCGACCTGGACGGCAACGTGCTGGAGGTCAACGACACCCTCACCCGGATGTTCGGCGGACTCGACCACCATGTGCGCAGCCACAAGGTCACCGAGTGGGTCCACCCCGAGGACACGCCGTACGTGTGGAAGTACTACGACGAGCTGGTGCGCGGCGAACGCGAGCACTACCGGGTCGAGAAGGCCTTCTACCGCAACGACGGCACGGTGCTGTGGACCAATCTGACGGTCTCCCTGCTGCGTGACACCGAGGGCAGGCCGCAGTACCAGCTGGCCCTGCTGGAGGACACCACCGAGCGCCGGCTGCTCAATCTGCGCCTGCGGTACGAGGCCACGCACGACGCGCTCACCGGACTGCCCAACCGGACGCTGTTCTTCGAGCGGCTGGAGAAAGCGCTCTCCGCGGACAACGGCAGCCGCTTCGGCCTGTGCTACCTCGATCTGGACGGCTTCAAGGCGATCAATGACAGCCTCGGCCACGCCTCGGGCGACCGGCTCCTGGTCGAGGTGGCCGACCGGCTGCAGAGCTGCGCCACCGCACCCGGCGAGATGGTCGCGCGGCTCGGCGGCGACGAGTTCGTGGCCCTGACCACCGGCCCCGACACCGAGACCGAGGTCGACGAACTGGCCTGCCGCATCCTCGGCGCGCTGGGCTCCCCGATCCGCCTGGACGGCCGCGAGCTGACGGTGCGCGGCTCCATCGGGATCGTCGAGGGACCGGCCGGTGAGCGCAACGCCGCCGAGGTGCTGCGCAGCGCCGACATCACGATGTACCGGGCCAAGTCGGCCGGCGGCAACCGCTTCGAGCTCGCCGACGCCGAGGCGGACGCCCGTGCCATCACCCGGCACGGGCTGACCACGGCGCTGCCCGCCGCCCTGGAACGCGGCGAGTTCTTCATCGAGTACCAGCCGCTGGTGCACCTCGGCGACGGGACGGTGCACGGCGCGGAGGCGCTGGTGCGGTGGTGCCACCCGCAGCACGGAGTGCTGGGACCGGACCGGTTCATCGCGCTGGCCGAGCACACCGGGCTGATCGTGCCGCTGGGCCGCTGGGTGCTGGAGGAGTCGGTACGGCAGGCCCACTTCTGGCAGAAACGACACAGCGACGGCGGCCCGGTCCGGATCAACGTCAATCTCTCGCCCACCCAGCTGCACCACCCGCGGCTGGTCGCCGAGACGGTCGACGTACTGGAGCGGTCGGGGCTCGAACCCGAGGCGCTCTGCCTGGAGGTCACCGAGTCCGCGCTCATCGGCGCCGACGACGACCTGCTCAAGCCGTTGCGGCAACTCGCCGAGATGGGCGTCGACATCGCGCTCGACGACTTCGGCACCGGCTACTCGAACCTGGCGAACCTGCGCCGTCTCCCGGTGAGCGTGCTCAAGCTGGACCGCTCGTTCACCAGGGGCATGCAGCAGCACCCGGCGGACCCGGTCGATCTGAAGATCGTCGAGGGCATCGTCTCGCTGGCGCACAGCCTGGACCTCGCCGTCACGGTGGAAGGCGTGGAGACCGGCGCCCAGGCGGAGCAGCTGCGGAAGCTGGGCTGCGACACGGCCCAGGGCTGGTACTACGCCCGGCCCGGCGCCCCGGACCGCATCCACTCGCTGCTGCTGGCCGACGCGGTGTGAACCGACCGGGGTACGGGGCGCCACACGCCTCGTACCCCGGTCCCGCGCATGGGGCCCCGGGTCAGCCGACGGCCAGCAACAGCTTCTGGAGCTCGCGCGCCGCACGCGGCGGGGCCACATCGCTGCGGTGCGCGAGCGCGATCGTGCGCCGCAGACCGGGACCGGCCAGCGGCGTCGTCCGCAGCCCGTGACCCGAGCGCCCGGCGACCATGCTGGGCACCACCGCGATGCCGAGCCCCGCCCGGACGAAGCCGAGCACGGCGTCCATCTCGCCGCCCTCCACCGTGAACGACGGCTCGAAGCCCTCCGCCCGGCAGGCCGCCACGGTCAGTTCCCGCAGGTCGTAGCCGTGCCGGAACATCACCAGCGGTTCGCCCTGGAGATCGGCGATCCGCACCCGCCCGCCCCGCCCCGGCCGCGGGGCTCCGGCCGACGACACCACGACCAGGTCCTCCTGGAGCAGCTCAAGGGTCGTCAGCGCGGGGGACGCGGCGGGCAGCGGCAGCACCACCAGCGCCAGATCGAGCGCGCCACGCGCCAGCTCCCGCACCAGATCGAGTGAGCCGCCCTCCTCCAGCAGCAGCCGGATGCCCGGATGCCGGTCGTGGAAGGCGCGCAGCACCTCGGGGAGCAGACCGGTGCAGAGGCTGGGCGTCGCGCCGAGCCGGACCCGGCCCCGCCGCAGCTGTGCCAGCTCCTGCACCTCGTGGCGAGCGGTGTCCGCGTCCGCGAGGATGCGCCGGGCCAGCGGCAGCAGGGCCTCGCCCGCGTCGGTCAGCGTGATGTTGCCGCGCGCCCGGCTGAACAGCTCCGCGCCCAGCTCGTTCTCCAGGGCCCGGATCTGCTGGGAGAGTGAGGGCTGTGAGACGTGCACCGCCTCGGCGGCGCGGGTGAAGTGCAGAGTCTCGGCCACGGCCACGAAATACGTCAGCTGCTGGAACTGCATGAACCCACTCTAGCCCGCATGATAGCCATTCCCTATGGAGATCAGCCGTTCCATGTCTTGGACTGATGGGGTCGTCCGGCCCTAGCGTCGTGCGCATGGCATTGGCAACCCGGACGGACCGACGGCCGTCCATGACGCGTACGCTCTGGGACTCGTCCGTCGGCAAGAAGACGGTCATGGCGGTGAGCGGCCTGATCATGCTGCTCTACCTGGTCGTCCACATGATCGGCAACCTGAAGATCTTCTTCGGTTCCGGCGAGTTCAACCACTACGCGCACTGGCTGCGCACCATGGGCGAGCCCTTCCTGCACTACGAGTGGGCCCTGTGGATCGTCCGGGTGGTGCTGGTGGTGGCCGTGGTGCTGCACGCGGTCTCCGCGTACCAGCTCAGCCGCCGCGACATCCGGGCGCGCCCCACCGCGTACGTGCACCGCAGGCCGCGCGCCGCCTACGCCACCCGCACCATGCGCTGGGGCGGGATCATCCTCGCCCTGTTCATCGTCTGGCACATCCTCGACCTGACGACGGGCACCGCGCACCCCGGCGGCTTCCAGCCCGGTCACCCGTACCAGAACGTCATCGACACCTTCTCCACCTGGTACGGCAACGCCGTCTACATCGCCGCGGTGCTCGCCCTCGGGCTCCACGTCCGGCACGGCCTGTGGAGCGCGGCCCAGACCCTCGGCGCGGGCCGGGCGAGCCGGGACCGGTTCCTCAGGACCCTCGCCAGCACCCTGGCCGCGGTGCTGACCCTGGGCTTCCTCTCCGTACCCATTGCCGTCATGACCGGAGTCGTGAGCTGACATGACCGACTACGCGCACTACGCGACCGGCGCCCCCGTCGCCGACACCAAGGCCCCCGACGGCCCCGTCGCCGAACGCTGGGACACCCGCCGCTTCCAGGCGAAGCTCGTCAACCCCGCCAACCGCCGCAAGCACACCGTGATCGTCGTCGGCACCGGACTCGCCGGCGGCTCGGCCGGTGCCACCCTCGCCGAACAGGGCTACCACGTCGTCCAGTTCTGCTTCCAGGACTCGCCCCGCCGCGCCCACTCGGTCGCCGCCCAGGGCGGCATCAACGCCGCGAAGAACTACCGCAACGACGGCGACTCCGTCCACCGCCTCTTCTACGACACGGTCAAGGGCGGCGACTTCCGCGCCCGGGAGTCCAACGTCCACCGGCTCGCCCAGATCTCCGTGGAGATCATCGACCAGTGCGTCGCCCAGGGCGTCCCCTTCGCCCGCGAGTACGGCGGCCTCCTCGACAACCGCTCCTTCGGCGGCGTCCAGGTCTCCCGTACCTTCTACGCCCGCGGCCAGACCGGACAACAGCTGCTGCTCGGCGCGTACCAGGCCCTGTCCCGGCAGATCGCCGCGGGCAACGTCGAACTGCACGCCCGTACCGAGATGCTCGACCTGATCGTGGTCGACGGCCGGGCGCGGGGCATCGTCGCCCGCGACCTGGTCACCGGGCGGATCGACACCCACTTCGCCGACGCGGTCGTCCTGGCCAGCGGCGGCTACGGCAACGTCTTCTACCTGTCGACCAACGCCATGAACTCCAACGCCACCGCGATCTGGCGGGCCCACCGCCGGGGCGCGTACTTCGCCAACCCCTGCTTCACCCAGATCCACCCCACCTGCATCCCGCGCACCGGCGACCACCAGTCCAAGCTGACGCTGATGAGCGAGTCGCTCCGCAACGACGGACGGATCTGGGTTCCCAGGGCCAAGGGCGACAACCGCCCGGCGGGGGAGATCCCCGAGGAGGAGCGCGACTACTACCTGGAGCGCATCTACCCCTCCTTCGGCAATCTCGTCCCCCGGGACATCGCCTCCCGCGCCGCGAAGAACGTCTGCGACGAGGGCCGCGGCGTCGGCCCCGGCGGACAGGGTGTCTACCTGGACTTCGCCGAGGCGATCGCGCGGATGGGCCGCGACAAGGTTGAGGAGAAGTACGGCAATCTCTTCGACATGTACGCCCGGATCACGGCGGAGAACCCGTACGAGACCCCGATGCGGATCTATCCGGCCGTGCACTACACGATGGGCGGGCTCTGGGTCGACTACGACCTCCAGACCACCGTCCCGGGCCTCTTCGCCATCGGCGAGGCCAACTTCTCCGACCACGGCGCCAACCGGCTCGGCGCCTCCGCGCTGATGCAGGGCCTTGCCGACGGGTACTTCGTCCTCCCCTCGACGATCAACGACTACCTGGCCCGCAACCCGCACCACGACGAGATCGATGCCTCGCACCCCGCCGTCGAGGAGGCCGTCGCCGACACCGAGGACCGGCTCAACCTGCTGCTCGCCGTCGACGGTGACCGCACCCCCGACTCCTTCCACCGCGAGATCGGTGAACTCATGTGGGAGTACTGCGGAATGGCCCGTACCGAGGCCGGACTGCGTACCGCGCTCGCCCGCATCCCGCAGATCCGCGAGGAGTTCTGGCGCCGCATCAAGGTGCCCGGCAGCGGGGCCGAGTTCAACCAGTCGCTGGAGAAGGCCAACCGCATCGTCGACTACCTGGAGCTCGCCGAGCTCATGTGCCTCGACGCGCTGCACCGCGCCGAGTCCTGCGGCGGCCACTTCCGTGAGGAGTCCCAGACCCCCGACGGCGAGGCGGCCCGCCGTGACGAGGAGTTCTCCTACGCCGCCGCCTGGGAGTTCTCCGGCACCGGCGAGGCGCCCGTCCTGCACAGGGAAGAGCTCGCCTTCGAGTACGTCCACCCCACCCAGCGGAGCTACGCATGAAGCTCACCCTGCGCGTCTGGCGCCAGAAGAACGCCGACGCCCCCGGATCCATGTCCACCTACGCGGTGGACGGCATCACGCGGGACATGTCCTTCCTGGAGATGCTCGACACCCTCAACGAGCGGCTCATCCTGGAGGGCGACGACCCCGTCGCCTTCGACCACGACTGCCGCGAGGGCATCTGCGGCGCCTGCAGCCTCGTCATCAACGGCGACGCCCACGGCCCCGAGCGCACCACCACCTGCCAGCTCCACATGCGGTCCTTCGAGGACGGCGACACCATCGACATCGAACCGTGGCGCGCCTCCGCCTTCCCGGTCGTCAAGGACCTGGTCGTGGACCGTTCGGCCTTCGACCGGATCATCCAGGCGGGCGGCTACATCTCCGCCCCGACCGGCACCGCCCCCGAGGCCCACGCCACCCCGGTGCCCAAGCCGGATGCCGACTTCGCCTTCGAGCACGCCGAGTGCATCGGCTGCGGGGCCTGCGTGGCGGCCTGTCCCAACGGCTCGGCGATGCTCTTCACCTCGGCGAAGATCAACCACCTGAACGTCCTGCCGCAGGGCGCCCCGGAACGCGAGACCCGGGTCCTCGACATGGTCGGCCAGATGGACAGCGAGGGCTTCGGCGGCTGCACCCTCACCGGGGAGTGCGCCACCGCCTGTCCCAAGGGCATCCCGCTGCCGTCGATCTCGGCCATGAACAAGGAGTGGCTGCGCGCCACCCGCACGGTGCGCCGCTGACCCGTACGCGCGGATTCCCGGTCCCGGGGGCCGCCCACCCCCGGGACCGGGAAGACTCACCGGCCGTGGCGGATCAGGACGTCACGGAGAGGTCGTCGCCGTGGACCGTGCCCTGTCCGTACCAGCCGTGCAGATAGACGGTCACCTTCCCGGTGGAACCGGTGGTGAACTTCACCGACTGCTTCGCGTAGCCGCTCGACGAACCCCAGACACTCGCGGTCGCGTCGCCGCGCACCCCGAGGTATCCGTAGTCGCCCTGCACCCAGCCGCTCAGCGTGTACGTGGTGCTGGGCGACAGGGTGAGGGTCTGCGCGCACTCGCCGGTCTGCGAGGCGGTGGCCGCCGCGGCGAGCGCGTGCGTACCGCCGTGCACCGGGGTGGAGACGACCGCGCCACCCGTTTCACAGGTCCACGGGCTGAGCGAGCCGCTCTCCAGGTCGCCGTTGACCAGGACCCCGGTGCCGCCGCCCGGTCCCGACACCGTCAGGGTGAAGGACGCGGTGTGGCTCAGCGTGCCGGAGGTGCCGGTCACATCGATCCGGTACGTGCCCGGCGCCGCGGAGGCCGAGGCGGCGACCGTCAGTTTCGCGCTGCCGCCCGCGGTCACCGAGCCGGTGCTGAGCGTCGCGCTCACCCCGGCGGGCGCCCCGCTCGTCGTCAGCGCGACGGTCTTGGCGCTGCCCGAGGTGACCGCGGTGTTCACCGCCGCGGTCACCGAACCGCCGGGAGCCACCGTGGCCGAGCCGGGGGAGAGGGCCACCGAGTAGTCGTCCGTCACCGGACCGCCACCGCCCCGGGTGAACGGTGCGAAGGTGTGGCTGAAGTACCAGGTGTCCTGCGCGATCCCGGAGCAGGTGTCGCTGCCGCCGGTGCCGGGGCAGCCGCCGTTGTCGCGCTGGAGGGCCCAGAACGACAGGGTGCTCAGGCCCTTGGAGACCGCCCAGTTGTAGACGACCGGGGCGTCCGCCGTGGTGAACGTCTCGGCCGGGCCGTAGTCGTCGATGCCGGGCATCTCGATGATGCCGGCCATGCCCCACAGCTGCGCTTCGGTCTTCGACGGATACAGCCCGGCGAGCTGGTCCTTGAGGCCGCTGATCGCCGTCTTGGTGTCCTGCGCCATGTTGTGCGAGGCGCCGTCGTAGTAGTCGAACGTCATGAGGTTCACGACATCGACCCGGGTGCCGTTGGACACCGCGTTCTCCAGCACCGCGAGACCGCTGTCGGCCAGACCGCTCGTGGTGGTGGGCAGGGTGTACGAGATCTGCAGCGGGCGCCCGTTGGCGGCGGCCCAGTCCTGGACCTTCTTGAGGGCCTTGTTGCGGCGGTCGATCCCGGCGTTGTTGTCCAGCGAGTTGTCCTCGATGTCCATGTCGAGGCGGGACACGTCGTAGGTCGTGATGACCTTCTCGTACGCGGCGGCGATCGAGTCGACGCTGGTGCAGCTGTCGGCGATCTCGGTGCCTTCGTTGTCGGCGGTGTACCCCCCGAACGACGGGATCACGTCACCGCCCCGCGACCGCATGGTGGTGAAGTCGGCGCCGAACTCGGACTGGGCGATCGGGGTGCTGGAATCGCCGTTCCAGTAGGGCGTGCAGGAACCGCGGGCCTCGGTCTGGATGAAGGCCATGGTCAGGTACTTGGCGCCGGAGGCCTGCGACAGCGCGGCCGGGCTGTCACCGTTCCACGCCTCGAAGTACGGGGCGAAGACATGGGCCGGCATCGGGGTCGCGGCGGTGGGGGCGGCCTCGGCCCCGGCACCTGCGCCGAGGACCAGTCCGGCGGAGGCGACGGTGGTGGCCAGGACGCTCAGGACTGCGCCGAGTGCTCTTGGACATCGCATGGGGGATGCTCCCAGGGGGGTGAGACGACGGGCGGATCGCACGGCTCGGCCACGCCCGTCGAAGGGCGCGGCCCGTTCCTGTGAAGCCCGGCCGGGGGTCACACGCCGCACGGTGTGGAGCGGCCGTGAGGCATGCCCATAATTGGTCTGGACCAGAACGCGGTCAAGGGTCTTTGCCGTTTCATTCCCCATTGCTTGCCGGATACGGCAACTCGCTCCAGGTGCACGGGAGTTGATGTCAGGGGTGGCGGAGTGCCGCGGCCAGGTACGCCGCCGTGCGGCTGCCGGGCGCCGTCGCCACCTCGGCCGGTGTCCCCGCCGCCACGACCCGGCCGCCCCGGTCTCCGCCGCCGGGACCGAGGTCGATCACCCAGTCGGACCCCGCCACCACGGCCATGTCGTGCTCCACGACCACCACGGTGTCGCCCGCGCCGACGAGGCCGTGCAACTGCCGCATCAGTACCTCGACATCGGCGGGGTGCAGCCCTGTCGTCGGCTCGTCCAGCAGGTACAGCGTGTGGCCCCGGCGGGTGCGCTGGAGTTCGGCCGCCAGCTTGATCCGCTGGGCCTCGCCGCCCGACAGCTCCGTGGCGGGCTGCCCGAGCCGCAGATACCCGAGCCCGACGTCGAGCAGGGTCCGCAGACTGCGCTCGGCGGCCGGTGTGCCCGCGAAGAACCCGGCCGCCGACTCGACCGTCAGGTCCAGCACCTGCGCGATGTCGAGCCCGCGCAGGGTCACCTCCAGCGTCTCCGGGTTGTACCGGGCTCCGTGGCAGTCCGGGCAGGGCGCGTACGTACTGGGCAGGAAGAGGAGTTCCACGGAGACGAAGCCCTCGCCCTGGCAGGTCTCGCACCGCCCGCCCGCCACGTTGAAGGAGAACCGCCCGGCCCGGTAGCCGCGCTCTCGGGCCGTGTCCGTGGCGGCGAACAGCTTCCGCACGACGTCGAAGAGCCCGGTGTACGTGGCCAGGTTGGACCGGGGCGTCCGGCCGATCGGCCGCTGGTCGACCTGGACGAGCCGGTCCACCGCCGACAGCCCCTCGGCCGACGCGCACCAGCGGCTCGCGGGCTCCGTGCCCGGCTCCCCGGTGCCGGCGGACGGCCGCCGGTCGGTGAGCAGCCCGGCCAGCACCTGGCCGGTCAGCGTCGACTTCCCCGATCCCGACACGCCCGTGACGGCGGTGAACACGCCGAGCGGGAAGGCCGCGTCCACTCCGCGGACATTGTGCCGGTCGACCCCGTTCAGCCGCAGCCACCCCGTGGGAGTCCGCACGGCACGCTCCGGTGCGGGCCCCTCGTCGAACAGGAAACGCCGGGTGGCCGACTCCGCCACCTGCGCGAGCCCGGCCGGGGGGCCGCTGTGCAGCACGCGGCCCCCGTGCTCGCCGGCCAGCGGTCCCACATCGACCAGCCAGTCCGCCCGCCGCACCACGTCCATCTGGTGCTCCACCACGAAAACCGTGTTCCCGGCGTCCTTCAGCCGCCCCAGGACCCCCAGCAGCGACGCGGTGTCCGCCGGGTGGAGACCGGCCGACGGCTCGTCCAGTACGTAGACGACCCCGAAGAGGCCCGAGCGGAGCTGGGTGGCCAGCCGCAGCCGTTGCAGCTCGCCGGAGGAGAGCGTCGGGGCCGTCCGGTCGAGGCTGAGATAGCCGAGGCCGAGCTCGGTGACCGTACCGATCCGGGCGAGCAGATCCGCCGTCAGCACCCGCGCCGTGCTGTCGCCGCCCGCCGTGTCCAGCAGCTCCGCGAGCGCGGTCAGCGGCAGCGCGGCCAGCTCCGCGATCGTCCGCCCGGCGAAGGTGACCGCCAGCGCCTGCGGACGCAGCCGGCTGCCGTGGCAGTCCGGGCACGGTGCGGCGGTCAGGAACCGTTCGGCCTTCGCCCGCAGCGTACGGCTCTTGGAGTCCGCGAAGGTGTGCATCACATAGCGGCGGGCGCTCATGTACGTGCCCTGGTAGGGGCGCTGGATGCGTCCCGCCTCGCGCACCGGATGGACCGTCACCACCGGCTGCTCGTCGGTGAAGAGGATCCACTCCCGCTCCGGGGCGGGCAGCTCGCGCCAGGGCCGGTCGACGTCATGTCCCAGCGCGTCCAGTACATCGCGCAGGTTCTTGCCCTGCCAGGCCCCCGGCCAGGCGGCGATCGCCCCCTCGCGGATTGACAGCGAGGGGTCGGGGACCAGCAGTTCCTCGGTGGTGCGGTGGACGAGGCCGAGGCCGTGGCAGGTCGGGCAGGCCCCGGCGGCGGTGTTCGGCGAGAAGGCGTCGGAGTCCAGCCGCCCGGCCCCGGCCGGATAGTCCCCGGCCCGCGAGAACAGCATCCGCAGCGAGTTGGAGAGCGTGGTGACCGTGCCGACGGACGAGCGGGCGCCGGGCGCCGAGCGGCGCTGCTCCAGCGAGACGGCGGGCGGCAGGCCGGTGACCTCGCCGACCGCGGGTGCCCCGACCTGGTGGATCAGCCGCCGTGCGTACGGGGCGACGGACTCGAAGTAGCGGCGCTGGGCCTCCGCGTAGATCGTCCCGAAGGCGAGCGAGGACTTCCCGGAGCCGGAGACGCCGGTGAAGACGGTGAGGGTGTCGCGCGGGATGTCGACCGAGACGTCCTGGAGGTTGTGCTCACGGGCGCCGCGCACCCGGACGTACGGATCGTGGGGTGTGGGCATATGTGTGCAACTCCGTACGGATCGGGGTGACACCGGCGGACCGGGGCAAACACTCCGATAGTAGGTCTTCCGGCAGCCCGGAGCCGGGACCGGCGGACCGGCCCCGGAGACCGTCGGATCAGCGGGAGGGGCGCAGCGCGCGCTTGATGGGCCGTCCCACGACGCTGCGGGCGCGCTGGTACGTCGAGCGCTGAACGGGCACCGCGGCGGCCTTGGCGATCCGGCGCTTCAGCTTGGTGTTCTCGGCGCTCAGATCGGTGAGCTGGGTCTGCAGCCAGTTCAGCCGGGGGGCCAGCTCGGCGGCCTCCGGGCCGGTCCAGGGGCGGACGCCCGGCGGGAAGGCCAGCTTGCTCATCCGGCTCTCGAAGGCCGCGCCGCTGTCGCCGTGGGTGAAGGTGTTCGCCAGGCCGTTCTTGTCGAGGAAGTTGGTGAACCGGTCGAACCGCTCCCGGTGACCGCGCGTCAGCGGCCCGAAGTCGGCCGTCTCGTACAGCTCGGAGGGGTCGAGGTGGGCCGGAGCCTCGGTGAGCATCCGGTGCGGGATGTCGAAGTAGCGGCACAGCTCCAGGGTCCGGGAGTCGCCGCACAGCACGGTGGCGGGCGTCCCGGCCAGCAGTGCGGCGATGTTGCCGTGGATCCGCGAGCCGAAGGAGAAGTCGAAGCCCCGCAGGTCGTCCATCCAGGTGACCGGGTCGATGTAGACGCGGACCTTGTCCTCCGCGTACATCGGGTGGTCGGGGTGGGTGGGGATGTTGGTGACCGCGGCGTTCGGGTGCGACAGGTCGCGCCAGTGCAGCTGGCGGGCGTCGGACAGGTTCTGGCCGATGAACCGCAGGTGCGGGTAGTACGTGTGGGTCCGGCTGATGATCTGCCCGAGCTTGGTCTTGCGCACCGCGTCGTGCGAACCGTTGACGGCGATCCGCGATCCGGCGCCGAGGGCCTGGCCGTCCTCCCGGATGGTGAGCTTCTCGCCGTGCAGGAACATCGACGGGCAGCCGATGACGTCCACGTCACGGAAACCCATGTCCCGCAGGTACCGCTCGGTGAACTCGCCGCGGACCCCGATCGAGGCGCTGTGGTCGAGCACGGCGGAGACGAAGGCGTGGACCGTGGACTGCATCGGCTTCAGCCGGTCCGCGGAGTAGTTGACTCCGGTCTGGGCGCCGACACCCGGGACGACCACCGGGATCTTCAGCTTCGAGATGAGCGTGGTCAGCCGTTTCAGCTGCGGTTCGAAGGACGGCCGGAAGGCGTTGGCCAGCGGGATGACGAAGGCGTCGTACTCGCTGTTGATGCGGTCCGCGTCGGCGACCCTGGTGGCGATGCCGTTGGACACCACCTCCGTGTGTGGCGTCTCAAGGATCTTGTGAGCGGCGTCGCTGAAGATCAGGTTGCCCGCGTTGGTGGCGAACACGTCCTCGTGCAGGGCGCGCTCGACCGGTACCACGTCGTAGGGGCTCTTCCCCGAGCGGAGGAGTATTCGCTTCACTTGGTTTACGTTGGATGCCACAAAGATGAATATAGCTTTACGCTCGTTTTTGGTTCCATGCGCATCGTGTACAACCTTTGCGGTCTTCACGGAACGCGAGCGGGGGATGCCCCCTCCGCGCGCGGGCGGGTGCGCGGGCGGGTACGCGGGGTGTGTGCGGAGGCGCCCGCCGTGGTGCACATACGGACCTCTTGCAGGCCGGACGGCGCCGACCGTACGCCGCCCCGGGCGCGTGGCGCGCCCGCCGGGAGGCGCACGCCGTCATGGCCGGGGCACTGTCCGGGGGCGACGCCCTCGAAGCGGTCGCCCGGCACATCGGCCGCCCAGGACAGGGCTGGCAACTGCGGCGCACCGGCGCCGACATCACCCCGCTCCCGATGCTCGGTCTGCGCGTCGTGCGCTCCGTGGAGACCCGCGCCACCCGGACGGAGACCAGGCCCGGACGGTACGACCCCTCGGGGCTGCCGACGTACGAGGGGGAGCTGGGCGGCCACCCGGCCGGGCCGCCGACGGACCCGGTCCGGCCGCACGAGGTGGAGCTGGTGCTCAGCGGCTTGGTACGGACGGTGGCCTGCGGGGCGCCGGCCGTGCCCGCGCTGCCGGGGAGCGGGGAAACCGGTCTGCCGGACCGGGGCGGGGTGTGCCGCCTGCGAGGGGGAGGAGTCGTGCACCTGGTGCGACGGCACCGGCAAGCGCCGCGGGAACGGAGCCGTGGGCGACGGGGCTGGTGCGCGGACCACCTGCGTGAAGTGCGGCAAGCTCCGGTCGGCCTGCCCGAAGTGCCGTGGCCGGGGCGCCGATCCGTGCCCGCGGTGCGACGGCACGGGCTTGCGGAACTGCCCGGCCTGCGAGGGTGAGGGGGCCACGAAGCACGCCCCGTGCGACGGTACGGGCCCGCTCGCCCGCTGGACCGCCGGATTGGTCGGCCGGGCCCCGCGACACAGCACGGCGAGACTGCCGGACCCCGCGCCGCCGTTGCGCGTCCGGCGGCGGACCGGGAGCGGCGGCACCTGGGAGCGGGCCACCCTGACCTCGGCGCGGGCACCGCTCCCCGGGACGCTGGACCCGGAGCACGTGAAGGCGGTCCGTGCGGCCCTGGCGGCCCGGCCGGGCGAGGCCGCCAGGCGCGCCGAGCTTGAGTGGCTGCCCCTGGTGTCGGTGGCGATAGCGGACGACCCCGGCCACGTCTTCTGCGTCTTCCCCGGACAGGGCGGCCCGGAGGTGCTCCCGGTCTGGTCCCGGCGCCGGTCGTTGCGGGCCGCCGCGGTGGCGGCCGGAGCGTTCGCCCTGGTCCTTCTGGTGGCCGTGCTGGTCTGATGGGATGGGGGAGTGAAGAGCGACCCGCGGCCTCTGGCCGTATTCGATGTGGACGGCACGCTCGCGGACAGCGGCCACCGTCAGCACTACCTGGAGGGCCCGCGGCGCGACTGGGACGGCTTCTTCGCGGCGGCCGTCGATGACCCGCCGCTGGCCGAAGGGGTGCGGCTGGCGCTGAGCAGCGCCGAGGAGTGCGAGGTCAGATACCTCACCGGGCGGCCCGAGCGGTGCCGCCGGGACACCCTGGCCTGGCTGGCCGCGCACGGGCTGCCCGACGGGCGGGTGTACATGCGCGGCAACGACGACCGCCGACCGGCCCGGCGGACCAAGCTGGAGATCCTGCGCCGGCTGGGCCGGGAGCGTGAGGTGCGGATGCTGGTCGACGACGACGAACTCGTCTGCGACGCGGCCGAACGGGCCGGATTCTCCGTGGTGCGGGCCCGCTGGGCGACGTCGTCCGAGGCGCTCCGGGACGCCCAGGAGCGGGAGGGCCGTACCTGACCCGGCGCGACCCGCCGTGGCCTGCCGGGAAGGGACGGGCCGGGACGGGCCGGGCGGGTCAGCTGGTCTCGTCGAGCCGGAACCCGACCTTCAGGCCCACCTGGTAGTGCTCGATCCGGCCGTCCCTGATCTCGCCGCGCACCTGAGTGATCTCGAACCAGTCGAGATTGTGCAACGTTTCCGAAGCTCTTGCGACGCCTCGGCGGATGGCGTCATCGACCCCTTCATGGGAGGTTCCCACGATTTCGGTGACCCGATAGGTGTGGTTTGACATCTTATGTCTCCTCTCGTCCTTATCACGGTGCCCCATCCGGCCCGACTCCGCGAGGGGTCGGCGAGTGAAACAACCGATGAACGCCGCTTGACCAAATCAATGGTCCATACCAAAATCCAGCCACGCCCGTGCGAGCGCCGCCCGCAGTCCCCCACACCGGGTTCCTGAATCCAGTCGTTATTTGTTCAGCAGAAGGTGAACCTGGTGAAGAACCGCATACTCGTCGGTGCCGTCGCGCTCGTTTCCTCCTTTGCGCTGGGAGGCTGTGGAGTGGGATGGGGATCGGGTGCTTCTGACGGCGGGAAAGTCACTGTCTGGCTGATGAAGGACAGTGTTTCCGCCGATTTCCTCAAGCGTTTCACCGCGGACTTCGAGAAGGAACACCCCTCCATCGAGCTGGAGTTCAAGTTCCAGAGCTGGAGCGGAATCGGTCCGAAGGTCATTCGCGCCCTGAAGGGTAAGGACACCCCCGACGTCATCGAGGTCGGAAACACCCAGGTCGCCCAGTACGCGGAGAGCGGCGGTCTGCGCGATCTGACCCTGGAGGCGGTGAGGGACCTCGGCAGCGAGGACTGGCTCCCGGGCCTCGCCGATCCGGGCAGCGTCAACGGCCTGCAGTACGGCATTCCCTGGTATGCGGCCAACCGTGTGGTGATCTACAACAAGGAGATCTTCGAGCGCGCCGGAATCAAGAACCCGCCGAAGACCCGGGCCGAGTGGATCGCCGACACCCGGCTGCTGAACGAGGACGGAAACCAGGGAATCTATCTCGCGGGCCAGAACTGGTACGTACTCGCCGGATTCATCTGGGACGAGGGCGGTGAACTGGCCGTGGACGAGGGCGGTGTGTGGAAGGGAGCCCTGGACAGTCCCGCGGCGCTCCGCGGTATGAAGTTCTACAAGGAACTCCAGGGACTCGGCGACGGGCCCAAGGATGCTGACGAGGAAAAGCCCCCGCAGTCCGACGTGTTCGCCGAGGGTAATGTCGCGCAGATCATTTCGGTGCCCGGCAGCGTGGCGCAGATCCTGAAGCGGAATCCTGAACTCAAGGGCAAGCTGGGCTACTTCCCCATTCCGGGAAAGAGTGCGAAGGCGCCCGGCACCGTCTTCACCGGCGGCTCCGACCTCATCGTTCCGGAGAAGGCGGACCGGCGCGCCGAGGGCATCGAGGTGGTCAAGGCGCTGGCGGGCCGGAAGTGGCAGGAGGAGCTCGCCCGGACCATGAGCTACGTGCCCAACAAGCCCGGCCTCGCGAGTGTCGTGACGGGCCAGGCGGGCACGGCGGCGATGGCCAAGGGCGCCGTCCAGGGCCGGGCGACCCCCAACTCCCCGCAGTGGGCCGACGTCGAGGCCGACAACCCGATCAAGCCGTACATGACGGCGGTGCTGGAGGGCGGCGACCCGGCGCGCGAGGCGCGGAACGCCTCGTCGAAGATCACCGCCAAGCTCTCCGCGGACTGACCCGCACCGCCCGGCGGTGGCTCCGGGGGGCCGCTTCTGGCCACCCCCGGGATTCAGGCGTCCCACATGTCGGCGCTCCCGGGCGGTCATGTCGAATCAAGCCGGTCACGGAAGAAGTAAGGGGCCGGGCCGTCGCACCCCGTGCGGCGGCCCGGCAGCCGCCCTTACCGATCCGTCCGGGAGATTGTCATGAACGCGCTGCCCATTGCCTCCCTCCCCGCCACTTCGCCCTCCGCCGCCCCCGCCCAGCCGCGCTACCGGGTGTCCCTGGCCGCCGGCCGGGACGAGGTGCGTGCCGCCCAGCGCCTGCGCCACCAGGTCTTCGCCGGTGAGCTCGGCGCCCGGCTGGACGGCACCGAACCCGGCCTGGACACCGACGCCTTCGACGCGTACTGCGACCACCTGCTCGTCCGGGAGCAGACCACCGGCGAGGTCGTCGCCACCTACCGGGTCCTGCCGCCCGAGCGGGCCAGGGCCGCCGGGGGCCTCTACGCGGAGAGCGAGTTCGACCTCGGACGGCTCGGCCCGATCCGCGACGACCTGGTCGAGGTCGGACGGTCCTGCGTCCACCCCGCCCACCGCGACGGCGCCGTCATAGCCCTCATCTGGGCCGGACTCGCCCGCTACATGGAACGCACCGGACACAACTGGCTGGCCGGCTGCTGCTCGATCCCCCTCGCCGACGGCGGCGCCGCGGCGGCCGGTGCCTGGGAGACCGTACGGACCAAGTACCTCGCCCCCGAGGACCACTGGGTCACCCCGCGCCGCCTGTGGCAGCCCACCGCCGCAGCACGGCCGGTGCGCACCGGGCTCGCCACCCTGCCCCCGCTGCTCCGCGGCTACCTGCGGCTGGGCGCCCAGGTGTGCGGGGCCCCCGCCCACGACCCGGACTTCGACGTCGCCGACCTCTACGTCCTGCTGTCGCTGCGCCGCACCGACCCCCGCTACCTGCGCCACTTCCTCGCCCTCGCCCCGCTGCGATGAACCCCTGGCTGCCCACCGCACCCTGCACCCCGCGCACCTGCGCCGGTCACACCGGCCGGAGACGCCGCCGCCCGGCCGCCGCGGCCCTGCTGCTCGCCGGATGCGCCTGCGTCCTGGCCGGTGCGCTGGGGGCACCCCTGCTGCCCCTGTTCGGGGCGGCCCGCCGGGAACGGCTGATCCGGCGCTGGTCGTACGGGGTCGTGCGCGCCTTCGGCGTACGGGTGCGGATCACCGGAGCCCCCGTGCCGTCCGCCAGGAAGCCGGGGACGCCGGGGACGCCGGGGACGCCGGTGAGTTCCGGGACGACGGGCACGCTCGTCGTCGCCAACCACATCTCCTGGCTGGACATCCCACTCGTCGCCGCCGTGCTTCCCGGCCGGATGCTGGCCAAGCGCGAGATCCGCGACTGGCCGCTGCTCGGCCCGCTCGCCGCGCGCGGCGGCACCCTCTTCGTCGACCGCGACCGGCTGCGCGCGCTGCCCGCGACCGTCCGTGCCCTCGCCGCGGCGCTGCGCCGCGGCGGGCGGGTGGTGGTCTACCCGGAGGGCACCACCTGGTGCGGGCGCGGACCCGGCGGCCGGTTCGCACCGGCCGCCTTCCAGGCCGCGATCGACGCGAACGCCACGGTCCTGCCGGTACACCTCAGCTACCACACCGCGCCCCCGCGGCCCCCCGGCCGCCAGAAGCCGGCACCGGCCAACGACCACGTCCCGGCCGGTGCCGCCGCCTTCGTCGGCGACGACCCGCTCCTCACCTCACTGTGGCGGGTGGTGACGGCGGCCGGGCTGACCGCCGAGATCCGCGTGCTGGCGCCGATCCCGGCGGGCGGGTTCCCCGGCCGCCGCGCCCTGGCCCGCCGTGCTCAGAGAGCTGTCGCCAGCGAGAGCGCGAACCGCTCCCCGGAATCCGTCCACCACTGATCCAGCCGCAGACCGGCCGCGTCCAGTTCCGCCCGGACCCCCTCCCGGCGGAACTTCGCCGACACCTCCGTACGCATTTCCTCACCGGCCTCGAAGCTCACCAGCAGATCCAGGGCCGGGATCTTCACCGTCTGCGCCCGCCGGGACCGCAGCCGCATCTCGATCCACTCGTGCTCCGGATCCCAGAGCGCCACATGGCCGAAGGCGTCCGCGTCGAAGTCCGCGCCCAGCTCCCGGTTCACCACCCGCAGCACGTTCCGGTTGAACTCCGCGGTCACTCCGGCCGCGTCGTCGTAGGCGGCGACCAGTACCTTCTCCTCCTTCACCAGATCGGTGCCGAGCAGCAGGGCGTCGCCCGGGGAGAGCAGCGACCGTGCCGACCGCAGGAACGCCGCGCGCTCCTCGGGCAGCAGGTTGCCGATCGTGCCGCCGAGGAACGCCAGCAGCCGGGGCCCCGGAGTGCCGGGCAGCGCCAGCCCGCCCGTGAAGTCGGCGACCAGGGCGTGCACCGAGAGCGCGGGCCGCTGCGCGAGGAGCACCTCGGCGGCGCCGCACAGCGCGCTCTCGCTGACATCGACCGGTACGTAACTGTGCAGCGAGGGCAGCGAGTCCAGCAGATGGCGGGTCTTCTCGGACGAACCCGACCCCAGTTCGATCAGGGTCCGGGCCCCCGAGGCGCGGGCGATCGCGTCGCTCCGCTCGACCAGGATCTCCCGCTCCGCGCGGGTCGGGTAGTACTCGGGCAGCCGGGTGATCTCCTCGAACAGCTCACTGCCCCGGGAGTCGTAGAACCACTTGGGCGGCAGCGTCTTGGGGTGCCGGGTCAGGCCGTGCAGGACATCGGCGCGCAGCGCCGCGTCCGTCGCGTCGGCGGGCAGGGTGCGGGTCAGCAGAAACGGGCTCACGCAAGGGGCTCCTTGAGCGGGGTCAGTGAGACATCGGCGCGGGTCGCCACCAGCAGGGTGCGGTCGGGGACCGGGCGCCAGCGCGGATCGTCGTCGTACGGTTCCGAGGCCACGACCGTGCGCGGGCCCGGCCCGGTGAGACACCACAGGGTGTCGCCCCAGGCCGTCGCCACGATCGACGTGCCGTCGGTGAGCAGCAGGTTCAGCCGGGACTCCGGTGCCGCGGCGGCCACGTCCAGCACCGTGCCGGTGACGGCCTCCGGCAGCCCGTCGCCGTCCGCGAGGCGCCGCCGCACCAGGGCCCAGAGCAGCGCCGAGTCGCAGCGCGCGGTGAGGGCCAGCAGTTCGGCCGGGGGCAGTGCCGCGGCGAGCGGGGCGACCGACCACGGCCAGCCCTTCACCGCGCCGTTGTGGCTGAACAGCAGCGGCCCGGCGGTGAACGGGGCGGCGGCAGCCTCGCCGTCGGCGCCCGCCTCGGTGGCGTCCCGGACGGCGGCGAGCAGTGCCGGGCTGCGCACCACCCGGGCCAGGTCGGCGAAGGTCTCGTCACCCCAGACCGGGCCCCGGCGCCGGTACCGCCCCGGCACCGGGTCGCCGTCCGCGTACCAGCCGACGCCGAAGCCGTCCGCGTTGACCGTGCCGTACCGCTGGTGTCGTGGCGCCCAGGACTGGCGGACCAGCGAGTGCGGTGGCCGGGTCAGCAGCTCGCCGAGCGGCACCGGCGGTCCCAGGTAGGCGAGATGACGGCACATCAGGCATCCCTCGCGGTACGGAATCCGGAGAAGATCTGGCGCCGCACCGGCAGGTCCCAGTTGCGGAAGGTGCCCCGGCACGCCACCGCGTCCACGGCGAACGAACCGCCGCGCAGCACCTTGTGGGCGGGGCCGAAGAACACCTCCGAGTACTCCCGGTACGGGAACGCCGAGAAGCCCGGATACGGCAGGAAGTCGCTGGCCGTCCACTCCCACACGTCGCCGATCAGCTGCCCGGCGCCGTAAGGGGAGCGTCCCTGCCGGTACGCCCCGGCGGGCGCGGGCCGCAGATGGCGCTGGCCGAGGTTGGCCTGTCCGTGCGCCGGGTCCGCGTCGCCCCAGGGGTAACGGCGCGAGCGCCCCGACGCCGGATCGTGGCGGGCCGCCTTCTCCCACTCCGCCTCCGTCGGCAGGCGGCGCCCGGCCCAGCGGGCGTAGGCGTCCGCCTCGTACCAGCTGACGTGGAGCACCGGCTCGTTCCCGGGGACCGGCTCGGTGACCCCGAAGCGGCGGCGCAGCCACTGACCGGCGTCCTGGTGCCAGAACAGCGGGGCGGCCAGGTCGTGCTCGCGGACCATCGTCCACCCCTCGGGCGCCCACCAGCGCCGCTCGGTGTAGCCGCCGTCCTCGATGAAATCCTGGTACGCGCCGCAGGTGACCGGTGCGGTGTCGAGGAAGAAGCCCGGTACGTCCCGCACATGTGCCGGGCGTTCGTTGTCCAGGGCCCAGGGCTCGGTGGAGGTGCCCATCGTGAACGGGCCTCCTCCGACCAGGACTTCGGCCGGGAGGTTCGCCGGGTCCTCGGCGGGCGGCGGCAGCGGCGCCGCCAGCACGGCCGGACCCGACCTCAGCTGATGGGTGATCAGCATCGTTTCGTCGTGCTGCTGTTCGTGCTGGGCGATCATGCCGAAGGCGAAGCCGGAACGCACCAGAGGGCGGCCGTCGTCCAGGGCGGTGGTGTCGAGCACGTCCAGGGCCCGGCCGCGTACCTCCGCCGCGTACGCCCGCGCCTCCGCGGGCGGCAGCAGTGGCAGCGAGGGACGGGTCGCCCGGGGGTGTTCGAAGGCGTCGTACAGGCCGTCGATCTCCGGGCGCATCGCCTCCCGGCCGGCCACCCCGCGCAGCAGCCACAGTTCTTCCTGGTTGCCGATGTGCGCGAGGTCCCAGACCAGCGGGGACATCAACGGTGAGTGCTGAGCGGTCAGTTCACCGTCGTCCACGCTGTCGGTGAGCCGCGCGGTGCGGTCCCGGGCGGTGCGCAGCGCGGCGAGGGCACGCTGCCGCAGCACCTCGGGGTCCGCCCCGTCCGGCGCGGGGCCGCGGTGTACGGAGGAGTCGGTCATGAGCGGGGCTCCTCGAAGGGGTGGCCCGGAGCGCCGGACGCGGCGGACGCGAGCAGTGCGGGCAGGTCGTCGGCCGGGCAGCGGCCCCGGGCCACGTACCGGTCGTGGAATCCGGCCGCCGCCTCCTGTACCCGCCGCGAGGCCCCGAGCCGGGGCAGCGCCTCCAGCGCGGCCTCGAAGCAGGTGACCGCAGCCGCCCGCAGCTCCGGATCGGCCAGACCCTCGCGGGCGGCGCGCACCCAGAGCGGATTGAGCGGTGCGGGCCCCGGTCCCGCCGTCCCGGCCAGCGGTGCCACGGTACGGAACACGGTCTCGGCGGCCCTGGGATCGTCGAACAGGGCGGTGGTGACCACGAGCGGCACCAGCCAGCCGTCCGCACCGTACTGGGCGTCGATCATGCGCAGCTCCAGATGGCCGCGCGGCCGCACCGGCGGGAAGAGCGTGCTGATGTGGTAGTCGAGATCGGCGCGCACCGGCGGTCTCGGCGCGCCGGAACGGATCCACTCGCGGAACGTCAGCCCGCTCGGCACGGCCCACGGCCCGCTGTCGTCCCGGATGCACATCACCGGGGTGTCCAGCACGTGCGTGGCCCAGGCGTCGCGCGGGGGCAGGCCGGGGGGCGGTGCCACCGGCCGCCACGGGTCGAGCGCGGCCCACAACGACTGCCGGGTGGACCGCCAGGACGTGGGGCGTCCCAGCCGCAGGGGCGAGTTGGCGAACACGGCCACCAGGACCGCGCCCAGCAGATGGCACAACTGCCAGCGCCGCCCGTAGCCCAGGGGGCCCGGCCCCTCCTCCCCGGCGTCCAGACAGACCTGGACGGACGCGGTGTTGCACATCATCACGCGACCCGCGGGGCCCGACCGGTCCAGCGCGATCTCCATCGCGTCGTAGCGGGGTTCACGCAGCAGACGGCGGGGGGAGTGCCACGGATCGACGCCGAGGCCCACCGGCACGAGCCCCAGCTGGTCCAGGGCCGCGCGCACCGCGGCGAGATCGGCGGCGGTGGCGTCGACACACTCCATCAGGCAACCGGCGGGGCGCGAGCTGAGCTCCAGCTGACCGCCGGGCTCGAAGGTGACCGACGCGCTCAGAGGCAGGGCCCGGAGGATGCCGGCGGCCGCTTCGAGACGGTGGTGCGGGACCGGGACGCGGGGATGATCCCGGTCGTGGATGAGCCATTCGAGTTCCACACCGACCTTGCGGGGCGGTCCCGTCTTGAAGCAGATGCAGCGCAGTAAGTCCTCGGCCTCGCCCTCGTCCAGGGGCGGGGAACCGCCGGGCGGACCATGGTTCCCGGTGGTGTCGAACGACATGCCGGGTCTCCTTCCGTAGGTCTCTCCCCACCAGCCAAACCCCTGCGGATGGATCGCACAAGAGTGCCCCCGCGTGAGGGAAATCCGGTTGCGCCCTTGCCGTCGGGGCACCGAGCATGCCCCGTATGCACCACATGGGGGAGTACCGATGAGCGCACGGCTGCGCGGCATCGCGCGAGAGACCGAGGCCATCGTCGAAGCGGGCCGTTACCGCACCCGGGACGGCCGGGAGATATCCATCGAACGGGCGCTGAGCAGCGCGTTCTCGGGGACCAGGCTGTACGGGCCCGAGCCGGTGCCCCTCGCCGCACTGGACGGCGACCGCATCCCGGCCGTCGAGGTCACCGGCGAGAGCAGCCTGGCCGCCGCCCACCGCATGACCGGCGAGGCCCCCGGCAAGATCGCCGTCCTCAACTACGCCTCCGCCCGCAATCCCGGCGGCGGCTACCTCAACGGCGCCCAGGCCCAGGAGGAAGCCCTGTGCCGGGCCTCCGCCCTCTACACGACCCTGCTGCGCGCACCCGAGTACTACGCCCACCACCGCGCCGAACGCGACGCCTTCTACACCGACCGGGTGATTCACTCCCCGGGCGTACCGGTGTTCCGGGACGACCGGGGACGGCTGCTCGACGCGCCGTTCACGGTCGGCTTCCTGACCTCCCCGGCGCCCAACGCCGGAGTCATCCGCGCGCGAACCCCCGAACAGGCCCACCGCATCCCCGCCGCGCTCACGTCCCGGGCGGAGCGGGTGCTGGAGGTCGCGGCGGTGCGCGGATATCGCAGGCTGGTGCTGGGGGCCTGGGGCTGCGGTGTGTTCCGCAACGATCCGGCGCAGGTGGCCCGGACGTTCCGGGCGCTGCTCCTGGACGGCGGACGGTTCGCCGGGCACTTCGAGCAGATCGTCTTCGGCGTCCTCGACCGGTCGCCGGACTCCGCCACCCGGGGTGCCTTCCACCGTGTGCTCGGCGTCGAAGGCACCCCGGCGACGGCCTACGACCAGCCGTAGCGCTCCCGCAGCCGCCCGATGACCAGGTCGAATCTCGTCCGGTCCAGCGCGCACGCCTCCCGCCGCATGCCGTCCTCGTGCACCCGCAGCACCCGGTCCAGATCGACCCAGGACGGGCGGCCGGAGCTGTCCCAGGGACCGGCCCCGAGCGCGACCCACTCACGGTCCCGCTCGTGCCGCTTGCTGGAGAGCCGCACGGCGAGCAGCGTGCCCGCGGCCTCCCGGGCCACCACCAGGACCGGGCGGTCCTTGCCGCGTCCGTCGTTCTCCTCGAAGGGGACGTACGTCCACACGATTTCCCCGGGGTCCGGGTCGCCGTCGCGGTCGGGTGCGTAGGAGGTGCGGACCGGTCCCGCCTCGCGCGGGTCGGCCTCCGTGGTGGCGGCCGGGCCGGAGCGGCCCGGGGAGCCGGCCGGAGGGGCGGTGCTGTTGTCACGGTGCTCGTAGATCATCCCCACACGGTAGGCCCCGCCGCCGCGGTGGCCGGGGCACGGGGCCGGTGGCGCCCGCGCCGGACCTGTGCCTGCCCCGGGGCGTACCCGTACGGCACGGGTCTGGAAGACTGCCCGACGCCATGAGCCAGTTACCGAATCAGCCCACTGAACGCCCCGTACCCACCAGCGTCGACGTCGCACGGCTCGCCGGGGTCTCCAGGGCCACCGTCTCGTACGTGCTGAACAACAGCTCCTCCGTGCGGATCAGCGAGACCACCCGCCGCCGGGTCCGGGAAGCCGCCGACGAACTGGGCTACGTGCCGCACGCCGCGGCCCGCAGCCTGCGCGCCGGACACACCCGCATGGTGCTGCTGCCCACCGCCGACGTCCCGGCCGGGCCGTTCCACCACCGCTTCTTCCACGAAATGGAGTCGGGGCTGCGCCGACTCGACTACACCGTCGTCCAGTACGGCAGCACCGGACTGGATCCGCGGGACGCGCCGCGCGCCTGGGCCGAACTCCGCCCGGTCGCCGTCATCGCCCCCGGCACCATCGACCTCACCGCGCCCGGTATCTCCGTACTCCGGCGGTCCGGGGCCAAGGCCGTGATCACCCTCGGCCCACGCCCGGTGCCCGGCGCCCACGCGCTGGTCATGGACCAACGAGTGGTCGGTGACTGCGCGGTGGCGCACCTGCTGGCGGGCGGACGCCGCCGCATCGGCGTGGTCATGCCTGAGGAGAGCGGCCTGCGCCGGCTGGCCGAACCCCGGCTGGCCGGGGCCCGGCGGGCCGCCCGGCGCCTCACGGCCCGGGTGGAACCACTGCCGCTGCGCTACGACGAGGAGTCGGCCGCCCGGCTCGCCGCCCGCTGGCGCGCCCTGGACCTCGACGCCGTCTTCGCCTTCGACGACGCGTACGCCATGCTGCTGATGCGCGCCCTGCAGGATGCGGGCGTCGACGTACCCCGCGAGACCGCGGTGATCGGTGCCGACGACCTGATGCTGGGCCGGTTGCTGCGGCCCCGGCTCACCACCGTACGCATGGAACTGGCCACCGCCCAGCCGCTCGCGGAACTGGTGGACCGGCTGGTCAGAGAACCCGGCGGCAGCCCCGAGTGTCACGATCTGCTGCGGGCCGCGGTGGTGCGGCGCGAGTCCGCCTGAGACACCCGGCGGTCCGGTGCGCACGGCTCCGCACCGGACCGCGAAACAGCCTTTAACGTGAGGCCATGAGCCATCCGCAGAGCTACGAGATCCTGCTGGTCCCCGGATTCGTCGAAGACACCGCCGAAGCCGGGGAGGCCGGGACCGGGCAGGCCGGAACCGGGGAAGCCGGAAAAGCCGAAAAGGCCGGAGGAAAGGAAACGGCCAAGACCGACGCGGCCGCATCCGGCGGCAGCGCTCCATCCGGCGGCGCGGTCCGGTCGGCGGTCGTCTCGGCAACCGGTGAGACGGGCGCGTCCGGCTACCCCCGGTACGCCGGTGACGGTGTCGTCGCCGACGTCGACCCGGAGACCCGGACGGTGGAGGCCCTGCTGGTCGACGGGGCCGAACTGACCTACGGCCTCACCGCCCGGGTCAGGGAACGGGACACCGGGCCCGGCGCCGGGACCTGAGCCCCACGGCCCGGCCCCGGCGTGCCCGAGCACCTACTGCTGCCCCTGCCCCTGGTCCTTCTGCTCCTCGATGGACTGGCGCACCTGGGCCATGTCCAGCGTGCGGGCCTGCCTGATGATGTCCTCCAGGGCCGCCTCCGGCAGCGCCCCGGGCTCCGCGAACACCGCCACGTTCTCCCGGACGATCATCAGTGTGGGAATGGAACGGATCTCGAAGGCCGCCGCCAGCTCCTGCTGCTCCTCCGTGTTGACCTTCGCGAAGACCACGTCGCCGTGGCGCTCCGACACCGCCTCGTACACCGGCGAGAACTGCCGGCACGGACCGCACCAGGAAGCCCAGAAGTCGATCAGCACGAAGTTGTTCTCGTTGACGACCTCGTCGAAGTTTTCCTTGGTGAGCTCGATGGTGCTCATGTTCCGGTACCTCATTCCTGTGCCCACTTGGACCTGACCGGACAACGGTGCCCGCCCCCGTGCTATTCCGCCTGCCCATGTGGCCGTCACCCACACCCGCGGCCAGACTGTCCCCATGACAGATGCTTCCCTGAACACCGAGTACGACGTCGTGGTCATCGGAGCGGGACCGGTGGGTGAGAACGTCGCCGACCGGGTCCGGGCCGCCGGGCTGACCGCCGCGGTCGTCGAGGCGGAGCTGATCGGCGGTGAATGCTCCTACTGGGCCTGTATGCCCAGCAAGGCCCTGCTGCGCCCGGTGGTCGCCCGCGCCGACGCCCGCCGCGTCCCGGGCCTCGCCGCCGCCGTGCGGGGGCCGCTGGACACCGGGGCGGTCCTCGCCCACCGAGACAGCTACGCCTCGTACTGGAAGGACGACGGACAGGCGGCCTGGCTGGACGGGATCGGCGCCGACATCCACCGCGGCACCGGCAGGCTGACCGGCGAGAGGGAGGTCGCCGTCACCGCGTCCGACGGCACGGAGCACCGGCTCACCGCCCGCCACGCCGTCGTCCTGTGCACCGGCAGCCGCGCCGTCGTCCCCGACCTGCCCGGCGTCGGCACGGCCCGGCCCTGGACCAGCCGGGAGGCGACCAGCGCGCAGAAGGTGCCCGGCCGTCTGGTGATCGTCGGAGGCGGTGTCGTCGGGGTGGAGATGGCGACCGTCTGGCAGGCCCTCGGTGCCCGTGTGACGCTGCTGGTCCGCGGTACGGGGCTGCTGCCGAAGATGGAACCCTTCGCCGGTGAACTGGTCGCGCAGGCCCTCACCGAGGCCGGGGCGGACCTCCGTACCGGTGCCTCGGTCGCCGCCGTCCACCGCCCCGACCCGGACGGACCGGTCACCGTCGAACTGGAGGACGGCGAACGGATCGAGGCCGACGAGATCCTCTTCGCCACCGGCCGGGCCCCGCGCACCGACGGCCTCGGACTGGAGACGGTGGGTCTGGAACCCGGCTCCTGGCTCATCGTCGACGACAGCTGCCGCGTCGAGGGAAGCGACTGGCTCTACGCGGCGGGCGACGTCAATCACCGGGCGCTCCTCACCCACCAGGGCAAGTACCAGGCACGCGTCGCGGGCGCCGCGATCGCCGCCCGCGCCACCGGCGCCCCGCCTCTGGAGACCGGCCCCTGGGGCGCCCATGCCGCCACCGCCGACCATGCCGCCGTCCCTCAGGTCGTCTTCACCGACCCGGAGGCCGCCTCGGTCGGACTCACCCTCGCCGAGGCCGAGCGGGCGGGCCACCGGGTCCGCGCCGTCGACTACGACCTCGCCGCCGTGGCGGGCTCCGGCCTGTACGCGGACGGCTACCGGGGCCGCGCCCGCATGGTCGTCGACCTCGACCGGGAGATCCTGCTCGGCGTCACCTTCGTCGGACCCGGCATCGGTGAACTCCTCCACTCGGCGACCGTCGCGGTCGCGGGCGAGGTGCCCGTCCACCGCCTGTGGCACGCCGTCCCCGCGTACCCCACGATCAGCGAGGTCTGGCTGCGGCTGCTGGAGACGTACCGGGGCTGAGCGCCGGGGAGACCGTGCGCGGCCACCACGCGTCGTGCCCGCCATCTCCCCCTCCCCCCCCGTAGCGGTCGCCGTCCTCGGCGGGACCGGGTGGCGGCGGCCCGTCGTTGCGGATGCTGTGACCGGCAGGCACCGGCAGGCACCGGCAGGCACCGGCAGGCACCGGCAGTGCGGCGGGGGAGAGTGCGGTGGGTCAGGCGGGCGGCCTCACCCCGCTGGTGGTGATGTGTACGTGGTCGACGACGAGCTGCTGCGGGAAGGTGGTGTTGCCGTCGGGGTTGCCGGGCCAGTCGCCGCCGACCGCGAGGTTCAGGATCAGGAAGAAGGGCTTGTTGAACACCCAGGTCTTGCCGCTGAGATCGGCCGGGGTACGGCGCTGGTACACGTTTCCGTCCACCGACCAGGTCACCGAGTCCGGCGCCCAGTCGACGGCGAAGGTGTGGAAGTCGTCGGCGAACGCCTGGCCGCCGGGCAGGCTGTACGCGCCGGTGATGCCGCCGGAGCCGGAGTAGTCCGGACCGTGCAGGGTGCCGTGGACGGTGGAGGGTTCGAAGCCCACGTTCTCCATCACGTCGATCTCGCCCGAATTCGGCCAGCCTACCTGGCCGATGTCGTCGCCCAGCATCCAGAAGGCCGGCCACATGCCCTGGCCGCGCGGCACCTTCATCCGCGCCTCGACGTGACCGTACGTCTGGCTGAACTTTCCGGAGGTGTTCAGCCGTGCCGAGGTGTACTCACATGTCCCGTACCAGCACGAGTAGTTGCCCGGATTCTCGCGGCGGGCGGTGATGACCAGATGTCCCTCGCCGTCGAGGGCCGCGTTGTTGTTCCCGGCCGTGTAGTACTGCCGCTCATGGTTGTTGACGTTGTCGCCGGTCTCGATCTGCCACTTGGCGCCGTCCACGGCGGAGCCCGCGGGGCCGTCGAAGTCGTCGGAGAAACCCGCTGCCGCGGCGGCGCGCGGCCCGGGGACGGAAGTTCCGGACGCCGGTCCGGAGAGGGCCGGGACGAGGGCGAGTGCGGAAAGCGTGCAGAGCGCGGACGTGAGCAGACGCCGCGGGCGATGCGGAGGGGTCATGAGGGTCCTTCCCGTGCGGAACAGAGCGGCCGTGCGTGGTCATACGTATGACGGGCCGCTGGTGTGGGGGTCAGGAGAGGCCGTGATGCTGTACGTGAAGCAAGAAGTGAAGCAACATCGCGCCGGGAAGGTGGCCGGACCGCAGTTCTTGCACACGGACGAGGGACGGACCGGGCGGACGGGGTGTCAGTCGGCCGGTGCCGGGGACAGTGGCTGCCCGCACCGCAGATTCCACCGGCCGGACCGTCCGCTGAGCGTGGTCAGGGTGAGCGGCGCGACATCCAGTCGCCAGAAGGACTCCGGCGGCAGGGCGAGCGCCGCGACGGTCGCCGCCCGCACCACCGAGGGCTCGACGACGGCCAGCACGCGGACCTCCTTCCCCTCCGGGTCAGGGCCGGACCCGAGGGATTCCAGCCAGTGCCCCGCCCGGGAGCACAGTTCCAGCAGGGATTCGCCGCCGTGCGGAGCCGCGGACGGATCGGCCAGCCAGGCCGACACCGCCGCGGGCTCGGCCGCGCTCACCTCGTCCAGCCGCCGACCGCTCCACCGGCCCATGTCCCAGCCGCGCACGGCCGGTTCGAGCACCGTGCGCAGACCCAGCCCCAGAGCCCCGGCGGTCGCGGCGCACCGCCCGGACGGCCCGCGCAGCAGCAGACCGGCGTCCGGCACGCCGGGGGCGGCGGCCCGTGCCCGGCGGACCCCGGCGGAGTCCAGGGGGACGTCCCCGTCGAAACGCGCCTCGCGCAGCGCGGCGTTCAGCGCCGGCGCGATCAACATCACGCGAACGGTCATGATCCGGTCAACTCCTAGCCCTTGCGGCCCTCTGTGCTCTCGTGAGGCACCCACCTTGACACCGGGTCGTCCGACCGGCGTCGGGGCCATGGCGGCGGATGGCCCCGAGCGGTATGGTCACGGCGGACATGACGTGGGTGCACTTGGAAGTCCGGTGGGAATCCGGCACGGTCGCGCCACTGTGAACCCGTACGTGTGCGGGAAGTCAGACCCAGTACCCACGTCTCAGGCACCACGATCGGGACGCGTGTTCCCTCAGGAGGTTCTGCCATGGCGCAGACTGCTGCCCCCGCCACCGCCGCACCGGCGATCACCCCCATCTCGCTGAAGGCCCTCGCACCCTGGGCGGTCTTCTTCGGCATCCTCATGCTCGTCCTGCTCTACTTCGTCGGCGCCGAGCAGGGCGCCACCGCCGTCATCTCCGGCGAAGGCGTTCACGAGTGGGTCCACGACGGCCGTCACCTTCTCGGTTTCCCCTGCCACTGACCCGCCGCGCGATCCAGGGGAACCCCCATGAACTCCATATCCGTCAGAGCCCTTCTCGTCCGCGGCATGCTGGCCGGTCTCGCCGCGGGCGTGCTCGCGCTGCTCGTCGCCTATTTCCTCGGTGAGTCGCGCGTCGACGCGGCCATCGCCCTCGAAGAGGCGCACAGCCACTCCCATGGCGCGGGCGAGGAGCTCGTCAGCCGCACCGTGCAGTCCACCGCCGGGCTGGCCACCGGGGTGCTCGTCTTCGGCGTGGCGACCGGCGGCATCGCCGCGCTCGTCTTCTGCTACGCCCTCGGCCGGATCGGCCGGTTCGGTCCGCGTGCCACGGCCGCCCTGGTCGCGGGCGCGGCACTGCTGACCGTGTACGTCGTGCCGTTCCTGAAGTACCCGGCCAACCCGCCGGCCGTCGGCAACCCCGACACCATCGGCAGGCGCACCGCCCTCTTCTTCCTGATGGTCGCGCTCGGCGTGCTGCTGGCCGTCGCCGCGGTGATCCTCGGCAAGCGGCTGGCCCCCCGCCTCGGCAACTGGAACGCCACGGTGGCGGCGTCCCTCGCCTACGTCGTGGTCATCGGGCTCTCGTATGTGTTCCTGCCCTCGTACGACGAGGTCGGCGAGGGCTTCCCAGCCACCCTGCTGTGGGAGTTCCGGCTGAGCACCCTCGCCGTGCAGGCCACCCTGTGGGCGGCCTTCGGCCTGGTCTTCGGTCACCTGACGGAACGGCTGCTGGTGCCGGGAGCGGCCGGGAGCGGCGCGGCGCACCGCACCGCCGTCACCGGCTGACCGGGACCACGCGTCCCGGCCAGCCACCGGACGTCGCCCCCGCGGGTTGAACCCGGCGGGGGCGACGTCACCTCCACTGTCCCGTCCGTGCCCCGAAGATCAGGCGTCGAAGTCCCCGGCGAACGCCGCCGCCATCCGCAGATGCCCGGCCGCCTCCTCGCCCCGGCCCTGGCGTTCCAGGGTGCGCCCGAGCATCAGCCGCGCGTAGTGCTCCACCGGGTCGCGCTCCAGCACCGCCCGCAGCTCGGTCTCGGCCTTGCCGAGACGCGCCGAGTGGTAGTAGGTCCGGGCCAGCAGCAGCCGCGGCGACACCAGCTCCGGGTCCTCCTCGACCAGCCCCTCCAGGATGCGGGCCGCCGTCAGGTACTCCTTCGCCTCGAAGAACATCTGGGCACGGTCCCAGCGGTCGGCGGCCGTGCCGAACTCGAAGTACGCGTCGCTCACTTGATCTCCTCTGCCGCGGACCGCCACCGGAACGCCTCCGGCTGGGCCCTGCCACCGACCCGGCTGCCGCCCGGTCCTTCTGTACGCGCCAACGCGACGCATTGGTTTAATATTCCACTAAATCTTCGGCGTGGGTACCGGCACCCCGGTGCCGCGCGGGAATAGGTTGAGGGCCATGAGCAATCTCGATCGCCAGGCCGTGCCTGCCGTCTGCGGCGGACGCGGCTTCGTCGTCGCCGAGCCCGTACGCGAACTCCTCACCCCGCGCCACGTGCGGCTGGGCGAGTCCACCGAGGTCCGCAGACTGCTGCCCAACCTCGGCCGCCGGATGGTCGGTGCCTGGGCCTTCGTCGATCACTACGGACCCGACGACATCGCGGACGAACCCGGGATGCAGGTGCCGCCCCACCCGCACATGGGGCTCCAGACGGTCAGCTGGCTGCACGAGGGGGAGGTCCTGCACCGGGACAGCCTCGGCAGCCTCCGTACGATCCGCCCGCGCGAACTCGGACTGATGACCTCCGGCCGCGCGATCAGCCACTCCGAGGAGAGTCCCCGCGCCCACGCGAGGTTCCTGCACGGCGCCCAGCTCTGGGTGGCGCTGCCCGACGCCCACCGACGGGTCGAGCCGCACTTCCAGCACCACACCGACCTGCCGACCGTCTCGGCTCCCGGCCTCACCGCCACCCTGATCCTCGGCGAACTCGACGGCACCGCCTCGCCCGGTACCGCGTACACCCCGATCGTCGGCGCCGACCTGGCCCTGAGGGCCGGGGCCGAGGCCCGGCTGCCACTCGAACCGGACTTCGAGTACGCGGTGCTCTCCATGTCCGGCCGGGCCGAGGTCGACGGGGTACCCGTACTGCCCGGCTCGATGCTCTACCTCGGCTGCGGCCGCACTGAACTTCCGTTGCGGGCGGACAGCGACGCGGGCCTCATGCTCCTGGGCGGCGAGCCGTTCGACGAGGAGCTGATCATGTGGTGGAACTTCATCGGGCGGTCCCAGGAGGAGATCGCACAGGCTCGTGCGGACTGGGAGACAGGAGCCCGGTTCGGCACCGTTCACGGCTACGACGGTCCCCCACTGTCTGCCCCCGAGCTGCCCGCAACCCCCCTGAAGCCTCGGGGACGAGTGCGCTGACCTGGGTGTTTGCTCGTGCGGCGGCCAGCATGCGCTTTTCCGGTGTCCCGGTGCGACTGACGGGCGACAGGGGAGGGCTGAGGGTCTCTTCAGCCGACGCGTGGATCTCGTGGGCCCGCCACACGAGCGGAATGGCGGGACACGGACGGACATGTCGAGCCGGGGCACTCCTTCCCGGCACCGATGGCCTTCCGGCTTCCTGCGGATGCCGATCTCGTTCGCGGTGCCTCAGCCGTGCGAAGAGCGCTGCTGGAGCAGTCCCAAAGCTGCCACGGTCGCCGAAGGCCGGGTTCCGCAGGCCACTCTCCTGTAGGGCGGTCGCCGAGCCACGATCTGCCCCCGGGCGAGGATATTCATCGTGACGCTGGTGGGTGCGGCGACTTTGAAGCAGCCCTCCTCGTCCGGATCGAGCTGACAGCGGAAAGCTTGGTGCGCGGGTCGTATCCGATTGCGATGAACAGCCCGGTGGCCGCGACCTCTCGCGTGGCGCGGGTGATGGCGTCCCAGTGCACGCTCGCCGCACAAGCCGGCCCGAGATTTTCCGCGATCGCCAGATCCGTTTCGGGGAGCAGGCTCGTGTACATGTCCGACGTGCGCCGACCGCGCCTGGAGGGTCACCCATTCAACCTATGGTCACGCTGTGTATTTGGTCGATTACTATAGGTGGGAGGTGGCTGGGGTGGAGTGCCGGGTCGACGTTCCGTCGGGGCTCGTGGCGGCCTGATGTCCGAGAACCTGACCCGCGTCTCTTCTGCCTGAAGCCACCGAACATCCAGGGCTCTCGGAAACCCTGCCCTGTGCTCCACCCATGACGACCGCGAGGCAGAGATGGGAATTACGTGATCAGACGAACAGTCTGGCGGGCAATGGTGGCGCTGAGTTGCGCCGGTGCCCTACTGGCGCCAGCCACGCCGGTCTTCGCCCAGCCGGGCGATGGCAAGTTGACGGTCAATGTGTTCAGGGAGTTCGCCGCGGCGGGCACGCTCAATCCGCAGATCCAGACCGCCCTGGCCGGAGCGACTATCCGGGTCACCAGTGACCTGTCGAGGCAGACTCAGACCTACCCGGTCGGTCCCAGCGGGACCATCACCATTGACCTGACCACCTGGGCGCGTTCCGGGGGGAAGTACAAGGTCGAGCTGATCGACTGGCCGAACAAGTACGACCCGGCCACCGGTACCGGCTTCCTGCAGCCGGCGTTCGCCGGCACAGGCCTGTCCTCGCACCTCAACTTCGTGGACCTGGAGTACGGCCAGGACGTCACACTCAACATGGCCGTGTGGAGCCCCGACGACTACTGTCAGGACAACCCCACCTTGGTCACGGCCTGTCAGCAGGCGGCCACCAAGCCGGGTGAGAAGACGCTGGTCACCTTCCCGTACAACTCCCGGGGTGACACCCAGGGCAATACCACCAATCCGAGGCCGATCGCCACGGTCCAGGACACCGGTGCTGTCTACGGGCTGGCCTACCGCAAGAAGGACAAGCGGATCTTCTCCGGGGCCTACGCCAAGCGCCACACCGAGTACGGACCCGGCGGCCAGGGCGCGGTCTACGTGACCGACCGGACCACCGGCGCCACCACTCTGTTCACGACGGTGCCGAACGCGGGCACCACCGCGCACAACCAGAGCAACCGGGTGGACGCCCCGTTCGCCAACCGGCCCGGAAAGGAGTCCCTCGGTGACATCGAGATCTCCTCGGACGGCTCGGAGCTGTACGTCGTCAACATGAACGACGGCAATCTCTATACCTACGACGCGACGCAGACCACGGCCACCGGATTCAAGCGCGCACCGGTCAAGATCCCGGATTCCGCCTGTTCCCCTCCCGGTGACTGGCGGCCGATGGGGCTCGGCGTGCGTGACGGCGTGGTGTACGTGGGCGGCGTCTGCTCCGCCGAGAGCACGCAGGACCCCACCCAACTGCGGGCGGTGGTATGGACATACAACCCCAGCACCGCCACGTTCGGCGCGGCGCCCATCGTCAACGAACCGCTGAACTACCCCCGCGACCCGGCCCAGGACCCCACACCGGCCAACTGGAAGCCGTGGACGCAGGACAACCTGTCCCAGTTCCCCACGGGGAACATCACCTACCCGCAGCCGATGCTCAGCGACATCGAGATCGAGCGGGACGGCGGCCTGGTACTGGGATTCCGTGACCGGTACGGCGACCAGTCCGGTCTGGTGATCCCCAACGCCAACCCCGGCGGCGGCATCGAGAGCACCGTCACAGGCGGCGACATCATCAAGGTCTGCCGCAAGTCCGCCGGCACCTACCACTGGGAAGGCAGCACCGACTGCCCCCGCCCCCAGGGCGGCAACGAGTGGTTCACCGGCGACACCTACTACACCGGGACCGGCCATCGGGAGACAGCGCAGGGCGCGCTCGCGCTCCCGCTCCAGCAGGCCACGATCGCCAGCACCATCCTGGACCCGTATCGCACCATCAACTCCGGCGGGGTCGGCTGGTTCGACCGCGCGACCGGCAACCGCGACGCGACGCAGGACGGGTTCGGGGTCGTCTACGACACCGACGGCGGCTTCGGCAAGGCCCATGGCCTGGGCGACCTGGAACTGCTGTGTGACGACCCGCCGGTGCAGATCGGCAACCGGGTCTGGTTCGACGACGGCGGCGGCTCCCAGAACGCCCGGTACGACGAAACCCTCGGCATCCAGGGCATGACCGTCACTCTGAAGGACTCGTCGGGACGGGTCATCGCGACGAAAAGGACCAACGCCAAGGGCGAGTACTACTTCGACCACCGCGACGGGCTCCAGCCGAACACCAACTACACGGTGGAGTTCGACAAGAGCACGGTCGACACCAGCAACCTGCCTCCCTACGTCACCTCACCCGGTGACCTGATGTGGACGCCCACCACGGGTCGTGACCCGGCGACCAACTCGGACGCCCAGCCGACCGGTGGTGACAACCAGGCTCCGACCGCGGTGGCGACGGTGACGACCGGTCCTCCCGGCTCGGTCGACCACGATCTGGACGCCGGGATGTGGGCGGGCACCTGACAGCTGGCCGTGTCAGCCGGGGGATCCGGGGCGTGCCGGTACGGGCGGCCCGGATCCCCCGGGATCCTTCCGGGGTCAGGAGAACAGGGAGGTGCCGAGCGGACGCGCCCCGGTGGATCCCGGCAGCACGAGAAAAGTGCCGGAGGCGGTTGCCGTGGCGAAGGAGGCCAGTTCGTCGCCGTCGTCCAGGCGCTGCTGCGTCGCCACGAAGGTGCGCAGTTCGCGCTGGAAGCAGATGAACAGCAGCCCGTGGTCCTCAGGTCCGTTGGCGTAGCTGTAGCCGCGCCGCAGCATCAGTCCGCTTCCTGTGCCGCTGGGGTGGGCGCGACGAGCGTGGGCCATGGCCGGTACCAGGTATCGGCCCTGCGGGGACTTGGCCCCCAGATCCACGGGTGTGTCCCGCCCGCCGCCGCTCAGTGGCGCCCCGTCCACGCGACGCCGCCCGACCGCCCGTTCCTGCTGCGCGAGGTCCAGGGCGAGGAATCGCGCGGTGTCCAGCCGCAAGCGCCGCACTACCAGGACCGTGCCGCCTCGCACCCGGGACGGGGCCGGAAGCCACACCTCCTTGTCCAGCTCCCGTCCGGTGTGCGGTGCGACGATCCCGTCCAGGAAGCCCAGCAGATTGCGCACCGGAACCCTCTGCCGAGCTTGTCCGGGTGGCGAAGGCGGTACGGGAGGCCGGAAACCATGCTGCGACCAGAGCGGCGCCGCCGATTGCTCCTGGAGCCACGCCCTCAGGGCGGCGTCGGCCAGCGTGACCGTCTGCGGATCGGACGCGCAGACCTGGATCATCAGATCGCCGCCGCGGGCCGATTCGGACATCTCCTCCCGGTCGAATCCGGGCAGCGCGCGCGCACCGGGCAGGTCGCTGTCCACGGCGGCCACGACTCGTGGGCCCACCCCTACGGTGACGGTCAGATCGCCGGGCGGGAGTCCGCCCAGGGCGGCATCACCGGCCCGCGTGGTGACAGCGCGGACGCGGACTCCCAGCTCGGCCACGAGGCTTCCGGTCAAGCTCACGAAGTCCCCGGTCGGGGTGTCCGGGTGTGCGGTTCCTGGCAGTTCGTAGACCGACAGGGCCACATGCTGTTGCGGCTGCACCGGGCGGTCTACCCCGGCCTGATGGTCACCCAGAGCGGACACCTTCACCGACGCAGACGCCGAGGACGCTGCGGGGCCGGGAGCCCCGACAGGAGACACCCCGTCCGGGGAAACAGGCGGCCTTCGCCGCGTGCCGACCTCGTAGCCGACCACCCCGCCGACCGCCACGGCCGCCGTGCCCCCCACCAGCGCTCTGCGCCGCAACGGCTGCTGTCCCGTACTCGATCCCCCCGGATGAGCACCTTTAGTAGTCATTCGCGTACTCTAAGCTAACGGTGGTTGTCGTCACGGATCGGAAGAAGCCGCACATGATGTCGCTCATCGCCCGCTGGGTAAAGGGACGTTGGCGCGCCGCGACCCTGGGCGGCGTGCTGGCCGCCGCGCTCCTGTGCGGTGGCTGCTCGGGAACGCCCTCCACAGACGGCCACGCCCCCGGCCGCTCGGCACGTCCCGCCATCATCCGGGTGCCGGCGCAGGCATCGACAATCAAAGCGGCCCTCGACCGTGCTCGCCCCGGCGACCTGGTGCTCGTCTCGCCCGGGAAGTACCACGAGAGCATCCAGATGCGCACGGACCGCGTGGTACTGCGGGGCACCGATCGCAACCGCGTCGTCATCGACGGTCAGGGCCGACGCAGCAACGGCATCGTCGTTACCGCCGCAGGCGTCTCCGTGGAGAACCTGACCGTCAGCAACCACCTCCTCAACGGTGTCCTGGTCACCGGCATGAGCGACGCCGACGGCGGACTCGCCCGCGGCAGCGACGGCTATCAGCACCTCGACCCGGCCCGTTTTCCTCCCCTGGACGGCTTCCGTGTCCGCTACGTCACCGCTCACGCCAACGGGCTGTACGGCATCTACGCGTTCAACGCCCGCAATGGCGTGATCGAGCACAACTACGCTTCCGGCAGCGCGGACTCCGGCCTCTACGTCGGCCAGTGCAAGCCCTGCCACGTACTCGTCCAGGACAACATCGCCGACCACAACGCCATCGGCTACGAGGGCACCAACGCCAGCGGGCCCATCTGGGTGCTGCGCAACCGATTCACGCGCAACCGGGTCGGTATGACCGTAGACAGCGACTACCAGGAAGCCTTCGTACCTCAGACCGGCGGAATGATCGCGGGCAACCTGGTCTCGGACAACAATGCCCCCGACACCCCCGAACAGGCCGACGGCGGCTTCGGGATCGGCATCGGCATCGCCGGCGGCCAGCGCAACACACTCCTGCGAAACCGCGTCATCGGCAACTCACGCGTCGGCATCGTCCTCGCCTCCCACGAGGACGTACCACCCTTGAGTAACCGGCTCCAGGACAACACCCTGTCCGACAACGCGGTCGACATCGCCTACCAGACATCCGCCCGAGCTCCCGGCCAGGGCAACTGTCTGCAGGGCAACACGCTGCACCGCACCCTTCCCGACGATCTCCCCCGCGCCGCTTCGTGCCCTGCGGGAAACAGCCGGTCCTCCGCCAGGGCGCCCCACGCCCATACCGCCCCTCCACCGGCTGGCATCGCCTTCCTCGACGTCGCACCGCCCCCCGCCCAGCCGCAACTCCCGGACGCCCGGACCGCACCCGCCACACCCGCCCTCCACCTGCCCGGCGACGTGAACCCGGACCGCGTTTCCCTCCCCGCCGCGGATTTGCTCGCCGCACGACCCAGTCAAGGTGCGACCACACGATGACGCCGCCACGCCGCCGCACGCTGTCTGCCCTTCCCGCCTACGGCATCGCGCTGACCTTCCTGACCCTTCTCGGCGCCTCGGCCTGCACCCAGAACAAGCCGCCCGCCCCGGCCGCCGCCCCGGCTCTGACCACACCGCAAGCCGAACTGCTGGCCCTCACACGGTTCACCAACTACCGGCGCGGCACCTCCCAGGTCACAGCCGACATCCCCGTCCAAGGACACGCCGTTCGACTCACCGGCCGCCTCGACTGGCGCCGGGGAACCGGCCTCGCCATCCTTCAAAGCGGAGGCGGCGTCCTCGAAGGCACACGCCACCTCCTGCGCTGGAACCGCACCACCGTCTCCATGCAACGCAACTGGACCGGCCCTCTCCCCGCACGCTCACCCCGCGACGACTGGAACCGACACCCGCTCGCGGCCCATGCGTCCGCCGTCGACACCACCCTGCTTCTGCTGCTCAACCTGGCGACAGACCGCGCAGACAACGCCCAACTGCTGCTCCGCAGTGGCGCCCGCCGTCTCGGTGACGAGAAAGTCGCCGGAGTCCCTGTCACCGTGTTCGCCGGCCCGTCCGCCAACGCCCTCCAGGGGAAAGCCCGAGAAGCGGCCCGCGCCACCCCAGGGCGCACCCGCTACTGGATCGATGAGGACGCCCGACTCCGCCGCTTCTCGGCGCGACTGGGCGGAACCACCGACTGGCTGGTCGCCACTTTCCCCACATGACATCCAGCCCCAGGTGCCGGAGACCAGCTGTTCTCCAAGGCCGGAGTCGGCCCAGCAGCCGTGTGTGCGGCAGTTGATGTGTGAACGGACGATGTGGCACAAGGTGTCATGAGCGGGATCAGCCGCGATGCCGGGTGGCTCTGACCAGGGAAGACAGCGCTACCCGGCATCGTCGGTTACTCGCGAGCACGGAGTCGATCTCACTTGTCATGCGTAGGTCTTCGGCTCAGGGCAATAGCCAAGGCTTGTGGATGCGTTGATGTGCGGCAGAGCGCAGGCCCGGCTGCCTGGGAATGATTCTGGCCGTTCTGTGAATCCGCTTGGGACGACCGCGATCGACGAGGACCTCAATGGCCGGTAGAGGTATGGCTGGGCCGTGCCCTTGGGGTGCCGGGGCAGGTAGCCGTTCGCGGTACCGTACTTGTCTGCGTTCCAGCGGATTGTGGTCCGGACGTGCTGGGGCAGTGGACCGTCACGGTATTCGTCGGGCTTGCGGTGTTTGAGCTGTGCGTACTGGCTGGTTGTGTGGTTGGCCTGTTCGCAGACCCGGTACACGTCATCTGCGACCATGTCGTTGATATTGACGGCCACAGCTGCTCCGTTGCGGAGCCCGCAGCCACTCATCAGGCCGGCGATGAGGAGCAAGCGGTCGCTACCGGCGGTCTGTATGTCGTGCAGCTGCTCAACGGAAGGTATGACGGCCCGCTTTGGGCCGTACTGTGGGGGGACGAAGCCGCCGAGGCCCGGACGGCCGTTTCCGTATCCCGCTCGCACCGGCTCGCCCCGGTGGAAGGAGACCCGGAGCAGTGACCTTCACCCTGTACGAGGGCGTCGAGGTGCCCGTACCCGGGCCGGGGGAGACCTGGACCGTGGGCGCCGTGATCCTCGACCGGAACGGTGCCGCCTTCGCCCAGCGGCGAAGCCCGGACCGGGGGCTCTTCCCGGACACCTGGGACATCGTCGGCGGCCATGTCGAGGCGGGCGAAGGGCTTCTGGACGCCCTCGCCCGGGAGGTCGAGGAGGAGACCGGCTGGCGCCTGCGCCGTGTACGGCGCTTCCTCGGCGTCAGCACCTGGACCGGGGACGACGGCGGAGGACTCCGGCACGAGGCCGACTATCTGGTCGACGTCGACGGGGACCTTGCCCGTCCCGCCCTGGAGTGGTCCAAGCACTCCGGCTTCGACTGGTTCGGCCCCGGTGATCTGGAGCGGCTGAAGGACAACTGCCCGCCCGGCGGCTTCCTGGTCCACGACCTGATCGCCCGCGCCGTACGGGACCGCCCGGACCCGGCCTGAACCGGCCGGGCGGCCCCGCGGGCTCAGGCCGCGGCAGGTTCCCCGGCCGGGGAACCGGCGGGCGCGAGGCGCAGGTGCCCGGTGCGGTGCAGCCCCGTCAGCGCGCCCGCGCACGCCATGCCGAGCACACTCAGCGCGGCCCAGGGCAGCCAGGGCAGGTGGGCGCGGGCTGCCAGGTCGAAGAGGGCGCCCACCGCCAGGTTCCCGGCGGCGACGGCGATCCCGGCCACCGTGCTGTACGCGCCGTAGTAGGTGGCCACCAGGCGCTCCCCGGAGAGCCGGACCAGGGTGTCCATCTCGAACGGGTACAGCAGCGCGGACCCCGTGGCCAGCAGCGCCGCGCACACCACCAGCCCCACGAGCCCGAGCGCCGCCGTCAGCCGCCCCGCGCCCTGGTGCGGGCCTGGCAGCAGCGGCAGGAAGGCGGCGCCCATGACGGCCAGGCCGAGCGCGATGGCCCGCGCCGGGTCCAGCCGCTTCCTGGCCCAGTCGGTCAGCCGGAGCTGGCCGGCCACCGCGACGAGGGCGGACACCGCGAAGACCATCCCCATCGCGGCCCCGTTCCCGTCACCCAGCACGGTCCGGGCCTGAAGGGGCAGGGCGAGATACGTCTGGAAGGCCAGCAGATACGAACCGGCCATCGCGGCGGAGAACAGGATGAACGGCCGGTTGCCCAGAATCGTCCGCCAGTCCCCGGCGACGCCCCGCCAGCCGCCCGCGCGCTCCGGGTCCGGCGCCGGACGCCGCGCGGGCAGCGCCCGCGCCTGTACGACGGCCAGCACCCCGAACACCGTCGCGGAGGCGGCGCACACCACCCGGAAGTCGAGGGTGAGCAGGGCGAGTCCGGCGAGCGGGCCGAGCAGGATGCCCGCCTGGTAGAAGACGTTGAAGGTGGCGAACGCCTCCACCCGGCGCTCCCCGGCCCCCTCGGCGATGCAGGCGCGGACCGCGGGGTTGAACAGGGCACCGGCCAGTCCGGTGGCCGCGGAGGCGACGATCAGCGCGGGCAGGCTCCCGGCGAAGGCCAGCAGGGCGAACGCCCCGGTCCGCAGCGCGCAGCCCGCCAGGATCATCGGCTTGTGGCCGATCCGGTCGGCCAGCGTTCCGCCGAGCCAGAACATCCCCTGCTGGGAGAGGTTGCGTACGCCCAGGACGAGACCGACCGCCCAGGCCGCTAGCCCCAGCCCGTGCGCGAGGTGGTCGGCGAGGTAGGGCATCAGCATGTAGAAGCCCAGGTTGATACCGAACTGATTGACCATCAGCAGCTGGATGCCGGGATCGAAGGAGCGCATGCGTGCGCGCAGCCCCCTCATCGAGCACCCGCCACGACGGGGGTGGCGGCGGTGGCGGCAGCCGGGCTGACGACCGTGCGGCAGCGCGTCCAGGACGTCACCGTGCGCTCGCCCGGACCGGCGACCTCGTCCGGCTCCCGTGGCAGGGGCGCCGAGGGGTCCGGGAGGCCCTGGCCCTGGCACCAGGCGTCGTTGTAGACGGTGTCGAGATAGCGGTGCGGACCGTCGGGGAAGACCGCGGCGATCCGTGTGCCGACCGGGTGGGTCCGGGCGGCCCAGCCCGCCACCAGCGCGACCGCGCCGACGCTCCAGCCGCCCGAGGCGTACGCGTGGCGGGCCAGGGACCGGCAGGAGCGGACGGCCTCGCCCGGGCCCACCCAGTGGACCTCGGAGAAGGCGGAGTGATCGACATTGCCCGGATGGATGCTGGAACCCAGTCCCCGCATCAGACGCGGACCGGCCGGCTGCCCGAAGATCGTCGAGCTGACGGAGTCCACCCCGATCAGCGCCAGCCCGGGGAACGTGCGGCGCAGTGCCGCCGAGATCCCCGCGGAGTGGCCGCCGGTCCCGACGGAGGCGACCAGCACGTCGATCCGTCCCAGCTGGGCGACCAGCTCGGCGGCCAGCGGGGCGTACGCCGCCACGTTGTCCGGGTTGTTGTACTGGTCGGGGCACCACGCTCCGGGCGTAGCGGCGAGCAGTTCGGCGACCCGCTCCCGCCGGGCCTGCTGCCAGCCGCCCGCCGGATGCGGGGCGGTGACGGTCTCGATGCGGGCACCGTGAGCGGCCAGGGCCCGCCGGATGCCCGGTTCGAGGCCCGGATCGGTGACGACGGTGACCGGGTGGCCCAGGACGATCCCGGCCAGCGCCAGCCCCAGCCCCAGGGTGCCGCTGGAGGACTCCACGACGGGGGCGCCGGGGGCCAGCTCGCCGCGCTCGCGGGCGCGGGCCACCATGTGCAGGCCGGGGCGGTCCTTGATACCGCCGGGGTTGGCGCCTTCGAGCTTGGCCCAGAATCCGCGTCCAGCGTCGGCGAAGGGCTCACCGATCCACAGCACCGGTGTGTGGCCCACCAGGTCGGAGGGCCCCCGGGCGGACGTCGGGGCAGGGGCGTACGGGGACATGTTCATGGAGGTGTCACGGCTCCTCGCCCCGGGCCGGAAGCGGCCGTCGGGGCATCGGGGGATCGGGGGCCGGGGCACCGCGGCCCGGAACCGGTCCGCTGCGCGACGGAGCGGCGGGAGCGGTCGGGCGGCGGCGCGGGACCTGTCAGGTCCGCGCCACGCACAGCGTCGTGAGTACGCACCGCCCGCCGACGAGCCGGTGATCCGGCGTCCGGACCGTGCCGCCTCCCGGGGGGACGGCGGCCAGGAGACAGGGCTGGACCTGCACCGCGAGCGCCCCGCCCGGGGCCGGGGCGGACGGGGCGTCGGTGCGGAACCAGTCCGCCGCGTGATCCGATTCCGGGCAGCACGGCCCGCGATCGGAGGACGAGGCCACCACCGGGCCGGCATGGGACGGGGCGGCGGGGGCCGAGACGGCGGCGCCCGCGTTCATCGGCACATGATGCGCGCCGAGGGCCGAGGCGTGGCTGTGCACACAGCCCAGCAGATGGAAGGCGACCCACACCAGCGCGAGGAGCACGCCACCGCCGCGCACCCGGCGATGCGCCGGAGGGAGGGGCGGAATACCGGTCACTGACTCAACGTACCCAGATGAACACGTGAAGTCACGTTCACGGTTTGCCGCGCACGGTCGCCGTCCCGCGCGGAACCAGACCGTGACCGGTCGTCAAACGGGCGTCAAGAGGGGCGTGTACGAGGTCAAGAGGACGCTAAGGGGCAGGCCGGGCGGGGCGGCGGCGGCCTAGCGTCGTACCGTGCCCCGGCCGTCGGCGGCCTGGGGCGATGTGCCCGTCCCCTGAGGAGTGCCATGAACGACCACCCGTGCGCCGAGGACCCCGATCCCCTTCGGCCGGGCCGGACCGGAACGCTGTTCGTC
The DNA here is from genome assembly GCF_042883525.1 of Streptomyces sp. NPDC058195. NCBI lineage: Bacteria > Bacillati > Actinomycetota > Actinomycetes > Kitasatosporales > Streptomycetaceae > Streptomyces > Streptomyces sp. NPDC058195. The sequence continues at coordinate 146,733 of NZ_JBHVVM010000006.1, forward strand.
CCGGTCCGGCCGGGACCGGCGGGCTGCTGCGCCCGTCTCTTCCGTACGCCCCTCGGGGAGCGGACCGCCGTCGCCTTCACCGGCGAACGGCAACTGGTCCGCGCTCTCGGCGGGCGGCAGCACTGGATCAGGCTGTCCGAACCGGCGGTGCGCGCCCTGACCGCGCCGCTCGGCGTCACCACGCTCGTCGTCGACCCGCTGCTCGCCGTACCCGGCCCCGCCGAGGTCCCCGGGCGGCCGGTCCGGCGGACGGTGCGAAGGCCACGCCCGGCCGGAGCACCGTCGCTGACCGCCACGTCCGCCTCCTGACCGGCCGAGGGAGCACCATGACCACAGCAGTCCCCGGAAGTCCGGCCGAGCCCGCGCCTTCCGCCGTCCCCACGAGCCTGTCCGTCTGGCCCGCCTCGGCGCGCCCCGCCCCCGACGGCGACATCACGGTGGGCGGCGTCGGGCTCACCGAGGCGGCCGAACGGTTCGGCACCCCCCTCTACCTCCTCGACGAGCGCGAGGTGCGCGAGCGCTGCCGCGCCTACCTGCGGTCCTTCCCGGACACCGACGTCCTCTACGCGGCCAAGGCCTTCCTCTGCCGCGCCCTCCTGCACTGGGTACGGGACGAGGGCCTCGGTCTCGACGTCTGCTCCGCGGGCGAGCTGGAGTACGCCGTGACCAGCGGGTTCCCGCCCGAGCGCATCGTGCTGCACGGCAACGCCAAGAGCCCGCGGGACCTGGAGGCCGCACTGCGGCTCGGTGTCGGCCGGGTCGTCATCGACAGCGCCTGGGAAATCGCCCGGATCGCCGCGCTCGTACCGGCGGGCACCCGCCAGAAGGTGCTGGTCCGGGTGGTCCCGGGCGTCAGTGCGGGCGGCCACGCGGCGATCCGTACCGGAACGGACGACCAGAAGTTCGGGCTGTCGGTCACCGGGGGCGGCGCGGAGCACGCCGTCGCCCGGATCCTCGGCCAGCCCGCGCTCGAACTCGTCGGACTGCACTGCCACATCGGCTCGCAGATCACCGAGCCCGGCCCCTACACCACCGCGCTGCGCACGGTCGTCCAGCTGCTCGCCCGCATCCGCGACCGGCACGGCACCCTCCTGCCGGAGCTGGACCTCGGCGGCGGGCACGGGGTCGCCCACCGGCCGGGGGAGCGGGCGCTCGACATCCGCGCCCTCGGCGCCCGCGTCCGCCGGGAACTGGCCGCGAGCTGCGCCGAGGCAGCCCTCCCCGTGCCCCGGCTCGCCATCGAACCCGGCCGGGCGCTGGTCGGGCCCGCGGGTGTGGCGCTCTACCGGGTGCTCGCGGTCAAGCGGACCGGCACGCGGGTCTTCGTGGCCGTGGACGGCGGGATGAGCGACAACCCGCGGCCCGCGCTGTACGGCGCACGGTACGCACCCCGGCTCGTCGGGCGACGGACCACGGCCGGGCTCCGCCCGGCGACCGTCGTCGGACGGCACTGCGAGGCGGGCGACGTCCTCGCCGCCGAGGTGGCCCTGCCCGGCGACGTCCGCCCCGGCGACCTGATCGCCGTCCCGGTCGCGGGCGCCTATCACCTCTCGATGGCGTCCAGTTACAACCTGGTGGGCCGTCCGCCGGTGATCGCCGTCGCGGACGGCCGCGCCCGGCTGCTGGTCCGCCGGGAGTCCTTCGCCGACCTCACCGGCCGCGACATCGGGCTGTGAGCGTGACCCCGCCGTAGTAGCGCCCGTCGTCGGCCGTGGCGGTTCGCTCCCCTCCCGCGGCCGGAGCACCCGCGCTGGCCACGGCCACCACGCGCAGCCGCCGTACCCGGCACCGGGAGCGCCCGTGGGGGCGCCCGGACGGTGGAATTCCGTCCGGACGCCCCCACGGGCATGGTGATCAGCGGCGCAGGGCCAGGCGGTGCACGCCGCCGTCGACGGTGCCGACGAAGAGCGTGCGGCCGTCCGGGCTCGCGGCCAGCCTCGTGGTGTCGGTGTTCTGCAGGCCGGAGGAGATGTTCTGCCAGCTGCGGCCACCGTCGGTGCTGCGCAGGACGCCGCGGCCGCCCTGTGGGAGGCCACTGGCCCGGGACGTGGTGGTGGCCGCGTACCAGGTGTCCTTCACCCGCAGCAGGTCGGAGACGTGGATCGCGAGCGCGCCGGTGTCCGCGGCGCGGAAGGTGCGGCCACCGTCCGTGCTGACACGGACGGTCTCACCGCCGATGACCAGGCGCCGTCCGTCCAGGCCGATCGCGGCCACCGGGCCGTCGGCCACCTTGGTGACGGTCACGCCGCCGTCGTCCGAGCGGAACAGGCCGTCGCGCCCTCCGAGCCACAGGCGCAGCGGATCGGAGGGGTCGCCGATGAGGGCGTCGAAGGACCGGCCGTGGTACAGGTTCTTCCACGTCGCCCCGCCGTCACCGGTGGCGAACAGCCCCTTGCCCAGCAGGCTCTGGAATCCGACCAGTACCCGGTCCGGGTCGGCGGGGTGGACCAGCAGCGAGGTCGGGATCTCCGACGAGAGCCCCCGCTGCTGCCAGTGGGCCCCGCTGTCCCCGCTGCGCTCCACGGCGAACGCGCCGTATCCGGTGCGCCGGACCCGCCAGACCACCTTCGGGTCCTTGGCCGACACCGCGAGCAGCGGTACCACGACGCCCCTGCCGCCCTCGCCGCCGGACGGGCCCCACTCCGGGCCCTGGACGGGGAGCGCGGTGCGGTAGACGGAGCTGTCGGTGGCGGCGAGAAGACGGCCGTCACTGACCGCGAGGTCGTGGACGGTCAGTCCCTGGACGCCGATCCGCCGGTACCCGGTGCCGTCCTGGGAGCCCCGGTAGAGGCCGTCCTGTTCGCTGGAGACGGTCACGGATCCGTCGGCCCAGCGGTCGTAGTCGACCGCCAGCGCCGCTCGCGACGGCGCGGCCATCTCGGTCCACGTCCGCCCGTGGTCGCGGCTGAGTCTGCCCTTGCCGGACAGCGCGCTCAGATAGAGGTCGCCGCCGGAGGTGGTCAGGCTCAGCCCGCCCTCCTCCATCGGCAGCAGGGGGCGCCAGGTGCCGCCGCCGTCGTGGGAGCCGATCACGCCCTGGCCCGGGACGTAGACCGCCACGACCGAGGCGTCGGCGGCCATCGAGCCGACGGTCCGGCCGGCCGGGTCGAAGATCCGGCGCGCCTCGCCGGGTTCGCCCGAGCCGACACCGGTCCGGGACCAGACGCCGGAGTACGTCGACAGGTAGAGGGTGTTCCCGGTCAGGGCGGCGGCCCTGACGGCCCCGGGCACCCCGGTCGGGTACGTCGTCCAGTGGTCGCCCGCGTCCGTGCTGACCAGCAGCGCGTCCGGGGTCACCGCGACCAGGGTGCGGGTTTGCTCGTCGGCGACGAGCGCCGAGAAACGGGTGTCCGGGACATCGAGGGTGCGCCAGGTGCTTCCGTTGTCGTCGGTGCGCAGGATGGTGCCCCGGCGGCTGCCGTCGTGGACGCTGTTCACGGCGTACCACCAGCGATCGGGGTCCTTCGCGTCGACCACGAGTGGTCCGGTGCCGTCGGAGACCGGGAGACGGCCCAGACGGCGCCAGGACGCACCGTTGTCGGTGGTCAGCCAGGGGGCTGCCTGCTGGAACTGGGTGAGGACGGCCTGCTTCGGGCGGCCCGGCGCGAGCGTGACGGTGCCGGTCTCACTGTTGGGCCCGGCCGGCTCCCAGCGGTCCGTGCGGCTGTTGGCCGGGGTGACCTCGAAGAAGGCCGAGCCGGTGAGGAGTTGCCCGCCGCCGGTGGTGCCGCGCACCGCGACCCGGTGGACACCGGTGGCGGTGGCGGTGAGCGGGGCCCGGTAGTAGCCGGTCGCGGTGTCGAGGGTGGCGGTCACCCTCACGGACCTGCCGCGGGGCGGGGTGACGGTGACGGCCGGCGGTTGGGCGAGCGGGGTCGGCGGGGCGATGTGCACGGTCGTGCGGCCGTCGCTCGGGTCGGGTGCGGCCTGGACGGCGAGGTGCCGTACGGCGAGCAGATAGGGAACCCCGATCGTGGGGCCGCGGTCGGGGGTCGCCGTGAGACGGCCGCCGATCTCGGTGTCGGCGCCGGGCCGGGCGACGCGCAGCGAGACCGTGACGGTCGCGGTGCGCCCGGCTGGTACGGAGATCCGCTTCGGGGAGACGGTGGCCGGTCCGTCGGTGCGCAGCGTGGCCGACAGGGCGCGCGCTCCGGTGTTGCGCAGGGTCACCTTCGCGGTGCCGCCGACCTGGCTCCGGGACAGGTCGGCGAGGCCGAACGACACCGACGGGGGCGAGGCGCTGAGGGTGGCGGAGGCGGCCGCGGCCACGTCGAGCCTGCCCGAGCCGTGCGCCGTGGGCCCGGTGCCGCTCAGCGGCTTCGCGGTGCCGATCAGTTCGGCCCTGATCCCGGCGGGCGTCCGGCCGGGGTGCAGCTGGCGCAGCAGGGCGGCCGCACCGGCGACGTGCGGGGCCGCCATCGACGTACCCGACATGCGGTACTGGCCGGGCCCGTACAGGGACGCGGGGATGGTGGAGCGGATCTCCACGCCCGGGGCGACCAGGTCGGGCTTCAGGGCGAAGGCCAGGGTGGGGCCGCGCGAGGAGAACGAGGCGATCTGGTCGGTGGCGTCGGTGCCGCGCAGGGTGACCGACACCTTCCCGGCGGCGAGCCGGGCACTCAGCTCCGTGTACTGGGTCGCGTCGACGCCCATGACCACCAGACGGTCCATGCGCAGCGAGTCACCGGAGGCGTCGATCCGCGCGGACGACGACGGCACGTGGGCCACGCCCGGCTCAGGGCTCACCTCCGGCGGCCGGACCGCTCCCGGCCCCCCGGCGGCGAGCACCGGACCGTCGGAGGCGGAGACCCCGCCCAGTACGGCGAGCGCACCGCGCCGCTCCGCCTCCCGCGCCCATTCCAGGGCGTCGAGCGAGAGGTCCCGCGTGTCGGAGGCGATGAGCATCCGGGCCCGGACGATCTTTCCGCGTACGTCACCGGCCCGCTCCCAGTCCTCGGGGGTGCCCTCGCCGACGTCGACGAGCGGCGCCGTGACCGGCTGCCGGGGCGGGTTCGCGGACAGGATGCCGCGGTAGGTCTGGATCAACTCGGGCCGCTTGCCCGCCAGATAGGCGCTCGGCAGCCGCAGGCCGCTGGTCGAGGCGCCGACCGAGATCACCCCTTCGGCGATGCCGGGGGTGCTGACCGTGCCCGCGCCGGGCCCGTCGTTGCCCGCCGCGGCCACCACGACCACACCGGCCTTCACGGCCGCGGTGGCGGCACGGCCCAGCGGGTCGGTTCCGTCGCCGGGTCCGCCCAGGCTCATGTTGATGACGTCGGCGCGGTGCGGGCTGGCCGGGTCGGCGGCGGCCTCGATCCCGGCGATGATGTCCGAGGTGTAGCCGGAGCCGTCGGCGTCCATCACCTTGTACGCCAGCAGGTTCGCACCGGGCGCCATGCCGGTGACGCCCTCCTTCCCGGCGGCCCGGCCCGCGACGATCCCCGCGACATGGGTGCCGTGGCCGTTGTCGTCCATCGGGTCGTCGTCGCCGTTGACGAAGTCGTGCCCGCCGACGACCTTGTGGCCCGTGCCGATTCCGCCGCCCAGGTCGGGGTGGGTGTAGTCCACGCCGCTGTCCAGGATCGCCACGGTGGTGCCGGTGCCGGTGGCCCGTGCCCCGGCGGGGTCCTCGCGGCGCCAGACGCCGGGAGCGCCGGTCAGCGGGACGCTCGTGTCGGTCTTCGTCAGCATCCGGGTGTCGGGGCGGACGGCGGTGACCCCCGGCAGCGAGGACAGGCGGCCCACCTCGGAGGCGGGCACCGTCATCGCCACGGCGTCGATGAACAGGCCGAGCCGGCGGGTGGCCGAGGGGTGCAGTCCGGCGTCCCGCGCCGAGCCGAGGAACGTCTCCTGCCGCGCGGCGAGGGCGCGGCGCGCGGTCGGGACATCGCGGGCGGCCCCGGCGGCGAGCAGCGAGCCGCCGGGAGCCGCGGACACGGCGGGGCTGCCGGACAGTTCGACGAGCACGCGGCGCGGTGGGTCGGGGGTGGTGGACGCGTCGGCTGCGCCCGGCGCCGCCGCCAGGGCACCGGCGAGCACAACGACGGCGAGCGCCGCATGACGCGGTCTTCGTGACTTCATTGCCATGCGTAAAGGTCCTACCGGTCCCGGCACTTGCCGCACAACGGATCCTTGTGGCCCATTGCTGTCGGTGGCACAACTGGGCCACGATCCGTTCATGACTCCCGAGACCTCACAGCTCACCGCCGCGGGCATCGACCCGTTCGACGAGAGTGTCTACCGCCATGTGCTCACCCGGCGGACCGCGGCGCCCGCCGAACTCGCCGCAGACCTCGGATGTTCGGCCGAGCGCGTCGCCCGAGCGCTGGACCGGCTCCGCGACCACGGTCTGGTCGGACGGCTTGCCGGGGCCCGCCGCAGGTACGCGGCGATCGAACCGGAGGCCGCCGTCGAGGCACTCGTACGGGCCAGGAGCAACGAGCTGGAGAAGGTCCGGTCGGCGGCCGGTGAGCTGTCCCGGCTGTTCGCCGCGGCGTGCGCCGGGGCGGGCGGCGAGGAGGAGGTGGAGATCACCACGGGGAGCGAGGCCCTGGGCCGCTGGTTCGTCCGCCTCCAGCAGGAGGCCCACCGGGATGTGATGACCCTGGACCGGCCGCCGTACGCCCTGACCACCTCCAACCCGGTGGAGGCGACGGCCCTGGGCCGGGGCGTGCGCTACCGGGCGGTCTACGCCCCCGAGGCCCTGGAGTGGCCCGGTGTCCTCGACGACATCCGCGAACTGGTCCGCCACGGCGAGCAGGCCCGCGTTCTGCCCGGCCTCGGCATCAAGCTCGCCATCGCCGACCGGAAGCTCGCCCTGATGCCGCTCTCCCTGGACCTGCACGACGTGCGCGCCGCGGTGATCCGCCCGTCCACCCTGCTCGACGCCCTCGCCCACTACTGGGAGCTGTGCTGGAAACAGGCCCTGCCGCTGGAGGCCCCCGCCGAGGACCCGCTGGGCGAGGAGGACAGGCTCGTCCTCACCCTGCTGGTCAGCGGCCTCAAGGACGAGGCGATCGCCCGTCAGCTCGGCTGGTCGGTCCGCACCATGCGCCGCCGGATCAGCAGGCTGCACGAGCTGCTCGGCGCCGCCAACCGCTTCCAGGCCGGTGTGATCGCGGCCCGCCGCGGCCTGCTGTGAGACGGGTCTTCATCGTCGCGTGAAGCTCTCGAAAGAATTGGTATCCCGTGGAGTAGGGGATTTATCCGGGGCTGGTGGTGCATGTGGAGGGGGCGACTGTCGTAGTGCGTGTATTTGGTATACAAAAATCTCATGTCTGATCCCCTCACGCCCCACTGTCCACCGCTCCCGCCGCCGCACCCGAAGCGATGGCGGGCCTTGTGCGTGCTGGGGCTGGCCCAGCTGATGATCCTGCTGGACGGCACGATCGTGAACGTGGCCCTGCCGACCCTGCAGAGCGAACTGGACATGAGCGACGGCGACCGCCCCTGGGTGGTCACCGCCTACACCGTCGCCTTCGGCGGACTGCTGCTGCTCGCCGGGCGGCTCGCCGACCACCTGGGGCACCGCCGGATGTTCACCGCCGGACTGCTCGGCTTCGCCGTCGCCTCCGCCGCGGCGGGCCTGGCCCCCACGGCGCACGCGCTCTTCGCGGCCCGCGCCGTCCAGGGCGCCTTCGCCGCGCTGCTGGCCGCGTCCGCGCTCGCCCTCGTGGCGACCGCGTTCACCGACCCCGGTGAACGCCGCCGCGCCATCGCCGTCTTCGGCGCACTCGGCGGCGCCGGTGCGTCCCTCGGCGTCGTCCTGGGCGGCGTGCTCACCCAGTGGCTCGGCTGGCGCTGGTGCCTGCTGGTCAACGTGCCCATCGCCCTCGCCGCGCTGCTCGGTGCCGTATGGATACCGGCGGACCGCGCCCGGCGGGCGGCCGGCCGCATCGACCTCGTCGGTGCCGTGCTGGGCTGCGGCGGACCGACCGCCCTGGTCTTCGGATGCAGCCGCGCCGAGGCGGACGGCTGGCGGGCCCCCTCGGTGCTGGGCGCGCTCATCGGGGGCGCCGTGCTGCTCACCGCCTTCGCCCTCCGGCAGACCCGTACCGCCACGCCGCTGCTGCCGCCCCGGCTGATGCGCGACCGCCGCCGGGTGTCCTGCCTGGTGGCCGGGGGTGCGCTGATGACGGGGCAGCTCTCCGTCTCACTGTTCCTCACCTACTACCTCCAGACCGTGCTCGGCTGGTCCGCGCTCGCCAGCGGCCTCGGCTTCCTGCCGGTCAGCCTGGTCACCACCGCCACCGCCACCCAGCTCGGCACCCGCCTGCTGCCCCGGCTCGGACCCCGGGTGATGATGACGGCGGGCCTGTGCCTCTCGGCCGCCGGGCTGCTCCAGCTCGCGCTCCTGACGCCGGACTCCGGATACGCGGCGAGGGTCGTCCCCGCCCTGGTGACGTTCAGCATCGGCAACGGCGGCAGCTTCCTCGCCCTCATGACCGGGGCGACCTCGGGCGTCACCACGCAGGACGCCGGGATTGCCTCGGCTGCTGTCAACTCCGCCCAGCAGGTGGGTGGTTCGATCGGGTCGGCCGTCTTCAACACGGTCGCGGCGAGCACGGCGGCCGCCTTCCACGGCAGCGTGGGGGCGGCTGCCCTGCACGGCTTCACCACCGCCATGTGGTGCCCCCTGGCCGTCCTGCTGCTCGCCGCCGCCGTCACGGCGACCCTGGGAGGCGCGTCACCTCCGCGGCGGCCGGCCGGAGATCTCCCCGGGCCGCGGCGTGGCGTACGTACGCGCCCCGGACGTGCGCAGGCCGGGCCCTACCAGTGAATCGGCCGCGGTCACCCCGTCGGCGACGGGCACCCCGACGCGCTCGATGACGCGCTCGGGGAGCCTGGACATGCCCTCGCGCCCCCGGCCGGTCACCTCCGCCCTCGGCGCGGTCGGCGACGGCCGTGTACGGCGGCGCGGCGAGGGCGGGCCGATGGACCAGGAGAACCCGGCCGCGGCACGCGGCACCGAAGAAGGCGCGGGGGCGACGGCGATCACGACGCTGGGACGAAGGCCCGCACAGTCCGGGGCTGAAGCCGCGGCGGCAGTGGTACGGGCCCGCGCGCTCGGCGTGCCCAGCCGGGCCACCGGCCCCTCGACGGCGCTCGTCACGCGGCAGGTGCACTGGGACGCCGACCACGTTCAGGCGGACGATGCGCAAACGGCGGGCCGGACCGCGCCGTGGGGCGCCGTCCGGCCCGCCGTGCTCTGTTCTTTACAGCGGTGGGGGGAGAGGGTGTGGGGGGAGGGGCGGGTCAGAAGGGCTTGGTGGGGAGGTACTTGCCGTCCAGGGTGATGACGGCGCGCTCGCCGCCCTCGGGGTCGGCGACCTTCTTCACGTCGAGCTTGAAGTTGATGGCGCTGATGATGCCGTCGCCGAACTGCTCGTGGACCAGGGCCTTCAGGGTGGTGCCGTAGACCTGGAGCATCTCGTAGAAGCGGTAGATGGTCGGGTCGGTGGGGATGCCGCCGGGGATCGAGCCGCGGGTCGGGATCGTCTGGAGCAGCGTCACCGCGTCCTCGTCGAGGCCGAGGAGTTCGGCGACCGCCCGCGCGGAGGTCTCCGGCAGGGCGTGCTGGCCGAGGACCGCGGCGGTGACGAAGGCGACCGAGAACCCGGCGGCGTCGGCGATCTGCTCCCAGGTCAGGTCCTTGCGGGTCTTCGCCTCGACGGCGGCGACGGCGAGGGCCTGGCGGGCGGTGGGGTCGAACTGTGCGTGCGGCACGGGGATTCCTTTCGGGGGTGCCGGACCCGGTGCGGGGCCGGTGGTTCGGTGGGGCTGGTCAGGCCGCGGCCAGAGTGGCCTCGACCGGCTCGACCGTGCCCGTGGCGATGTCGAACACCCAGCCGTGCAGGGTGACCGAGCGGTCGGCCAGGGCGCGGGCCACGGAGGGGTGGGTGTTCAGGTTCTGCAGCTGTGCGGCCACATTGGCCCGCACCAGGGCGGCCACCCGGTCCGCGCCGGACGCGGCCGGTGCGGCGGCGGCGCGGGCCCGGGCGGCGTCCGCGTGCCGCAGCCAGTCGGCGGTGACCGGGGCGTCGCTGAGGTCGTGCCCTTCCGCCAGGGCGGTCATCGCGCCGCAGGAGGAGTGGCCGCAGATGACGATGTCGGTCACATGGAGCACGGCGACGGCGTACTCGATGCTCGCCGCGATGCCGTCGCGGCCGGACCCGTACGCGGGGACGAGATTGCCCGCCGTGCGGATGACGAACAGCTCGCCCGGATCGCTCTGGGTGATCAGCTCCGGGACCACCCGGGCGTCGGAGCAGCCGATGAACAGCGTCTTCGGCCGGTGTGTCGTGGCCAGGCGGGCGAAGAGGTCCGCCTTCGCGGGAAAGACATCGCGGTGGAATCGCGTGACGCCGTCCGTGAGGTCCTGCATCGGTCACTCCTTTCGATGGGTGCCGCCCCGAGGGGCTGACGAGAACCACCATGCATGACCTGTAGCTATAGTGTCCAAGACTTGGTATCCATGATCCCTATAGATCAGCTCTATTATTTACTGATGGGACCTGAACTGCGGCATCTCCGCTACCTCATCGCGGTGGCCGAACACGGCAATTTCACGCGCGCCGCCGAGGAGCTGCGCATCTCGCAGCCGACGCTGTCGCAGCAGATCAAGCAGCTGGAGCGGGCCGTCGGCGCCCAGCTGCTCGACCGCAGCGGCCGCCGTGTCCGCCCCACCGACGCGGGCGCGGCCTACGTGCACTACGCGCGACGTGCCCTGCGGGAGCTGGCGGCCGCCGATCGTGCCGTCCTGGACGTCGCGGACCTCTCCCGCGGGCATCTGCGGCTGGCGCTCACCCCCACCTTCGCCGCGTATCTCGTCGGCCCCCTCATCCAGGCGCTGCACACCCGCCACCCCGGTGTCACGCTGGACCTCCGGGAGATGACACAGGACCGCATGGAGGCGAGCCTGCTGGCCGACGAACTCGACCTCGGCATCGCCTTCGCCAAAACCCACCTCCCCGGCATCGCCGCGACCCCGTTGTTCACCGAGCCCCTGAGCCTGGTCACCGGCGCCCACCGCGCCGAGGCCCGGGGTGAGCGCCCCCTGCCGGTACATGAGCTGGCCGATCAGCAACTCGCCTTGCTCAGCAGCGACTTCGTCACCCGCAGTCATATCGACGACTACTTCGCCCTGCACCGGATCGACCCCCCGATCGCGGTCGAGGCCAACACCATCCAGGCCCTCACCGAGATCGTCCGGCGCACCGGCCCGCTGGCCACCGTGCTGCCCCTGGCGATCACGGACGACGACCCGCACCTCGGCCCCGTCCCCGTCGACCCCCCGCTGCCCACCCGGGTCGCGACCCTGCTGCGCCGGGAGAGCGGCTACGAGAGCGCCGCCGCGCACGCCTTCACCGGACTCGTCCACGACCTCGTCCGCACCCGCGGCTACACACCCGCCTGACGCGTCCCGTACCGGCGGGCGGCCTGGGGGGTGAGGGTGCCGGGTGATGAGACAATCGGGCCCATGACAGGGTCTGGGGACTTCGAGCCCGAGTCGGAACGGGTCACGCGCCAGCTGCGTGACGAGATCATCGACGGCGCGCGCGAGCCGGGCAGCAAACTCGTCGAGCGCGAACTCGCCGCGGAGCTCGGGGTGAGCAGACTGCCGGTACGCGAGGCCCTGAAGGCGCTGGTCACCGAGGGCCTGGTCACCCCCAGGCCCCGCACCTGGGCCGTCGTACGGGAATTCACCCCGGCGGACGTGGAGGACCTCGACGAGGTCCGCGCGGCCCTGGAGTCCCTGACCTTCCGGCTGGCCGCCCAGCGGCGCACCCGCGCGGGGCTCGAAAAGCTCCGCGCGGATCTGGACGCCGAGCTGAAGGCCGCCGCCAAGGGTGACGCCGTGGGCGCCCGCCGGGCCGCCGCCGACTTCCACGAGACGGTCACGGCGCTGGCCGACAACGAGCTCCTGAACGAACTCCAGGCGACCCTGCGCAGCAGGATGCGCTGGCTGCTGGGACAGCACGACGACCTGGAGGGCGTCGCGCGCGAACACGAGGGCCTGTACACGGCGATCGCCGAACGGGACGTCGCGGGCGTGGCGGAGCTGGCGAGCCGCCACCTGATCTCGGGCCGCAACGCGGCGGCCGCCCGGCGCGCACCCTCCTGAGGGACCGGTCAGCCGCCCAGCAGCCCGGCGATCTCGTCGAATCCGCGCTGCCGGGCGTGCTGGAGCGCGGTGGTCCCGGACCGGTCGGCGATCTCCGGATCGGCGCCCGCGGCCAGCAGCAGCCGCACGGTCTCCTGGTGGTCCTCGCCGCCGTCGCCGAGGATGACGGCCTCCAGGAGGGCCGTCCAGCCGAGGTCGTTGACATGGTCGATGTCGACGTCGATGTCCGGGTTGGTGGTGACCTCCCGCACGTAGCCGACGTGGCCGTGTTCCCCCGCCGGGATCAGGGACGTGCCGCCGTAGCGGTTGACGATGGTGTAGTCCGGGCCGGCGACCGCCAGGGTCCGGGCCATCGCCGCACTGCCGGTCACCCCCGTCACCAGCCACGGTGTGTCGTGCTGCCGGTCCAGGGCGTCCGGGTCGGCACCCGCGCGGACCAGAACCTCGGCGGCCTCGACGTGGTCGCGGGAGGCGGCCAGCAGGAGCGGGGTACGGCGGTCCCCGTCGCGGGTCTCCAGCCGGGCACCCCGCTCGATCGCGGCGCGCACCGCGTCCGCGTCCCCGGAACGCGCCGCGTCGAGCAGGGCCCGGTCGGAGCCCACGGGCTTCGCCCCGGCCCCGGCCCCGGACGATCCGCCGCACGCCGTCGCGAGCAGGGCGATCCCGAGGAGCGGGACGGTCAGGAGAGCGGCGCGTCGTGTCGAAGGCATGGTTCCTCGCAATCCGTGGGCGGGCCCCGGACGGTACGGGCCCGCACCCTCCATGCTCGACGCGCCCCCGGTGCGCACGGTCACCGAACCGGCGGGCGATGCGTACCCCTCAGGACGACCCCCGTGTCAGCCGTTCGTACGATGCGCCCGCGGCTCCGTCACCCCTGCCAGGAGCGGTGTGGCCGCGGGTGCCCGGGGTACAAGACCGGTGGGAATCCGCATGAGCCGTCGATGGGGGCGCCATGCCGGGCAAGGGGAGCAGGGTTCTGGCGGAACCGTTCGGACGGCCGGGTTCCCCCGCGGGGCGTACCGGGGCGAGACGGCCGGGGAACTGCTGATCATGCTGGGCGTCGGCTACACGGGAGCGATAGCCGACGCCGAGGGCGGCTGGCCCCAGCAGGTCGCCGGGCTCGCCGTCGCTGCCGTCGCCGGTCTGCCGACGCTGGTACTGAGCCGGGCCTGGCGCACCGCGCGCCGGGCCCACGCACCGGAGCGGGCCGAGGCGGCGCGTCCGGACTCGGACGGGGGCGAGGAGGCACCGGACCACTCGGGTTAAGCTGCATCTGCCCCGCGGGGGAAGTCCGGTCGAAGTCCGGCGCTGACCCGCAACGGTAGACGGTGCCCGAACAGGGCCCCGTGAGCCCGATTACCCGCGGCGGTGAAGGCTCCTGTCAATTCGCCGTGGACTGCGATGGGTGCTGCACGGGGCGCGCCGCGTCCGGGCCGCTCCGTTGATGACGTAGATGCACGGCCCGAGGCGAAAGCGAACCGCCCGTGGCCACCCCTCTCGCCCGTCGGTCTGCCGCGCCCTTCCGCGCGGCCCGAGCCGGATCCGGGCCCGCGCCGCCCCGCCGGATGTCACCGAAACTCCTCGTACCCGTGCTGTGCGCGGCGCTGCTGGTCTCCCTGGTCTGCGGCGCGGGCATCGGGGCCTCCGGGCTCTCCTGGGGCGAGGTGCTGCGCTATCTGTGGGCCGGGCTGACCGGCGGACGGATATCCGCCGACCAGGTCGCGGCGTACACCATCGTCTGGGAACTGCGCTTCCCGCGCGCGATGCTGGCCGCCGTCGTCGGCGCCGGACTGGCCGCCGTCGGCATCGCCGTGCAGGCCATGGTCCGCAACGCCCTCGCCGACCCGTTCGTCCTCGGCATCTCCTCGGGAGCGGCCGTCGGCGCCAACGCCGTACTCATCTTCGGCGCCTTCGGTGCCCTGGGCATCTGGGCGCTGTCCGCGGCGTCGTTCCTCGCCGCGCTCCTCGCCATGCTGCTGGTGTACGCGATCGCCCGCACCGCCCGCGGCCTCACCCCGCTGCGGCTCGTCCTCACGGGCACCGCGATGTACTACGGCTTCTCGGCCGTCACCACCTTCATGGTGTTCGCGGCCGAGCACGGCGAGGCCGCCCGCTCCGCGATGATGTGGATGCTCGGCAGCCTCGGCGGGGCCAACTGGGCCTCGGTGCCGATCGCGGCCGGGGCCGTACTCTGCGGTCTCGCCCACCTCGCCTGGTCCGCCCGACGGCTGAACGCCCTGGCCATGGGCGACGAGACGGCGGCCGCCCTGGGCGTCGACGCGGGGCGGCTGCGCAAGGAGCTCTTCGTGGTCTGCGCGGCCGTCACGGGAGCGGTGGTCGCGGTGAGCGGGGCGATCGGTTTCGTCGGGCTGATGGTGCCCCACGCCGTACGGATGCTGGTCGGCGCGGACCACCGCCGACTGCTCGCCGTCGCCCCGCTGGTCGGCGCCGTCCTGATGATCTGGGTCGACATCCTCTCCCGGGTGGTCCTCGCCCCCGCCGAACTGCCCGTGGGCGTTCTGACCGCGGCCATCGGCGTGCCGTGCTTCGTGCTGCTGATGCGCCGCCGCTCCTACTCCTTCGGAGGTGCCTGATGCGGATCGACATCGAAGACCTGACGGTGGAGATCGCCGGTGCCCGCCTGGTGAGCGACGCCACGCTCGGCGCGGGCCAGGGCCAGCTCGTCGGCCTGGTCGGGCCGAACGGCAGCGGCAAGTCCACCCTGCTGCGCTGCGTCTACCGCGCGCTGCGCCCCTCCGCGGGCACCGTCCGGCTCGACGGCGAGGACCTGTACGCGATGAGCCCGCGCGAGAGCGCCCGCCGACTGGCCGCGCTTCCCCAGGAGGCCGCCTCCGAGTTCGACTTCACCGTGGCCGAGGTCGTGGCCATGGGACGCACCCCCCACCAGTCGTCGGTGGGCCGGGCCACCGAGGCGGACCGGACGGCCTGCGCGCGGGCACTGGCCGGGGTCGGCGCCGCCCACCTCGCCGACCGCGGCTTCCTCACCCTGTCCGGCGGTGAGAAGCAGCGGGTCCTGATCGCCCGCGCCCTGGCCCAGGAGCCCCGGCTCCTGGTGCTCGACGAACCGACCAACCACCTCGACATCGCGCAGCAGCTGGACGTGCTGGCGCTGGTGCGCGACAGCGGACCGACCGTCCTCACCTCCCTGCACGACCTCAACCTCGCGGCACTCCACTGCGACCTGCTCCACGTCATCGCCGGTGGCCGGATCGTGGCGTCCGGAGCCCCGTACGACGTGCTCACCCCCGAGCTGCTGGCCGAGGTCTTCGGCGTGCGCGCCCACCGCGTCCCGCATCCCGAGACCGGCGCCCTGCAACTGCTCTTCGACCGCCTCGGCCCCGCCCGAACCGATTCCTGAGGAGGCGCCACCGCCATGCCCCACCCCCTGCGCCCCGCCGCGCTCGCCCTCGCCGCCCTGGTCCTCACCGGGTGCGGCGCCCAGCTGCCCGCGTCCCCGGAGCCGAGGAGCAGCCCCGGGAGCGCGACGGGCCACTATCCGGTGACCGTCGAGAACTGCGGCGAGAAGAAGACCTACGACAAGGCCCCGCAGCGCGTCGTCACCAACGACGTCGGCATCACCGAGATCATGTTCGCGCTCGGCCTGGAGGACCACATGGCCGGCTACGTGATGCCCGACGACAAGGGCGACCTCACCTCCGTGCCCTGGAAGGACGGGTACGCGAAGACCACGTGGCTCTCCAGGAAGACCCTCACCAAGGAACTCGCCCTCGACGCCCGCGCCGACCTCGTCTTCGCGGGGTGGAACTACGGATTCAGTGAGGAAGACGGATTCACCCCCGCCGGACTCCGGCGCGTGGGCATCGACTCGTACCTGCTCAGCGAGTCCTGCCGCAACGGCCGGGGCACGGCGCGCGGGGTGATGGCCCCCCTCGACGCGCTCTACACCGACCTGCGCAACCTGGGCAGGATCTTCGACGTGGAAGACCGCGCCGAAGCCCTGGTCACCGGCTTCCGCGCCCAGGTGGCCGCGGCACGGGACAAGGCCCCGAAGGGCTCCGCCCGCCCCCGGGTCTTCCTCTACGACGACGGGCGGGACAAGCCGCTGACCTCCGGCGCGTTCGCCGGGCCGCACGACATCATCACCAAGGCCGGAGGTGACCACGTCATGAAGGACCTCAAGGACACCTGGGTGACGGTGGGATGGGAGACCGTCGTCGCCCGCGACCCCGAGGTCATCGTGATCAATGACTACGGAGACCGGAGCGCGCAGCAGAAGAAGGAGTTCCTCACGTCCTACCCGCCGCTGGCGAACGTCTCCGCCATCAGGAACGGCCGTATCTTCGTCCTCCACTACGTGGACCTGGTGGAGAGCCCCCGCAACCCCGCCGCCGTCGACGCGCTCGCCACCTACCTGAAGAGCGTGTCCCATGGCTGACCGACCGGCCCCGGTGGCGGTCGTCGGCATCGGCGCCGACGGCTGGGCAGGACTGACCGAAGCGGCCCGCGCCGCACTCACCGGCGCCCAGGTCCTCATCGGCGCCGGGCGCCAGCTGGACCTGCTCCCGCCGTCCTGCCCCGGCCGCCGGATCACCTGGCCCTCCCCGCTGCGGCCCGCCGTCCCCGGACTGCTCGCCGCGCACACCGGGAGCAGCATCGCCGTCCTGGCCAGCGGTGACCCGATGTTCTACGGGATCGGCCGGGCCCTGACCGAGGTGGTCGGCGCCCGGAATCTGCGCGTCCTGCCGCACCCCTCGTCCGTCTCCTACGCCTGCGCCCGGATCGGCTGGCCCGTAGAAGACACCGAGACCGTCACCCTGGTGGGCCGCCCCACCGCCCGGCTGGCCGCCGCGCTGCACGACGGGCGCCGCGTCCTGGTCCTCAGCGCCGACGCCGGCACCCCCGCCGAAGTCGCCGGACTCCTGCGCGAACAGGGCTTCGGTCCCAGCCGGATCCGGGTGCTGGAACAGCTCGGGGGGCCCGGCGAGGACTGTCTGGAGGGCACGGCCGACCACTGGCCGCACCCCCCGTCCGACCCGCTGAACATCGTCGCCGTCGACTGTCGCCGCGCCCCCGGAGCACTGCGCCTGGGCGCCGTACCCGGCCTGCCCGACGACGCGTACGCGCACGACGGACAGCTCACCAAACGGCACGTCAGGGCCGCGACCCTCGGGGTGCTCGCCCCGGCTCCCGGCGAACTCCTCTGGGACATCGGCGGCGGCTCCGGATCGATCGCGATCGAATGGATGCGGACCCACCCGTCCTGCCGCGCGATCACCGTGGAACGCGAGCCGGAGCGGGCCGCGCGCATCACCCGCAACGCCGCACGCCTCGGCGTACCGGCACTCCGGGTGGTCACCGGCGGTGCCCCCGGCGCGCTGGCCGCACTGCCCGTACCCGACGCCGTGTTCATCGGCGGCGGGCTCACCGCGCCCGGCCTCCTCGACGCCTGCTGGGACGCGCTGGCGCCCGGCGGACGCCTCGTCGCCAACACGGTCACGCTGGAGTCCGAGGCCCTGCTCGCCGAGTCGCACCGCCGCCACGGCGGCGAGCTCGTCCGGCTCGCCGTCGCCCACGCCGTACCGGTCGGCGGCTTCACCGGCTGGCGCCAGGCCATGCCGGTCACCCAGTGGTCCGTGCGCAAACCCCCGACCTGCCCCGACGCACAGAGTCCCGCACCCCACCCAGGAGACACCCACAGATGACCGTCTACTTCATCGGCGCGGGCCCCGGAGCCGCCGACCTGATCACCGTGCGCGGCGCCCGTACCCTCGCCGCCTGCGCCGTCTGCCTGTACGCGGGCAGCCTCGTGCCCCGCGAACTGCTCGCCACCTGCCCGCCGGACGCCCGCCTGGTGGACACCGCGCGACTCGACATCGACCAGATCACCGCCGAACTGCTCGCCGCCCACGAAGCCGGTCACGACGTGGCCCGGCTGCACTCGGGCGACCCCGCCGTGTTCAGCGCGGTCAACGAGCAGATGCGCAGGCTCGACGAGGCGGGGGTGCCCTACGAAGTGGTGCCCGGCGTACCCGCGTTCGCCGCCGCCGCCGCGTCGCTCAAGCGGGAACTGACCGTACCGACCGTCGGCCAGACCGTCATCCTCACCCGGATCGCCAACCGGGCGACCGCCATGCCGCCGGGCGAGGACCTGGACACCCTGGGCCGCAGCGGCGCCCTGATCGTGCTGCACCTCGCAGCCCAGTACGTGGACCGCGTCGTCGGGGAACTCCTCCCGCACTACGGCGCCGACTGCCCGGCCGCCGTCGTGGCGCTGGCCTCCCGCCCGGACGAGATCATCCTGCGCGGCACCCTCGACGACATCGCCGGACAGGTGAAGGCGGCGGGCGTGATCCGTACCGCCGTCATCATGGTCGGCCGCACCCTGGGCGCCGGGCAGTTCCGCGACAGCCACCTCTACTCGCCCGCCCGCGACCGCCACACCTGCTGACCACACGCCCGCGCCCCGTCCGGGCCGGACCGGCTTGACCTTGACACGGTGACAAGCGGTTCACTGCGTGGCCAGGAGGTGGCTTCGATGACCCTGCCCACCCAGGACACGTACACCGCACGAGCGCTCCGGGCGCTGGAGCACACCGACCCGTCGGTCCGGCTCCGGGCGGCGATGACGGTCGGCTCCGCCCCGGACCCGGGCTCCGTCGGCCCGCTCGTCGGGCGCTGCGCGACCGAACCCGACTTCTCCGTACGCGAGATGCTGACATGGGCGCTCACCCGCCACGCCCCGTCGGCGACGGTCCCGCTGCTGGTCGGAGAGGTCCGCTCGGAGCGTGCGCAGGCACGCAGCCAGGCCCTGCACACCCTGTCCAAGATCGGGGACCGGCGGGCCTGGCCGGTGATCACACCGGAGCTGCTGGCCGACGCCGACGACGAGGTGGCCCGCAGCGCCTGGCGGGCGGCCGTCGTGCTGGTGCCCGAGGGCGCGGAGCAGGAGCTGGCCGTAGGGTTGGCGGCACAGCTCGGACGCGGCGGGCACGAGACACAGCTGAGCCTCAGCCGGGCGCTGATCGCGCTCGGGGAGGCGGCGCTGCCGCTCCTGGCCGCCGCGCGAACCGGCCCCGGCCCCCGGGCGCGGGCCCACGCGATCGCCACGGAGCGGCTGAGGCGCGACCCGGGCGCCGGATTCGAGTCCGCGATCGAGGCGGCGAAGCGCGTCGTGGCCCTCGGCGGGGACCTCCAGGAGGAGCGGTGACGCAGTGCTGATCGGTGAGGTCGCGCAGCGGTCCGGGGTCAGCACCCGCATGCTCCGGCACTACGAATCGCTCGGCCTGGTCCGGCCGGAGGGCCGCAACGAATCCGGCTACCGGGAGTACTCCGACGAGAACATCCGGCGGATCTTCCACATCGAGAGCCTGCGCTCGCTGGGACTGTCGCTGCGCGAGGTCGCGCGGGCGCTCGACGAACCCGGATTCGCGCCCGCGGCACTCGTCGACGACCTGGTCCGCCGGACCCGGGAACGCATCGCCGCCGAGACGGAACTGCTCACCCGGCTCCGGCGGATCGACGCCGCGGAACCCGTCGGCTGGACGGACGTCCTGCGGACCGTGCGGCTCCTGCACGAACTGGCGTCCGCGAGCCCCGGAACCCGGCAGCGCGCCGCCCTGTCCGCCGCCGAGGACCGCCCCGTACCGGCGGAAGCGCTGGTCGAGGCGGTGCTCGGGGAGCCGGACCCGCACGTCGCCGGAGCCCTGCGCTGGGCCCTGGCCCGGTCCGGCCCGGACGCCCCGGCCCTGCTGGCCGAGGCGCTGCACGCCCCCTCCGCCCTCGTACGGGAACGCGTCGTACGGGCGCTGGCCGAACTGCCGCACACCGCGGCGGACGCACCGCTGCGCCGGGCCCTCACCGACCCGGCCCCCGGGGTCCGGGGCCCCGCGGCCCTGGCGCTCGCCGCGCGGGGAGTCACCGACGCGGCACCGGAACTCCTCGCCATGGTCGCGGAGGGGAGGAGTGACACCGACGCGGCCGACGCGCTCGGCGCCCTGGCGCACGACCCCGTCACGGCCGGCCGGATCGCCACCGGGCTCGTCGACCGCCTCGCCCACGACGCCGCCGCACCGCCCGTACGGCTGCGGCTCACCCAGGCGCTCGCCGACATCCCCGGGGCCGCGGCCTCGGCCGCCCTCGCCGCCCTGGCGCAGGACCGGGACCGGGCCGTCGCGCTCACCGCCGCCCACGTACTGCGCCTGCGCGAAGGAGCCTGAGCTTGTTCTTTATCTACCAAGATCTTCCGGGCTTGCCGATGGCCTTGAGGGTCTCGGGGCGCTTGACGGCTTTGCCGACGTCGTAGAGGGGTGCCCGGTGTTTGTTCTTGGCGCCGGGTGGCCGTCCGGGTCCGGTGCCTCGTGGTTTGGGAACTCGGGCCGGGCAGGCGAGATAAGCGCGGATGCTCCTGAACCCCCGGCGGACCCGAGCCGGGGTGAGCCGGTCGGAGGTGGCGGGTTTCTCCCAGGGCCGGCGGAGGTCTGCGGTGAGCGGTTGGGCGAGCCGGAGCTGGGTGTGAGCGACGATCAGCATCCAGGTCCAGCGGTCCGCCGCTTCGGGGGTGCGGAGTTTCGGGGGTGCGGAGTTTCGGGGTGGTCCAGCCAAGGGTCTGCTTCGCGAAGCGGAAGGTGTGTTCCAGATCGAAACGGCGGAGAAACGCCTGCCAGAATCGGTCCACGTCGTCGGGGGTGGCGCCGGTCTTGGAGGACCATGACCAGACCGCCGGAGCGTCCCGTTCCTTCGACAGGTGCTCGACCTTCAGGCGGATCAACGTGCCCTCGACCAAGGGGAGTTTGCCGTCGTGGTCGAGCCATGAGGAGCATGAACTGCGAGGCTGTCCTCGCCCGGCCGTAGACGTGGCAGAACAGGCGCTCAGCCGAGCACGGCGCGTCCGAGCGAAGCCACGGCGACACGTCGACCGCCAGGACCAGGCGCCCGCCGTCGAAACGCGGCAGCGGCAGGCTGGCCAGCACCGTCCGTAGCCGGTCGACGTCGATGCGGCCGTGGTTCAGGCCGCCGTACATCGCC
Organism: Streptomyces sp. NPDC058195; assembly: GCF_042883525.1. Classification (NCBI taxonomy): domain Bacteria; kingdom Bacillati; phylum Actinomycetota; class Actinomycetes; order Kitasatosporales; family Streptomycetaceae; genus Streptomyces; species Streptomyces sp. NPDC058195. Next base: position 167,863 of record NZ_JBHVVM010000006.1, read on the forward strand.
CCGTGCCCACGGCGATGCTCGGGCAGCAGCGTCAGGTCCACCGGGGACTTCACCGCACCGTCCGCATACAGCACCGCGTCCACCAGCTCGAACAACTCGTCACGCCGAGCGGTCAGACACTCGTAGAACTCGCCCCGGAAGCGTGACGCTTCCGCGAACGCTTCCCTCCGGACAGCATCAGGCAGCTGACTCATCCTCACGGCCTTCGTCTTGGTCACGTGCACCTTGGTCGGAGCACATGATCAGACGAAGGCAGCCCCCACGTCCGGCGAACCCCCAGGTGAGCGACTCAGTTCGAGACGCCGTTCGAGGCCGGAAGAAAAGAACAAGCTTATTGGTCGGCCGAAGAGGTGCACCGGTTCAGCCGGTGAGACCGGCGCAATGTGCGCTCAGCGTGACGGCGGGCGGGGATGAGATACCTCGACCGCCATCGATGCGGAACGCCCGGTCAGGCGGGAAGGGTCATCAGGAGCAGGGGGTCGCTGGTGGGCTGGGGGGATCCTCCGGTGGGTTCGAGCGTGAGGCCGACGGCGCCGGCGTCCGCGGGGTCGCCGGTGAGGAGCACGGTGCCGTCGTGGTCGATCAGTCCGGCCGGGCGCATGGTGCCGTTGTGGTCGAGCCACAGCTGGTAGGTCTTCCCGGCGCCGGGCGCGGGCAGGTTGGCGGCGGTGAAGACGGCCTTGTTCTGCTGCTCGGAGGCGACGACGGTGGTCAGGGCGCCGTTGGCGGTCTTGCCGTGGACGGTGCGGACGTCCGGGGCCGCCAGGACGGCGCTGACCTCGTCGAGCTGCTGCTGGGCCTGGCGGGCCTGCTGTTCGAGGTCCTGTCCGTTCTGCGTCTGCCACACCGCGACGCCGCCCAGTGCGGCCGCGGCCACGCTGGCCGCCAGCGCCAGGGGTACGGCTCGGCGGCGCAGGATGCCGCCGAGGGCGGGCGCCGCACTGGCGGCGGGGACGCGCGGGGGCAGCTGACGCACGCCGTCGATGGCGGCCATGACCTGCGCCTTGGCTGCCGGAGGCGGTGGCTGGGCGACGGCTGCCGCCAGGCGTGCCGTGGTCGCCTGGAACTCGGCGGCTTCCTGCCGGCATGCCTCGCACGTCTGGAGGTGGGTGTCGAATTCCTTGCGTTCGGCGTCGTCGAGGGCGCCTAGGGCGTAGGCGGCGACGAGGGTGTGGGCATCGGTGGCGTGGTGTTTCATGTGGTCACCCCCATGCAGTCGCGGAGCCGGATGAGCCCGTCGCGCATGCGTGTCTTGATGGTGGGAAGAGGCGTGCGCAGGGCTTCGGCGACTTCACGGTAGGTCAGCCCCTGGTAGTAGGCCAGGGTCACCGCCTGGCGTTGCAGTTCGGTCAGGCCGCGCAGGCAGCGGCGGACCTGTTCGGACTCCAGGCGGGTCTCGACCTGTTCGGTGACCTCGTCGAAGGCGGTGGTGTGCTCGCGGGCGGCCTGGGCCTGCTCGCGGTCGGTGGCGGCCTGGGCGGAGCGGACCCGGTCCACGGCCCGGCGGTGGGCGATCGTCGCCGCCCACGCCGTCACCGCGCCGGCCTCGGGCCGGTAGCGCGCCGCCTGCCGCCACAGGTCGATCATGACCTCCTGGGTGACCTCCTCGGACTGTGCCCGGTCGCGCACCACTTTGAGCACGATGCCGAAGACCAGAGGGGCCAGGGCGTCGTAGAGGGCGGAGAAGGCCAGTTTGTCGCCGCGCGCCACTTGGCCCATGACCTCGGTGAGGTCGTTGGGGGCGGGGCGGCCGTTGCGGCCGGCGCCGAAGGAAAGCGGCTGGTTCACCTGCGCCGCTCCGGTCGCGGTGAGAAGGCGACGGGGCGGCCTGGGCCGGCCGTCGGGGGGCGGAGCGTGCATCGCATGCCGGTCCTTTGTCGTCGCTCGATCGGGCCGGACCACCTGGGGGTGGTCCGGTCACCGAAATCCTGGGGTTTCTCGTCCATTGTTCGTAGCGGACGGGCGTGTGGATGGGGGCGCTTCGTCACCCGTGCTATCCCTGAGTAACCCGTTCGAGGGAAGCTGGCCCCAGAGGCCAAGCCGGAGGGGGCACGGCGGCGAAGACGGTGCGTGAGGAGAGCGGAGCGACGTTCTCCTGCTCCCCTCACCGGCCGCGTGGGTTGCTCGGCCGAGGTGTCCTCATGGGAGGTGGTTCACATGGTTCGTGTGCGACATGGTGTGGCGGTGATCCTGGCGGCCGGGGCGGTGGTCGTCGGCGGCGCGTCGATGGCATCGGCCGATGCCGGTGCTCAGGGAGTGGCCGCCCACTCGCCGGGAGTGGGCTCGGGCAACCTCGTTCAGGTTCCCGTCCACATCCCGGTCAACGCGTGCGGCAACACCGTCAGCGTGATCGGGCTGCTGAACCCGTCCTTCGGCAACACCTGCGTCAACGCCTGATCGGTCACCGCGAGAAGAGCTCTGGTCCGCCGCCACAGACGGGGTGGCGCGGACCGGTGATCCGCCCGGGAGGGAGCGTGCTCCGGGCGGGTCGGCCGCGGGCGGCTGTCGGCACAGCCGCCCGCGGCACCGCGCGCCTACTACCTGGGTTGCCAGGTGAGGACCGCGATGACCTGCTTGCCCCGGTCGGAGGGGCTGACGAAGAGGTCTGCCCCCAGCGCCTGGACGATCTTCAGTCCTCGGCCCCCCGGTTCCTTGCGCCGCGCGTCATGGTGGTTCCCGGTCAGGTCAGCCGTGCCGTCCCTGACGGCGATACCCGCCCGTCCCCGCTCCAGACTCAGGGTGAGCGCGTAGGGTCCGGCTGCGTGGAGTACCGCGTTGCCGACCAGCTCCGAGACGATCAGTACGAGATCCTCGGCAATCTCGCGGGGGCAGGCGTCGGCCTCCTGTGCCAGGAGACATGCCGCGGCTTGACGGGCCTGGTGGGCTGCGCGTTCGTCCGGGAGGAGCGGGAGATGCAGGGTGGCCGGACATCCGCAGGGAGCGATGGCGGTGTCCATGATGATTCCTCGCAGTGAGCGGTCTTCGACCCAGCGGCTGATGCTGGAGCCGGTCTTCCAGTGCTGCTTCCAGTGGTGATTCGTGACGACTGTCGCGATGGATTGCCGGAATCCGTGAGAAGGCCCCCGCACCGTGCGTCTCGGCGAGGTCGCGCAGGCCGGTGGGGACGTCACGCTGCGGGACCGACGGAGTAGGCAACGCCGGCAAGAAGTTTCGCTCTTTCGGGGGTTGGACCAATCCGCCGGGCGGGGGCTGTCGAATGCAGCACGTGAGCAGCTTCCGCAGCAAACTCGTCCGCGCCGCACTCGGCGCACTGGCCGGACTCCTGGCCGCGTTCACGGCTCTGGCCGTGGCCGAGCTGGTGGCCGGACTGGTGCGGCCCGCGGCCGGACCAGTGACCGTGCTGGGCGGAGCGGTGATCGACCGGACGCCCGCCGCGGTCAAGGACTTCGCGATCCGCACGTTCGGAGAGAACGACAAGATTGTTCTCCAGCTGGGGATCCTCGCGATTCTCGCCCTCATCGCCATCGGCCTCGGCATCCTCGCCTTGTCCCATCGGCGCGCCGGTGCCGCGGGGGTGCTGCTGTTCGGGATCGTCGGCGCTGCCGCGGCTCTCAGCCGTCCCGACTCCACCGGCACCGGTGACGCGCTGCCCTCGATCACCGGAGCGGTCGCGGGAGCTGTCGCTCTGTACGTGCTCGCGACCAAAGCCGCCCCCGTTCCCGCCCCAAACAGTCAGGCAGGCACCGGGGCGTGGAGCAGGCGGGGGTTCCTCGCCGCGGCCGGTGTGACCGCCGTTGCCGCGACCTCGGCCGGCGCACTGGGCCGCTACTTCACCGGTCGGCAAGGCCAGGGCGCCGTCGCCTCCCGCGAGGCCCTGGTCCTGCCCGAGCCCGCCTCCCCCGCCCCAGCCGTCCCGGCCGGTGTCCAGCTGAAGGTGCCCGGCATCACGGCCTTCACCACCCCCAACGCCGACTTCTACCGCGTCGACACAGCCCTGACCGTCCCCAAGGTCGACGCCGGCACCTGGCGGCTGCGCATCCACGGCAAAGGCGTCACCCGCCCCCGCACCTATACCCTCGACCAGCTCCTCGCCCGCCCGCTCATCGAACGCGACATCACCCTGACCTGCGTCTCGAACGAGGTCGGCGGCCCCTACATCGGCAACGCCCGCTGGCTCGGCGTCCCCCTCGCCGACCTCCTGGAGGAAGCCGGCGTCAAGCCGCCGTCGAAGGGCGGCCGGGCGGATCAGCTGGTGGCCCGCTCGGTGGACGGCATGACGCTCGGCTCCCCCGTCGAGGACCTGATGGACGGCCGCGATGCCATCCTGGCGGTCGGCATGAACGGCGAGCCGCTGCCCTTCGACCACGGCTTCCCCGTCCGCATGCTCGTCCCGGGCCTGTACGGCTACGTCTCGGCCTGCAAGTGGATCGAGGACATCGAACTCACCACCTTCGACGCCTACGACCCCTACTGGGTCAAGCGCAAGTGGGCCCGCCGCGCGCCCATCAGGACCCAGGCTCGCATCGACACCCCCAAACCCTTCGCCCGCCCCGTCGCCGTCGCCGGCACCGTCACCATCGCCGGCGTCGCCTGGGCCCAGCGCCGCGGCATCACACGCGTCCAGATCCGCGTCGACGACGGCCCCTGGCAGGACGCCGACCTCGCCGCCCAGGCAGGCGTCGACACCTGGCGCCAGTGGTCCTACCGCTGGAGCGCCACCCCCGGCGGACACGACCTCACCGTCCGCGCCACCGACGGCACCGGACAGGTCCAGACCGAACAGCGCACCCGCACCATCCCCGACGGAGCGAGCGGCTGGCACAGCGTCTTCGTCACCGTCCCCTAGGGCCTCTCGTTTGGATCATGCCGGGCTCGCGGGGGCCGGCACGCACATCTGCCGCGTTGTCGTCAGTCACCGACGCTCCGCGTCGGCTCCTTCCTCCGCCTTGCAGCTGCACGCACCAGCCCCCGCTCCCTGATCCAGCCTGATCCAAACGAAAGACCCTAGACCACCCGGACGGCCGCAAGGCACCACCGGGCAGCACAACCAACCACCTCCATACCCAGAGAAAGCCCCAAGGAGCAACTGGTCATGAACAGCATGAAGATCCGCCGTACCGCGATCGCCGTCGTCGCCGCAGCCGCGCTGCCCTTCTCCCTGGCCGCGTGCTCCGACTCCGGCAGCGACACCAAAGCAGCCCCGAGCGCGGGCGCCGAGGACGCCGCGAAGACCAGCGAGAGCACCCCTGCGGGCGACAACATGACCGACGACCAGCCCTTCGGTCCGGCCTGCGCGGGGGTGCCGAAGGAGGGCGTGGGATCCTTCGACGGCATGGCCAAGGACCCGGTCGCCACCGCCGCGTCGAACAACCCGGCCCTGTCCACTCTCGTGACCGCCGTCAAGCAGGCCGGACTCGTCGACACCCTCAACAACGCCGAGAACATCACGGTGTTCGCCCCGACGAACGACGCCTTCGCCAAGATCCCGAAGGCCGACCTCGACAAGGTCCTCGCCGACAAGGCGACCCTCACCAAGATCCTCACTTACCACGTCGTCGGCCAGAAGCTCACGCCCAAGCAGCTGGAGAACGGCAGCTTCGAGACCCTCCAGAAGGGCATGATCACTACCACCGGATCGGGCGAGTCCTACAAGGTCAACGACACCTCCAACGTGGTCTGCGGCAACGTCAAGACCGCGAACGCCAACGTCTACATCATCGACACCGTCCTCATGCCCAAGTAGGCCATCGCACACGGTCCGCAAGCCACGGTGGCCCGGCACCCGACCTCCTCGGAAGGGTGCAGGGCCACCGGTATGACCCCTGGCCCGGCAGCCGGACCAGAAGCCTGGGCACAGCAGGGTGCCGCGCCCAGGCCGGCGGTCCACAGCAGCTCAGGTTTGCTCACCGGTATTCAGCTCGCGCACACGGACGCTGCCAAACCTGTGCAGCCGTGGGAACCACCCACCTATGCGGACCCCGGGACGTTCAGCGAACACACGTTGACCGTCGGCTCCGGTCCGCTCGCGGTGCCCGGCACGCTGAGCCTGCCAGTTCAGCCAGGGCCAGGGTCCGCCGTCGTTCTGCTCGCCGGTTCGGGACCGAGCGACCGAGACGAGACGATCGGGCGGAACAAGCCGCTCAAAGACCTCGCCTGGGGGCTTGCCAGCCGCGGCGTGGCGGTCTTGCGGTTCGACAAGGTCACACACGCCCACGGCGCCCAGGTCACGAAGGTGCGCGACTTCACCGTGGCCGACGAGTACGTGCCTGACGCAGTCGCAGCCGTCGGCCTGCTCCGCCAGCACCCGGCTGTCGACGCCGCGCGGGTTTTCCTCCTCGGCCACAGCCTGGGCGGCACCGTCGCCCCGCGCGTGGCGGCCCGCGAGCCATCCTCGCTGGCATCGTCATCCTGGCCGGCAACACGCAGCCGCTGCACTGGACGACCGTCCGGCAGCTGTGCTACCTCGCCTCGCTATACCCTGCGATGACCTCCGCATCTCAGCCCACCATCGAGGCCATCACCAGGCAGGCCCAAACAGTCGACAGCCCTGACCTTTCCCCGTCGACGCCGACCGACGAGCTGCCCCTGGGCCTACCGGCGCCGTACTGGCTGGACCTTCGCGGCTACGACCCGGTCGCTGCCGCTGCGGAGCTGGGCAAGCCGATCCTTATCCTGCAGGGCGGCCGCGACTACCAAGTGACAGTCACCGAAGACCTCGCGGGCTGGGAGGCTGGCCTTGCCCACCTCCCGCACGTGACGATTCGCGTCTACGACGCCGACAATCACCTATTCTTCCCGGGCGCTGGACCGTCGACGCCCGACGAGTACGAACCGGCACAGCATATGAACCCCGCGGTTGTCGCGGACATCGCCGACTGGCTGACGGCCCCACGGCACGGCCGTGTGCTCGTAAAGCTGCCGCCACACAACGCGTACTGAACTTGAACTCGTGATGTCGGTCAGTCGCCCGTGATCAGGCCGGTGCCGGCCAGGCACCCGTCGACAAGGTCCGGGCGGTACTGGATCTGCTTGAGCCTGCGCTTGACGGCCCGGGTGATCTGGCCGAGGTCGGCTGCGGCGAGGTTGCCGATGTCGTGCTTGACCAGCGACCAGATGCCCTCTTGTGGGTTCAAGTTCGGTGAGTAACTGGGAAGTTGGAAGACGGTGAGCCAGTCCGCGTGGTCGGTGATGAACTGGCGCATCGGTTCGACCAGGTGCATGCGCAGGTTGTCACACACGAGCACGATCGGGCCGCCGAGCTGGATGTGTGCCCTGATCAGCAGGTCGCGCAGGTCGCGCCAGCCGATGCCCTTCGGCTCGTCCTTGCGGCCCCGGTACTCGCGGACCGAGTAGAATATCCGGGACCGCTTCCCCAGCTTGTAGCAGGTCAGCCCGGCCATGGACGCCCGGCCCGAGCCCCGACCACGGACCCGGACCACCGGCGTTGAGCCCTTGCGTCCCCAGCTTCTCGCGCGCGGCAGCGTCATCGACTGGCCGGCCTCGTCCTCGAAGACGATCCAGCCGTCGCACGCCGCCGCGGTGCTCTTACCCGCGGCCAGGTCTCCTTCTTCCAGAACTCGACCGCAGGAGGGTCGTGCCATGACTCAATCCCTTCATGGAATCGAGTCTCTACCTGGCCCGGTGCGGTTCACCCGCAGCCGACCGCCCCGTCGCGCTGGCGCAGCGCCAGACCCCGTCGGACGGCTGGAAAAGCGTTTACCGGCGCCGGGTTGGCCAGGAGGAGTGCCAGCAGGTGTCCGTACGCGGGCTGTCCAGGTCAAGGGGGAGCTTCAGATCGGCCTGAGCGGGCCGTCGGCCGCACCGCATCCAGCTCACGGAGAATCTTCAGGTGTGCCGTTGAGCAGGTTGGTTCCTAGGCGCGTGAGGGTGTGGTGGACGGCGCTGCCGTGGCGGGTAGTGGTGATAAGTCCGGCTTGGCGCAGGATGGTGGCCTGTTCGCTGGCGGTGGCCAGGGATGCGCAGATGCGGCTTGCGAGCTGGCTTGTGGTGCAGGGGCCCTGACCAACGGAGTCAAGGGTGCGGGCACGCGTGCGACCGAGGAGATTTTCCAAGGCTTTGAGGCTGCCGCTTGCCGAGGTACCCAGCATGCCGGCGGCATCAGAGGCGGTCCGTATGAGTGGAATGAAGAGCAGGATTGGGGCTTGATCGTCAGTTGCGCTGGAGTAGGTAATGGGCCTCGTCTGGCAGAAGGCGGAAGGCACCAGGGTGAGACCCCGGCCCTGGAGTTTGACGTCGCCTGTCACAGGGCCTCGCCCGATCTCCAGTACTGGTGATCGCCAGCGAAAACCGGGAGGCAGCCCCGCAAGCATCGCTTCGCCCCCGCCTTCGGCGAGGACGCGGGCGTGACTGGTCTGCTCGGCATGCAAACGGGACCGGATGAGCGGCCAGTACGGAGCCACAGCGTGGTGGTGGAACGCCCCAAGAAAGTCGACCAGTTCCTGACGATCGGCGCGGTCATGGGCCGGGTCGCCCCACGCAGAACCCCCCCAAAGTGTCTTCTTCCCGGAATAGTGGGCGTGGCTTTCACTTGCGCCGATGATCTCGTCTTGCAGGTGGTCCGGACGGGCATGCAGCAGAGCTTCGAGACCCTCCTCCAGTGACGCCGTCGGCCCCGTGACGGTGAACAGGTCCAGAACCGAGTCGCGGAACAGCGCTGAGGCTGGATGTGAGAGGACAGCGGACTCACGCCGTACGCGCTGGCTCCACCCTCCGAACAGAGCAGGCGCGCTGTGATGCTGCACTGTCATCAGGCTGAAGAAGGTCTCAGCCAGCGGCCCCCAGGTGCCTACCAGTCGGATTCTGCCAAGATCTTCCTGGCTGAAGTGAATACGAAGCATTGACAGTCACTCCCACTTATTGGCCATCAAGGGCTGACCCTCCCACCCCGCTCACGGCATTGGCCAGATCCCTTTGCGTCAGGCGCTTCGGTCAAGGCCGAAAGGAGTAGCCGACTGACAGTGAAAACCTTCACGATCGTGGTGTTCGGCACGGGGAACGTCACGTCAGAAGCAAGCTCGATCACCACACCTCGCTCATGACGTGAGCCGAGCAGTTCCGTGAGTTAACCCCGATTCGCCAGGAGTTTGTCCAGATCGACCGGGAAAAGCTCCACCAAAAGAGAACCGGGGCGTCGAAAAAAGAGAGCACTCAGCAGATCCTAGGAAGAGGGAGAAACCATGCACACCACAGCAAGGCGGGCCTTCACCACACTCGCCGCTAGCGCGGCAGTCGTCATGATGGCCGCGGCGGGAGCCTCGGCCGCCCCGGCTCCGGGCACGGCCGGTGCCACGCCCGTCACCCTGGCACCCACCGGGGCCGAGGGTTGGGAGCACATCGGCGAGTTCCCCCGGGCGACGTGCATAGACCTGCGAGACTCCTACGCAGGGTCGGCCAAGTGCGTTCTGAACGCTGGCGGCCTGTACGACCTCTACGTCTGGGTGTGATCCGCTGCTCTTTTGGACCAGTGCGCGAGGAAGCCGCCCGAGGGCGAACATGCGGCGGCCACAGGTCCATGAGAGCGATCCGCTGGCCGTAAATGAACCGGGCCCTGCCCCCGCGATCCCGTCGCGAGGGCAGGGCCCCCGCCGTTCCGTGCCCGCGGCGATCACCGCCACCACGTCCCCGAAACGGTGGGAAGGGGGGGCCGGCCTCCAGTCCGGGCGACCGACGCCCAGCCCTCGGGGCTGCGGGACATGAGCTGCTCGCTGTAGGGGGAACTGGTGCAGGACGTGCCCGCCCGGGGTGGCGAGCACCATGTTGAGGCACGGCACCGGGCCGACGATCGGCAGCTCGCAGGCGGTGGTGGCGGCGTCGTGCGTCTCCCAGGCAAGGACCACCTCGTCCGCGCCGGCTGCGGCGGCACCGTCCTTGCCCAGTTCAACGCTATCCTCGCCGCGACCGTGCCCGAACTCACCGGCCGTGTCCGGGCCGTGAAGTTCGACGCGAACGGCGGCCGCCTGGACATCGTCCCCGACGCCCCGGCCGTCGGCACGAAACTCCGCTGGAGCGCCCCGAAGCTGATCGCGGCGGCCAACCAGACGGTGCCCGGGGCGAACGTCCGCACCCTCAACACCCTGGCGCCCGCGCCCGTGAGGCCACCCCAGCCACGGCGGCCACCGCCCCTGCCCCGCGGCCGACCACGCCTACCGCGCCGGTGCAGCAACCAGCGCCGTCGGCCGGCTACCGCCGCGCACCACCAGACCGCCCGCTCCTCCCGGACGGACCCGGGCATCGAAGCGGCGGTGGAACGGCAGACCGCCGCGCTGCGCGCGCTCAGCCATCGCGCGTTCCCCGAGCCGCCCGCACCAAACGGCGCACCAGCCCCGATCGGGCAGGCCCGCACCAAGTGACCTGGTCGTGCACGGCCTGGGCCTGTACATGCCGTCCGCGCTGCTCGTCACGGTTTGGGTCTCTCTGCCCGAGCCAGCCCTGGTCCTTGGCCCCATGGAGACGGTCGATGAGGTTGGCGTGGATCGCGGACCATCCTCTCGGCCGCGCTGCGCCTCAGACAGCCCGAGCATGCCGCTGATCAGGCTGACGTGCCGGGAAACTCAAAGATCACCGAAAGAGTCAAGCTCAGGCGGAGGCCGGAAGTGGCGGGGGCCAGAATACGGAGCATCTGTCACCGCGTCAGTCCCCGCTCCTTCTCGGTTACAACCAAATGCGGTCGCTTGCGGACGCGCAGCTGGTCTGGATGACGGGAGCGGTGTTGGCGCTGCTGCCGCCCAGCGGCGCCACGCACAAGCCGCTGTTCCAGTTGATCAGAGCTTCACCACTGATCAACTGACCGTTCTCCCTGAATTCCCAGCCGGAGATCTTCCAGTACTGATCGGGGTGTCCCCCACAGGGAAACTGGGTAATCGGAGCGTTGCTTTCTGTGCGGGCCGCGTCGACCGACAGACACATGTCGCTGTTCTGGTTCTTGATGTAGTACCAGCGGTCCAAGTTGGCGTCTCTGAACTTGTACTCCACGTTCCAGAAGTGGTCAGCCCACGCTCCGCACGTGAACTGGTTGAGGTGTTCGGCAGGGGCCTGACTTCCCCCTGGGACGGCTAGACATAGGCCGGAGCGGCGGTTGACTATGTGGTGATAATTGCCTACGTCATCCGGGGTGTCGACAGCATTGGCCGGTGCGGAGTTGAGCACGGCCAGAAGGACGGCCGCGAGTATGGGCAAGAAGCCCCTGAAAGATCTACGCATGTCACCTCCAAAGGAAAATCACCTAAAATGGCCGAACAATGGCTGAAAGTCTGGTTTGCGCTGCTTCTGGGAAGGGCCGCAACCCTTCCGCCCGAGTCTCGAGGTTCCAGGTGCACCTCCTTCGCTCTGTACATCGAACCTCCGCTGATCGGAGCGTCAGCTATCGGCTACGTCTGGCCTGCGGACCCATGCCGGCCTGCTGTCCAGCATGGGGCGCAGACGAAGCAAAGAGTTGGCAGCGGGCGCACAAGGCATGCGCATTCAGTGCAGAGAATGCGCCTGGGCGGACTCATTCCGGAATTCTTTAGGCGTTGTTCCATACGTTCTTCGAAACACTCGGCTGAACTCCGCAGGGCTACTGAAACCCCATCGAGCGGCTATCGCGCCGATTGGCTGTTCTTGCAGAAGGGGGTCGCGGAGGTCTTCCCTGCAGCGTTCGAGCCGCCGCCGTCGCACAGTCCCCATGACGGCATTCGGCTCGCTGCTGAACAATTGGTGTAGAGCGCGGACTGACATGTGGTGCTGTGAGGCGATGGCGGCCGGTGTGAGCTGCACATCGCCGAGGTTCGCATCGATGAAGGCATAGATCCTTGCCGTCAGGGCCCGGGTTCGGGTGTCGACCGGGAGCAGTTTGCCGGAATCCAGGTGTCCGGCGAGAAAGGCTGCTACGAGATCCGTCGCGATCCCGCCGAGGCGAAGGCTCTCGCTCGTCGGCTGGTCAGCGACGTGATGCAGAGCGGAGCCCATGAAGTGCCGCAACAGCGAACCTGTGACGCTCCGTGAGGACAATGGCCTGCAAAGCAGCCGGTCCGCGTGGTCGCTCGGTAGTGGGAACGTGCTCTTGGGCAGACTGAGAATCGATACAACGACTTCGCACCCGTAATCTGGAAAATCGGCCTCCAACGGGTAAGACGTGTCGAAGAAGACCAGCCCGCCAACCTGGACGTCGCTCGCTTCGCGCCGCTGTGTAGCCCGCATGGGGCTCCCTTCGACCAGTCCCAACTGGTAAGTCTCAGGGTCACCGCGCCGAATATGGGCGGGGGTTCGGACAGCACTCAAGGGAAGAAAGGAGAAAGCGGTCAGCCGCACGACGCCGACCTTGGTGGCCTCGACCCGTGCCGTGAAATCGTCGGCGTAAGGGCTGGCCAGGGTGAGGGGAGCGATTCCTTCACGTACCACGTCGGCGTACCAAGAGAATCGGTCGTGTCCGACGAGATCGCTGTTCGACATCGAGACCACAGGCGTGGCATCAGTGGGCTGAGGCATGCCGCCATAGTGGCCGTCTTCGAAGGCGGAGTGAAGGCAAAACGGACTCTTGCGGCTTTGATCGCCGTGGCTGGCAGCTGTGCTGGGCCCGGACCTGCTCGAGCGCATCACCCGGGACGGCGTCGGGCTCAGAAGCCGAAATGTGGCGACTCAAGGCCGTGCTGGCCCACTGCCCGGAACTGGACGCCCTCACCGGGCACGTCCGGTCCTTCGCCCGGATGCTCACCGGGCGCGAGGGCGAACGACTACCGGAGTGGCTCGACGCCGTCTGGCAGGACGACCTGCCCACCATCCACACCCTCGCCGCAGGCATCGATCGCGACCGTGATGCCGTCATGGCCGGCCTCACCCTGCCCTGGAACTCCGGCGTCGTCGAAGGACACGTCAACCGGATCAAGATGCTCAAACGCCAGATGTTCGGTCGAGCCGGCTTCGATCTCCTCCGCAAGCGTGTCCTGCTCTACTCATAGGACATAGCCTTCTGAGGCTTGCGAGTCATCCGCAGGTGCTGGCAGACCAGGCTCAGGTCGCCGTGAAGCGGCCCAACTCGGGTGACTTCTGCTGAGCGGCAGCTGCCCACGCCTCCTCAGCGGATCCGGGGCCGTCGGGACCTGCCCATCCTTGAGGCCGTCCTCGGTGAAGCCAGCGCCCTGACAGCAGCCCTCGTTGCGTTCCTGGTCCGGCGGAGCAGAACTCCAGCCGACCTGGCCTTTGGCGCGTCTCAGCACGCGTGCGATCATGCTGTTCGCCGACACGGCAAGGAGGGGTAGATGGCTGGCGTATGGGTGACGGTCTGTCTGCCGGCCGACGCTGCAGGCGATATCGAAGGGGCACTTGCAGAGGCCCTCGCACCTTTCTACCTAGTGCTTTGACCGCATAGGTTCACCGGGTTCGAGAGTTGTGAGGGACCGGACGAACGGTTCGCGTGCTGGGATGAGACGATCGCGCCGTGACCATCCACCTCCATGACTTCGATGGCGAGCACTCGCTGACGTTGGATGCCAGCGGCCTGGCTGCCGATGCCGCAGTAGTTGCCGCCGGGCACGAGCCGAACGGGTACTTCTGGGAGGGGCTCGTGCGGTTTGCCTGGCCGGATATTGCCGAGCAGGTCGATTTCGACAGCGAGGCTGGCATGTTCTGCGCGGTCGGCAGTTCGAGCGACCTCGCGCGACTCAAGATGGCTGTTGAATCCGTCATCACGAGCCCCGAGGCAGTCCGCGACATCATTGCCCGTGCGGAGGCTTCGGGCTTCGAGTTCGACGATTAATGCTGTGACTTCGCCGGGTTGAGCGGGGTCAGGCTGCGGCCGGCAGTGGCCTGCCGCCCCAGCGGAGACCTTGTTCGCTGCGCACGCGTGCGCGTTCGCGGCGTTGGGCGGCCAGGACGTCGGGGTGGCGGGCGTTCTGGTTGCGCCAGCGCAGGTAGGCGTGCAGGGCCCAGGTCTGGACGGTGTGGTTCGGATGGTGGGAGTTGGCGAGGGTGAACTGCCGCAGCGGTCCGAAGTGGGCCTCGATGGGGTTGGCCCAGGACGCGTAGGTGGGTGTGAAACACAGCTCGACCTTGTTGCGGGCCTGCGGATCTTCCAGTTCAGGTGGGCGGAGAGGTTGTCGAGGATCACGTAGATCGGGGCGCCGTCAGGACGGGCGGCCCGGATCGACCGCAGGGCCGCCCAGGTGTGGTCGATGCCCTTGCGACGCCGGTTGATACCCCACAGCTTGTCGTCGCCGACGGAGTAGCAGCCGTGGAAGTAGGTGATGCCGTGGGTGCGTCGGTAGGTGGCCGGTAGCCGGTCAGGGCGGCTCTGTTCGGCCCAGCAGGAGCCGGCGGTGGGACGGATGCCCAGTGGCCCGAACTCGTCGAAGGCAAACGTGCGGTCCGGGCGCTCGTTGACCGCGTACTCGATCCGTTCCAGCTTGGTGTCGAATGCCGGGTCTGGGGATTCCTTCCAGGTCTTCGTCCGCTGGAAAGTGATCCCCCGGCGTGCCAGTAAGCACCGGAGGGCCTCGCGACCGATCCGGACAGGCCGGGCTATGTTCCTGCGCAGGTGATCGACCAGTTTGCGGATGGACCAGCGGGTGAAGGGCTTGCCCAGCACGGTGGGCCGGGTGGTGGCCGTCTGGATGACGAAGTCCTCGTCGTCACTGCTCAGCAGGCGGGGACGGCCTCCCGCCCACTGAGGGTTGAGGCATGCGAGCCCGATCTCGTTGAAGCGGTGGATCACGTCCCGGACCGTGTCCTCGTCCGCCTGGACCAGCCGCGCGATCACCGGGACCGTGCTACCGCCGACCGAGCCCAGCAGCATCATCGCCCGCCGAAACCGCACCGAGCTCGTACTGCCCCGCCGAACGATCTGCTGAAGCTTCTGCCCCTCCTGCTCCGTCAGCCTCCGGACCTTGACCGGTGGTGCCACCCCGCCTCCCCTGCTGGTTGGACTCTCAACCAGCACAACGAGCAACCCGGCGAACCTATGCGGTCACAGCACTAGACACGGATGACAACCCCGTCGACCGTGGCATGTGGGACAAACGCCGTATCCATGGCGGCAGCAACGGCATGGGTTTCGCAGTTGTCTCCGGACACATGGACGATCCGAGGCTCATCCACGACGACCCTGGATACGAAGGTGCGCCCCGCCCCAGCGCCCCTGGCGTCTGCGCCGGAGGGCCGCGTGCCCTTCTCGATTTCTCACAGCCGAACCTTGCCTCTGAGCGTGCGGTCGCCGCGTCCTGGGACCTGTGGCACAGCCTGTCCGCCGTACACCCTCCGGCCATTCCCCTCGCGGTCTTCGTGGACCGTTGGCGGAACGATCCGGACGCATTCCCCGGTGACCGGTGGGGAGACGAGATGCTCTCCGTTTACCGGGCCCAGCCGCTGATCGAGGCCTACCTCGACCACCCCTTCAGCCTCAATATGGGGTATCTGGGCTTCCTGGGCCCTCACGATCCCCAGGAGCACCCTGTCATCAGCTACGACGGAACCCGTGCCGCGTACATCCGTGATTTCGCTTCGCCAAACCCGCCGGATACGGACGTTCTCACGTTGGACGGTTGGTGGTTGGAGGGCAGCACCAACGCCGTCCACGCCTCCTGCGAGCCTGACCTTTGCCCTCACGCCCCTCCGAAGCCCTCCGTATGGCCGGGCAGCGAGGCGTACCTCGCGGATCTTCCCGGCAACACAATCCTCGTCCGGCTCCACTGCCACGCCTGACGTCACTCACGGCACGCTTCACGAAAAGTGAGCCAGAACCCGGACTTGTGAACATCGGTCTGGCCGCCGGCAGGGCGCCTTCTGAGCTCATCGGCAAACGACTCCCGTTCTCGCGAACAGAGCCAGCCCTGGGACATGCCGCTAGAACTGAGGGACACGGATCATCAGAGGGGGCGTAGGTGAGCGACATCCCGGCACGCGAGGCCGACCTGCATCAGTAGGCGTTGATCCTCAAGGCGGGCCAGTGGAACCTTGCTCAGGACGTGGTCGCGGAGCAGGAGGGCAAGTTCCGCGACTACAGCGAAGCGATCAAGGCCGCCGGGTACACCGTCTGGACCGGGGTGGGTGAGGTGTACATGGTCCCGCTGCGTCCCGAGTAGCCCTCGTTCCTGTTCGATTTGGAGGGGGTGGAGCAGACACAGACCGAGCTGGCCCCCACATTGCAGGCTCTCGCCGTTACGGACCAGATCGCGCATGCCGAGCCCGAGAGCATCTTTCGCAGCGGAGGCCGGGCGGCTGGGGCACGCAAGTACGGTCATATCCCCTGGGGCAGTCATGAGCAGCGGTGAGGCGTCCGGCGATCCGGCAGCTCATCGAAGAGCTTGCCGCAGGCCGGCCGCCCCAGGCCGAGTACGCCAAGCGAGCCGAGCAGGCCCGCGCCGAGCTCGCCTCAATCCTGGGAACCGAACCGAGCGAGCAGGCCGAGCAGAAGGCCGCGGCTTGCTCCAGCGCCTCGGCGCCCGCCAGGACTCGGCGGCCGCGTAGTGGGGCCTGTCGTGGTCGTCCTCGACCACATGACCACCACCGCTCTCCACGATCCCAAAGACCCGCACAATGAGGCCGTCGCCGCGTTCTACGTCCAGGCCTCCGGCGGCCTGAGCACCCTCTACGCACCGGTGCTCTCCCTCACCACCGGCGACACCGAACGGCCCGGCCTCCCCGCCTACATCCAGGGACTGCGGTTCATCACGATCGAACCCTTCGACATCGCCGCAGCGCTCACCGCCACCGAGCTGCTGCACACCGGGCACCCGTGGGCGGCCGTCCACGCCATCCACGCCGCGCCCGCGCCGCGCTGTTGACTTTGGTCCATGTTCTGGCCCGGGAAGGCATCGTCCTTCCTGAGGTCGGTCCCCTCCAAACCACCCGCTACGCGGATGACCCGGCCGGTGCCGCCGACCTTGCCGCTCCCATCGGGGGTACTCAACCGCCGCCGACAATGAAGCGTTCGGAGTGTTAAGACCGCCTACGGCTTGCGACAGAACGAAACGCGGTTGGCAGGTCCGATTTGGCAAGGCCAAGAAGGGCTCGCCACCCAAGCGCCGCGGGGTTCCGACCGTATTCGGCTGAACCCCGCAGCGTCCTGGAAGAGTGGTTCACCGAGGTCCGCCCCCCGGTTCGGTACCGACGGGAACCCGGACTTCTCGCTGCGACCCGTATCATTTCTTGCGCTTGCATTCGATCTTGACGTGAGCCGCTTCGCGAGCAAGCTTTCCAGCCCCGCAGCCCAGGTTGTGGGACGCCTCGGCCCCGGCGGCAGCCCCAAGGCCGGGGCTGGGACCGAGGCCGGGGCCCCTGGACGCGGGATCAGTCAGGTGACGGGATGACGTAGGCGCGGGCGAAGTGGGTGCCGGTCACCGCCCCGTGGGATGCCCGGCGATGCCGCAGTCGTCTTCGCCGCCGATGACGACGTGGAGGCCGACGAAGCCGTCACGGGAACTTGCCGGCGTCGGCCGACTCCCGTGTCGGTGCTGTCGCTACATCCACGAAGAGGTCTTGCACCGGCTGCCATTGCAGATCTGCACCCGCATGCCCAGCAACGGGTCCTGGCCCCTGAAAGCGCTGTTCCACACCTGGTAGCCGCCGCAGCTCCTGGTGTACTTGTGCCACGGCCCGTTGTGGACGTACGTGCCCTGAGTGGAGCTGTACTGCCTCGCCTGAATGCGCATCTTGGGCTTCTTGTTGTCCCGGCATGCGGTGTCCTTCACGGACATGCTGACATTCGCACTGTACTTACCAGTGGGCTTGACCGTCGCGCTGCCGCAGGCCCCGGTGAAACAGACGTCCCTGCGCGCCTGCACAGTGACATCTGTCCGGGCGGCGGATGCCGCGGGGGAACGGAGTGGCTGCACCGCCTGTGCGGCGGGGGCCGCGACGGCCAGCCCGGAGCCCAGCACCAGGGCGCCGGTCGAAAGAGCGAGGGTCCTTCGGAGGTTCAGCATTCGGGTTCCTCTTCGTGGTGGTGATGGATGCGCACTGCACAGGGGTGCGCTGTGCTGCGCCGGCCCGGCGATCGGCCCGACGACGACCAGTCCAGCCGCCCGCACCGTTGTTCAGCAGGCCTCCCCGCCACACCAAACAAACATCGAGCGCAAACCGGTGGGCCGGGGCGGGCGCTTGGCGGTGGACGCGACGGGTTCCTACCGTGACCATGACACGGAGTAGAGGGACACGAGGGGATCAGTGGGATGGGGCGTCGTGAGACACCGCTGGATCCGGCCGCGGGGCCGGTACAGCGGTTCGCGGACGAGTTGCGCACGCTGCGGCGCAAGGCGGGCGGGCTGACCTACCGGGAGATGGCGCGCAGGGCCGACTACTCGGTGACCTCGCTTTCGCAGGCTGCGGCCGGGGAGCAGATGCCGTCGCTGGCGGTCGCTCTGGCCTACGTGGCGGCCTGCGGCGGCGATGCGGAGGAGTGGGAGCGGCGGTGGCGCGAGGCCTCCGAGGAGTCGGTGGTCCGCAGCCGCGAGGACGACAGCGGGCAGTCGCCGTACCAGGGGCTGGCCCGGTTCGAAACCGGAGACTACGAGCGGTTCTTCGGCCGCAGCACGCTGGTGGAGGACGTGCGCGAACTGGTGCTGACGCACCGCTTCGCGGCCGTCTTCGGCCCGTCCGGCAGCGGCAAGTCCTCGCTGCTGCGGGCCGGGCTGATCCCGGCGCTGCGCGCCGAGGGCACCTCCCTGGCAGAGATCCGCGTCCTCACTCCAGGCGAGCATCCGCTACGCACCCGTGCGAAGGCACTGACGCCGAGGGATGCCGACAGCGACACCGTCCTGGTGGTGGACCAGTTCGAGGAGGTCTTCACGCTGTGCCGGGACACGCAGGAGCGCACCGAGTTCATTGAGGCTCTGCTCGCCGCCCGCCGGCCGGACAGCAGGCTGCGCGTCGTGATCGCCGTACGTGCCGATTTCTACGGCCGCTGCGCCGAGTACCGCGAGCTCGCCGACGCGCTGCGGGAGGCCAACCTGCTGGTGGGGCCGATGAACCGCGCAGAGTTACGCGAGGTGGTCGTCAGACCGGCGCAAACAGCCGGGCTCATCGTCGAACGCGAACTGACCACCCGTCTCGTGGAGGCCGTTGACGGCGAGCCCGGCGGCCTACCACTGCTCTCTCACGCCCTGCGCGAGACCTGGCGGCGTCGCCGGGGCCGGGCGCTGACGATGGAGGCGTACGAGGCGGCGGGCGGCGTTCATGGCGCGATCGCGAAGACCGCCGAGGAGGTGTACACGAGTTTGTCCGCTGACGACGCAGAGCTGGCCCGGCTGGTGCTGCTGCGGTTGATCACCCCCGGCGAGGGCTCCCCGGACACCCGCCGCCCCGTCGACCGTACGGAGCTGGACTTCGCCCCGGCCGACAAGGTAGCTCTGGTACTCGGCCATCTGGCGCGGGCGCGGCTGCTCACTCTCGACGACAACACGGTCGACCTCGCCCACGAGGCCCTCATCACGTCATGGCCCCGCCTGCGCGCCTGGGTCGAGGAGACCCGCGACCGCCTGCGCACCCATCGCCGTCTTACGGAGGCGGCCGACGCGTGGGAGGCCCTGAGCCGTGATCCGGGGGCCCTCTACCGGGGCACACGCCTGGCCATGGCGGACGAACATCTCTCCGACGAGCTGCTGACCTCCGCGGAGCAGGCCTTCCTGACCGCTGGCCGGACCACCCACAGGCGGGAACTACGCCGCCGCCGCACCCTGCTGACCGCCTTCGCCACGCTCCTCGCGCTCGCTCTCGTGGCGGGCGTCACCGCCTGGCAGCAGTCCCGCACCAGCGACCGCCGCCACCGGGAGTCAGAGGCACGCCGGATCGCGGCGGTGGCTGACAGTATGCGCGCCACCGACCCGGTCACGGCGGCACGGCTGAGCGTCGTGTCCTGGCGGCTCGCCCACACCGCGGAGACGCGCTCGGCCGTGCTGTCCGCGCTCAACCGCCAGGAAAGGGATGCCTTCACCGTCCCGGAACGCGACGACCGCCTCGCCGTCCGCCGTCTCACCAGCGACGGACGGACCCTGGTGTCGGCCTCCCACGACCACGTCCGCGTCTGGGATCTGCGCACCCACCGTCTCACTCACACCTACCCGGGGCCCGGCGAGAGGCTGTCCGGCCCCGACGACGACGTGATCAGCCCAGACGGCAGAACGCTGGCACTGAGCCGCGAGGACACCGTGACGTTGTGGGACATCCGCACCGGACGGCCGACGGGACGCCTGCGAGCGGAGGTGCCGACGACCGTCGCCTTCAGCGGGGACGGACGCAGTCTCCTGGTCCAGACCGCGACCGAGGTACAGGTCTGGGACGTACCCAGTCACCGGCTGCGGCTGCGTGTCCCGGCGGGGAGCGAAGGAGAAGTGACGTCGGAAGCCGTCATCAGCGGGGACGGACGCCGAATGGCGATCTGCAGCGCTCAGCACTCGCTGCGGATCTGGAACATCTCCCGCCGTGCCGCCCTGCCCCTGCCCCGGGCGGCCGAGTACGGCCGGCGCTTCTGCTCCGGGGCCGGGCTCACCCTGTCGCCGGACGGCACCGCCATCGCGCTCGGGTTCCCCACAAAGGTTCTCGTCCGGGACATCGCCTCAGGGCGGGACCTCGCCAGGCTGGACACGAAGGGGGCGGCTGACCTGCGGTTCAGCCGGGACGGCGCGTTCGTCGCCGCGATCGACGAGGAGGGCCAGGTCCTCCTGTGGCGTCTCGCGTCCCCCGATGCCGCCCCCGTGTTCCGCCACACCCTGGTCAACGAGACGGCCGACCAGTACGAGGTGGACTTCGCCTCGGCCGAGATCCGTTACCTCGACAGCTCGGGTACGGCCGTCCGGTCCCTGGCACTGGATCCCGCGACCAGGTCCGGCTGGCGTCGGCAGACCGTGGACGACGCCCTGCTGTCCCGGGACGGCCGGACGTCGGCCGCCCTGAGCGCCCCGGCGGACGGCAAGGGCGACAACAGTGTCCGCCTGTGGGACAACCGGACCGGCAAGGCCTTCCTGACCCTGCCGGACAAGCCATGCCCCGTCGAGGCCGCCGACCCCGAGGCGGCGGCTGACCTGCCTCTGGTACCGCGCGCCGACAACGAGACGGCCACGGTCGGCAACGAGGAACCGCAAGCGGCACCGGAGAGTGTGGACTGCCTCAACCTGATGGCGTTGAGCGCCGACGGCCGCTCCTTCGCGTACGCCCGGAGCGGAACCCTCCCGGCCACGCCCTCCGGACAGCCCGTCACCGTCTGGGACACGTCGACACACCGCAGGCGCGTGAGCATCACCGTCCGCCCCGATCCGGACGGAACAACCGGCGTCGACGGACTGGCCCTGAGCCCCGACGGCCGCACGCTGTACGTGTCCCGGACCACCACACGGCAGGTCCTGGAGATCTGGGACCTGCCGCGCAGGAAACGCCTCCGGACACTGGACGATGTTCCTGCGGGGGGCATGGCCGTCCGCGACGACCAGCGGCTGCTCGTCACCGCGCGGGATCAGGTGACCGACCTCCGTACCGGAAAGACGCGTTACCGCGCACTCGGCGACGGCACAGCCGACGTGCTGGCCTTCAGCCCGGACGGGGCGCACTTCGCGGCGGGCGACGCCCTGGGCCATGTCACCGTGTGGGACGGCGACGTGCGCAATCGCGTCGGTGCGACCGGTACGGGACCAGGCGAGTCCGTCACCGCGCTCGCCTTCTCGCCCGACGGCGCCACGCTGGCGGTGGCCGGCAGCGGGGGCACCGTCCGGCTCTGGGACGTGGCCTCCAGCCGCCCCCTCGGCTCCGCCTTCCCGACCCCCGGCGACCTTCCCCTCGCCCTCGCCTTCGACCGGAACGGCACCACACTGCACGCGGCGGGCGCGCACGTCCGTTTCCAGACGTACGGCATCGCTCCCGCCCGGGTGGCTCAGCAGGTCTGCACCCGCACCGGCTCCGGGCTCTCCCGCACGGATTGGAAGGCGTACCTGCCTGATATCCCCTACCGCAGGAGCTGCTGATCCTGACTGGGCGCTCTACCAGTCGGGGCGGGGGTATGGCCTGGACGCCGGTTCCCCCATACAGCACGGGTGCGACAGCTTGCGCCTCGCCCGGTTCTGCCGCGTCTGTGCCCAAGCGGGGGTACGGCGACCTGTCCGGCAAGGACCTGCGGACCAAGATGGGCTGGTACCAGCGGCTGCGTGACGCCTACCTCGCCACGATGGCCGACCTCGGCGTCGACGCCGACCTGTCGCCCGAGGACTTCCTCGCGGCCATGGACGGCTACAAGAACCGCGATCCGGAGCTGGCGATCGTCGTCTCGGCGGTCAAGGCGACGGTCAAGGGCGGCATCGGCAAGCTGCGCGAGCGGTCCCGGGGCGAGGGCTGGCGGCCGGGCGAGCCGTGGCGGGCCCTGTCCCGCCCGACGTGGCGGCCGGACATCCGGGCGGCGGTCATCTCCCGCACCCGGGTCAACCTCCACAGGAAGATCGTCAAGCACGCGGCGTTCACCGGGCAGTACCCCCATCGCGATCCTGTCCGACTGCGTCGTCTACGCGGCCAGCGGGCCCTCGCCGCTGGACTTCCTGCCCTACCGAGAGGGAAAGCCGCTGCCCGGCGGCTTCAAGCTAGGCATCAACCCCGGCCTCGTGAAGTGGGAAGGCAGCCAGACCGTCCTGTGGGGAGAGGAGGTCCGCGAGCGGTTCACCGCGCCGGAGCTCAACCTCGCCCGGTCCATCAAGGACGGCACCGTCACCGACGCCGACAACGGCGAGTAGGGGAGTACGCAGGCGATGAGCATGTTCGGGGACGGCCTGGACAAGGCGGTGCAGAAGGCGTTCACCCGCCCGGCACCCAAGTCCGCGGGCCCGCAGACGCGATACATGGTCAAGCAACTCGGCGGCACGAAGGCGGTCGCCGAACTGCTCGGCGTGTTCCAGCGTCAGGTGGAACGGTACGTGGCGGGCAAGGCCAAGAAGCCCCGCCGCGGTCTCGCCGCGCGCCTGGAGCACGAGGTGACCAAGCGGTGGCAGCCGCAGATCAGGGCCAAGGCCCGGCAGAAGGCGGCGACGACCGGCGGCATCGTCATCGACACCCGCGCCCGCATGGGCTACACCGCACCCATCGGGTCGACCGACCAGGACCGCATCCGGCACCTGACCGTCGCCCTGCCCCCGGTCTACGCCGCCCGCCTCTTCGACGCCCAGGAGGTCGGCGCCAGCAGCACCGAGCTCCAGGAGATCGCGCCTCACTTGATCAGTGCACCTTGGTCGGAGCACATGATCAGACGAAGGCCGCCCCCACGTCCGGCGAACTCTCAGGTGAGCGACTCAGTTCGAGACGCCGTTCGAGGTCGGAAGAAAAGAACAAGCTGACGGCGCGGGCTCAGCCGCCGCCCCGGAGCGGCCCGCGCACACCGCTGCGTCCCACGACGGTGCCCGCCCGGTCGATGCAGATCACGTCCACGGACACCGGTGCGCCCCGCAGCACCGACAGCGCCTCGTCCCGGGCCGCCACGGCCACCAGGTCCCCCAGCGGCACGCCCCGCGCGAGACACAGCTGGAGCGCCGCGAGCCCTGTGTTCGCCACCGCGACCTCGGCCGCCAGTGCCTCGTCGGCCCCGCCCCGCCGGGCCAGCCGGGCCAGGAACGGCTTGTCGACCTGGGACCGGCCGGAGTGCAGATCGAGGTGCCCGGCGGCGAGTTTCGACAGCTTCGCGAACCCCCCGCAGACCGTGAGCCGGTCCACCGGGTGACGGCGTACGTACTTCAGCACCGCGCCCGCGAAGTCCCCCATGTCGAGCAGCGCGATCTCCGGCAGCCCGTACTCGGACACCACGGTCCGCTCCGACGTGGAGCCCGTGCAGCCCGCCACATGGGTGTGCCCGGCGGCCAGAGCCACGTCCACCCCCCGGCGGATCGAGTCGATCCACGCCGAGCACGAGTACGGCACCACGACCCCGGTCGTGCCGAGGATCGACAGACCTCCCAGGATGCCCAGGCGCGGGTTCCAGGTGGAGCGGGCGATCTCCTCGCCGTCGTCCACCGACACCGTGACCTCGACGTCCCCCGGATCCCCGTGCTCCGCGGCGACCCGGGCGAGATGCTCCCGGATCATCCGGCGCGGCACGGGGTTGATCGCGGGCTCCCCGACATCGAGCGGCAGTCCGGGCAGGGTGACGGTGCCGACCCCGGGCCCGGCCCGGAACACCACCCCCGCCCCCGGGGGCATCCGCCGCGCCGTCACCCGGACCAGCGCACCGTGCGTCACGTCGGGGTCGTCCCCCGCGTCCTTGACCACCCCGGCCGTCGCCCGCCCCCCGGCCAGCTCCTCCACCGCGAGCGCGAAGGCGGGCGTCTGCCCCTTGGGTAGGGTGATCGTCACCGGGTCCGGGAACTCGCCGGTCAGAAGGGCCGTGTACGCGGCGGTGGCCGCCGCGGTCGCACAGGCGCCGGTGGTCCAGCCCGGTCGCAGACCGGTGTGCTTCAACTGGGCGCTGCGCCCGCCCTCGATCTCACCCATGGATGGTTCCGATGCATGTACTCGTACTCGGCGGTACGACGGAGGCCCGCCGGCTCGCCGAGTCACTGGTGGAAGAACTTCCCGCCGGTGCCCGGTTGACGAGCTCGCTCGCCGGCCGGGTGGCGGGCCCGAGGCTGCCGCCCGGCGAGGTCAGGATCGGCGGGTTCGGGGGAGTGGACGGACTGACCGCGTGGTTGCGTACGCACCAGGTGGACGCGCTCATCGACGCCACCCATCCTTTCGCCGGGACGATCAGTTTTCACGCGGCTGCCGCCGCCGCTGCCGCCCATGTTCCCCTGCTCGCGCTGCGCCGCCCCGGCTGGGTGCCCGGTGACGGCGACACCTGGCACCCGGCCGGCTCGCTGGCCGAGGCGGCGGCGGCCCTGCCCGCGCTGGGGCGGCGGGTCTTCCTCACGACCGGCCGCATGGGGCTGGCCGCCTTCGCCGGGCTGGACGGGCTGTGGTTCCTGACGCGCTCGGTGGACGCGCCCGAGGCACCGCACCCGGCCCGGATGGAAGTGCTGCTGGACCGGGGGCCGTTCACCCTGGACGGGGAGCGCGAGCTGATCCGCCGCCACCGCATCGACGTCCTCGTCACCAAGGACAGCGGAGGCGCCGCCACCGCCCCCAAACTCACCGCCGCCCGTGAGGCACGGATTCCCGTGGTGGTGGTGCGGCGGCCCCCCGTCCCCGAAGGCGTCCCGGCCGTCGACGCTCCGGAACCGGCCGTCGCCTGGCTGCGCGAGCACGTCTTCCCGGGCCTGGCACCGCACCGCCGCCCGCCGGGCGGCGACGGCGCGACGCCGCCCCCGGACCGTGACCTCAGTCCTCCGGGCGGCGACGGCGCGACGCCACCTCCGGGACCGTGACCTCAGCCCTCCGGGTAGCGGCGCGGAGTCCACACGATCTGCCGTCCGCCCTCGCGCCGCACCCAGCGGGTCTGCGAGGACCCGACGAGCAGGATCGTGCGCATGTCCACCTCCGCCGGGTCCAGATCGGCCAGCCGCACCGTCCGTACCCGCTCCGCCGGGCCGCCCACATCCCGGCCCAGCACCACCGGAGTGTCCGGCGAGCGGTGCTCCAGCAGCAGATCACGGGCCTTGCCGACCTGCCAGGTCCGGCTCCGTGACCCGGGGTTGTACAGCGCCAGCACCAGATCCGCCGTCGCCGCCGCGCGCAGCCGCTCCGCGATGACCTCCCACGGCTTGAGCCGGTCGGAGAGCGATATCGTCGCGTAGTCGTGGCCCAGCGGCGCGCCCGCACGGGCCGCGGCCGCGTTCGCCGCCGTCACCCCCGGCAGCACCCGCACCGGCACGTCCGCGTACACGTCCTGCGAGGCCACCTCCAGCACGGCCGTCGCCATGGCGAAGACGCCCGGGTCGCCGCCGGACACCACGGCCACCCGACGGCCGCGCCGGGCCAGGTCCAGGGCGAACTCGGCGCGCTCCGACTCGACCTTGTTGTCCGAGCCGTGCCGCACCTGACCCGGCCGGACCGGCACGCGGTCCAGGTAGGTGGTGTAGCCGACCAGGTCGTCCGCGGCGGCCAGTGCCCCGCGCGTCTCGGGCGTCAGCCACAGCGGACCGGCCGGTCCGGTGCCCACCACCGTCACCTCGCCGCGCTCCGGCGCGGGCTCAGGGCGCTCCGCCCCGACCCTGCTGGGCAGCACCGCGACCGCGAAGTACGGCACCGAGCCGGGCTCGACGTCCGCCAGCTCGCCCACCCGTTCCCCGGCCATCGTGGCGCGCTCGACATACCGCGCCTCCGGAAGCCGGCCGGACGCCTCGAAGGCACCGCGCACGGCCGGGAACGTACGGCCCAGCTTCATCACCACGGCGGCGTCGGTGGCCGCGAGACGGGCCGTCAGCTCCTCCTCCGGCAGGGTGCCGGGCAGGATGGTCAGCACCTCCTCGCCCTCGACGAGCGGGGTGCCCAGCCGTGCGGCGGCCGCGCTGACCGAGGTGACCCCCGGGATCACCTCGGTCGGATAGCGGTCCGCGAGCCGCTTGTGCATGTGCATGTACGAGCCGTAGAAGAGCGGGTCGCCCTCGGCCAGCACCGCGACCGTGCGGCCGGCGTCCAGATGTGCCGCCAGCCGGGCCGCCGCCTCGGCGTAGAACTCCTCCATCGCCCCCCGGTAGCCGCCCGGGTGGTCCGTGGTCTCCGTCGTGACGGGATAGACCAGTTGCTCCTCGACATGATCGGCACGGATGTGCTCCGCCGCGATGGAGCGGGCGATGGACCGCCCGTGCCGGGCGCTGTGATAGGCGACGACATCGGCCCCGGCGATGATCTCCACCGCGCGTACCGTCATCAGGGCCGGATCACCGGGCCCCAGCCCGACCCCGTACAGGCGGCCCGTCTTCTGTTCGCTCACGTCTACTCCTCCTCGCTGGCGATCGCGTTGAGGGCGGCGGCCGCTATGGCGCTGCCGCCGCGGCGGCCCCGGACGATGAGGTGTTCCAGCCCGGACGGATGCGCGGCCAGCGCGTCCTTCGACTCGGCGGCCCCCACGAAACCGACCGGTACACCGATGACGGCGGCCGGACGCGGAGCACCCTCCTCGATCATCTCCAGCAGCCGGAACAGAGCGGTCGGCGCGTTCCCGACGGCGACCACCGCACCCTCCAGCCGGTCGCGCCACAGCTCCAGCGCGGCGGCGCTGCGGGTGGTGCCCAGCCGCTTCGCGAGCTCCGGCACCGCCGGGTCGGACAGGGTGCACACCACGTCGTTGTCCGCGGGCAGCCGCTTGCGGGTGACACCGCTGGCGACCATCGCCACATCGCACAGAATGGGCGCACCGGCCCGCAGCGCGGCGCGGGCACGGGCCACCGCGTCCGGCGAGAAGGCGAGGTCCCTGACGAGGTCGACCATCCCGCAGGCGTGGATCATCCGGACCGCGACCTGGCTCACATCGGCGGGCAGACCGGCCAGATCGGCCTCCGCGCGGATCGTGGCGAAGGACTGGCGGTAGATCGCCGGTCCGTCCTTCTCGTACTGGTGCACAGTGCTTTCGCTTTCTTCCTCGGACATACAACGGTTCGGGTACGGGGGAGCGGGGCGGGGCGGGTCAGCCGTGGGCGCGGCGTGCCGCGGCCACCGCGGCGGCGAGCCCGTCCGGTCCGCCGCAGACCCGCACGGGCACAGCCGGTTCCCCCTCCCGTACGACGGAGACATGGTGCCCGCCGGGAACGGCCACGACATCGACCCAGGTGCCGCGCGGATGGCCGCACCGGCGTTCGCACCCGGACCAGTACACCGGCAGCGGTCCCACGGCCCCCGCCGCGGCCGCCGCGTCGGCCCGTACGTCGGCCAGCGACCTGGCGCAGCCGGGGCGGCCGATACAGGCACCCACACCGGTCCAGGGGGAATCGGGCGCGACGACGAGACCGGCCTTCCCCAGCGCCCCCAGCGCCTCCGCGGCTCCCCGCCGCTCCACCGCCGGTACGACGACGCCGCGCCACGGGGTCAGCCGCAGCTCGCCGCGGCCCCGGTGACGGGCCGTGTCCACCAGCGCCCGCCACTGCGCGGACGTGGCGCGCCCCAGCGGCAGGCCGGCCGACAGCGCGGCCTGCCCGGGTGAGGTGCCGGTCACGATGCCGGTGCCGGGCCCGTCCGAGCGCCCCGGCGCGTCCCGGTACCCGGCCGCGACGACGTCAACTCCCGCCGCCCGCAGGCGTTTTGCGACCAGGTCAAGGAGGCCGTCGCCTTCGCCGGGCAGGTCGGAGACCCGCCAGGCCCCGGTGTCCGAGGCCCGCTCCAGGAAGGCGGCGGACGCCATCAGCGCGGCCCGCGGTGCCCACGCGGCCGGGACGCGCAGCACGCTCCGGCCCGTACCGATCCGCAGCAGTGCCGACGAGGAGTCCTCCGCCAGCAGGGACACATCGCCGCCCAGCGCGTCCACATCGCCGCGGCCGTCGTCGAGTACGAACAGGAACCTGCCGGACAGTTCCGCCGCCCCGTCGTCCGCGCACAGCAGCGCGTCCAGTTCGGACAGCCAGGGCCCCACGTCCCGCACACCACGGCCGTCGAGCCCGCTGAGGGGCGAGGCCACGACATTGCGCACCCGCTCGTGGGGTGCGGAGGGCAGCAGCCCCGCCGCGCCCAGCCGTTCGGCCAGCTCGGCCCCGCAGTCCGGGCGCAGCCCGCGCAGTTGGACGTTGCCGCGCGAAGTGAGATGCACCTCACCATCGCCCAGGCTCTCCGCCGCCGATCCCAGGGCCGTGGCCCGTGTGTCCGTCAGCAGACCGCCGGGCACACGGACCCGGGCCAGCGCACCGTCGTCCGCCCGGTGCAGCCGCAGCGCACCGGGGCAGGCGTCACCACGGCCCCGGGAAGACGGAGCTCCCGACGAGGCGGGTGAAGAAATGGCAGGTGGGGGCATGGCGGCGAGCATACCGACCATACGGACGGATCCGAACGGATCCGCCTGCCCCCCCGAGGCCGACCGGCCCTTACTATGCCTAGTGACGGGCCATCCGGCACGTCGTCGCCACAGACGGCGACAAAGGGGAGGAAGTCCGGTGCGATTCCGGCACGGTCCCGCCACTGTGAGCCCGGCCACGGCCGGGTGAGTCAGGAACTCCCCTCACCGGACCCCCGGCCCTCTTCGGGCAGGGGTGCTCCATCCGACACCGCCCGGGGCGTGGACACCCCGAGGAAGGCCCGACGCCGCATGATCCTGCTCCTGTCGACGTCCGACACCGACCTGCTCAGCGCCCGCGCCTCGGACGGCCCGGTTCCCTACCGCTACGCCAACCCCTCCCGCCTTCCGCTCCAGGACCTCCCCGGACTCCTGGACGGCGCCGAACTGGTCGTGGTCCGCCTCCTCGGCGGCGTGCGGGCCTGGCAGGAAGGGCTCGACCAGGTGCTCGCCACCGGCCGCCCGGTCGTCGTGCTCACCGGCGAACAGGCCCCCGACGCCCAGCTGATGGCCGCTTCCACCGTCCCCGTCGGCATCGCCGCCGAGGCACACGCCTATCTGGCCCACGGCGGGCCCGCCAACCTGGACCAGCTCGCCCGCTTCCTCTCCGACACCGTGCTGCTCACCGGGCACGGATTCGAGCCGCCCGCCCCGGCCCCCTCCTGGGGCCCGCTGGAGCGCACCGCCCACCGCACCGACGGCCCCGTGGTCGCCGTGCTCTACTACCGCGCCCATCACATGAGCGGCAACACCGCCTTCGTCGAGGCGCTGTGCCGGGCCGTCGAGGAGGCGGGCGCCCGGCCGCTGCCGCTGTACGTCGCCTCGTTGCGCAGCCCCGAACCCGAGCTCATCGAGGCGCTCGGCGCCGCCGACGCGATCGTGACGACCGTCCTCGCCGCGGGCGGCACCCGGCCGGCCGAGGCATCGGCGGGCGGCGACGACGAGTCCTGGGACGCGGGCGTCCTCAGCGGTCTCGACGTCCCCATCCTCCAGGCCCTCTGCCTCACCGGATCGCGCACCGACTGGGAGGACAACGACGAAGGCGTCTCCCCGCTCGACGCCGCCAGCCAGATCGCGGTGCCCGAGTTCGACGGCCGCCTGATCACCGTGCCCTTCTCCTTCAAGGAGATCGACGAGGACGGACTGCCCGCGTACGTCGCCGACACCGAACGCGCCGCCCGCGTCGCCGGGATCGCCGTGCGCCATGCCCGGCTGCGCCACATCCCGGCTGACGAGAAGCGGATCGCGCTGGTGCTGTCCGCGTACCCGACCAAGCACTCCCGGATCGGCAACGCCGTCGGGCTCGACACCCCCGCCAGCGCCGTCGCCCTGCTGCGCCGACTCCTGGACGCGGGCTACGACTTCGGTACGCAGGAGATCCCCGGCCTGGTGTCGGGCGACGGTGACGAGCTGATCCGCGCGCTGATCGAGGCGGGCGGCCACGACCAGGAGTGGCTCACCGAGGAGCAGCTGGCCCGCAACCCCGTCCGCATCCCGGCCGCCGACTACCGGCGCTGGTACGCGGTGCTCCCGGCCGAGCTGCGCGAGGCCGTCGAGGAGCACTGGGGCCCCGCCCCGGGCGAGATGTTCGTGGACCGGTCACGCAACCCGGACGGCGACATCGTGCTCGCCGCCCTGCGGTTCGGGAACCTGCTGATCCTCATCCAGCCGCCGCGCGGCTTCGGCGAGAACCCGATCGCGATCTACCACGACCCGGACCTGCCGCCCTCGCACCACTACCTGGCCGCCTACCGCTGGATCGCCGCCCGTGCCGACGACAACGGCTTCGGGGCCGACGCGATGATCCACCTCGGCAAGCACGGCAACCTGGAGTGGCTGCCCGGCAAGAACGCCGGACTCTCCGCGGCCTGCGGCCCCGACGCCGCGCTCGGTGACCTCCCGCTGGTCTACCCGTTCCTGGTCAACGACCCGGGCGAGGGAACCCAGGCCAAGCGCCGGGTGCACGCCACCCTCGTCGACCACCTGGTGCCGCCGATGGCGCGGGCCGACAGCTACGGGGACATCGCCCGGCTGGAACAGCTCCTGGACGAGCACGCGCAGATCGCCGCGATGGACCCGGCGAAGCTGCCTGCGGTCCGTGCCCAGATCTGGACCCTCATCCAGGCCGCCAAGCTCGACCACGACCTGGGTGTGGCGGACCGGCCCGAGGACGAGGGCTTCGACGACTTCATCATGCATCTGGACGGCTGGCTCTGCGAGATCAAGGACGTCCAGATCCGCGACGGCCTCCACGTCCTCGGCGGCGCTCCCGCGGGCCCCGACCGCGTCAACCTCGTCCTCGCGATCCTGCGGGCCCGTCAGATCTGGGGCGGTACGGCCTCGCTGCCGGGACTGCGCGAGGCCCTGGGGCTCGACGAGTCCGCCGCGACCCGGATCACCGCCGACCAGGCCGAGGAGCGGGCCCGCGCGCTGGTCCAGGCGATGGAGGACGCCGGCTGGGCGCCGGACGCGGTTGCCGCGGTGGCGGCCGGGCACCCGGCGGCGGTCGCCGACATCCTCGCCTTCGCGGCCCGCGAGGTGGTGCCGCGGCTGGCCGCCACCACCGCCGAACTCGACCACGCGCTGCACGCGCTGGACGGCGGGTTCGTGCCCGCCGGACCTTCCGGCTCCCCGCTGCGCGGCCTGGTCAACGTCCTGCCGACCGGGCGCAACTTCTACTCCGTCGACCCCAAGGCCGTACCCTCGCGCCTCGCCTGGGAGACCGGCCAGGCCCTGGCCGACTCGCTGCTGGAGCGCTACCGCGCCGACAACGGCGACTGGCCCACCTCGGTCGGCCTGTCCCTGTGGGGCACCAGCGCCATGCGGACCGCGGGCGACGACGTGGCGGAGGCCTTCGCCCTGCTCGGCGTCCGGCCGGTGTGGGACGACGCCTCACGCCGGGTCACCGGACTGGAGGCGATCCCGCCCGCCGAACTCGGCCGTCCCCGTATCGACGTCACCCTCCGCATCAGCGGGTTCTTCCGCGACGCCTTCCCGCACACCATCGGCCTCCTCGACGACGCGGTCCGGCTCGTCGCCGGGCTGGACGAGCCGGCCGGGCAGAACCACGTACGCGCCCACACCCAGGCCGACCTGGCCGCCCACGGCGACGAGCGGCGCGCCACCACCCGTATCTTCGGCTCTCGCCCCGGCACGTACGGTGCCGGTCTGCTCCAGCTCATCGACTCCCGGGACTGGCGCACCGACGCGGACCTCGCCGAGGTCTACTCGGTGTGGGGCGGCTACGCCTACGGACGTGAGCTGGACGGCCGCCCGGCCCGCGAGGAGATGGAGACGGCGTACAAGCGGATCGCGGTCGCCGCCAAGAACACCGACACCCGCGAGCACGACATCGCCGACTCGGACGACTACTTCCAGTACCACGGCGGCATGGTGGCCACCGTCCGCGCGCTGCGGGGCACCGCCCCGGAGGCGTACATCGGCGACTCCACCCGCCCCGAGACGGTCCGCACCCGCACCCTCGTCGAGGAGACCTCCCGGGTCTTCCGGGCCCGGGTCGTGAACCCCAAGTGGATCGAGGCGATGCGGCGCCACGGGTACAAGGGCGCCTTCGAGCTGGCGGCCACCGTCGACTACCTCTTCGGTTACGACGCGACGACCGGCGTGATCGCCGACTGGATGTACGACAAGCTCACCGAGACGTACGTCCTGGACCCGGTCAACCGGGCGTTCCTCCAGCAGGCCAACCCCTGGGCCCTGCACGGCATCGCGGAACGCCTGCTGGAGGCGGAGTCACGGGGCATGTGGGCCGAGCCCGACCCGGCGGTCCTCGAAGCCCTGCGCCAGGCCTACCTGGAGACGGAGGGAAACCTGGAGGGCGAGGACTGACCGGGGGCCGGGCCGCCGTCCGGCGGCCCGGCCGGACCCGCCCCGACCAGGGCGGAGTCACTCATTCCGCTCCTGGGCATAGTGTCGCCCGTCGCGTGGAAGCGATCTGGGCATGACCGAAAGCAGCAGTCCTCATCTCGCCATGCCCCGGATCGTCGTGCTGGGGGTGCAGCGCACCGACCCGCCCTTCCGTCTGGTGGAGATCGACGGGGAGGTCGTCGGCGAGGCGACGTCGATGCTGGACGTACTCACCCTCGCCTCGGCGGCCGGAATCCGCGTCCACGACCTCGACGATCCCGGCGTGGTGCGCTGGGTGGGCGGCGACAAGCTCACCTGGCGGGCGCACTGAGAGACCGGCGCGGGCTCGCCGGGCTGGGCCGTCCGTCGCTTCGCACTCTTGTCCCTCGCACTGACGTTTCACTGACGTTTCGCTGACGTTGCGTGTGCGGCCCCGCTGTACCGGGGCCGCACCTGGGGTAACGGCCTGTGTGGCCTCAGGCCAGCGACGCCGCGTGGGCCGGATCGATGGCGTGCGCGAAAGGCAGGTCATGTATAAAGCGTCGGAGTTCGTCGAGCACAAGCTCTCCGAGACGATGACGTTCGGCCCCGAGGGCACCGCCGATGTGGGGTGTCAGGACCACGTTGGGAAGGGTGAACAGTGGCGAGTCATGGGCGGGAGGCTCCGGATGCGTGACATCGAGTACGGCGGTGAGGTCGGGCCTGGCGCGCAGGACCTCCGCCGCGGCGGCCTCGTCGACGAGCGCGCCGCGCGCGGTGTTGATCAGGGTCGCCCCCGGGGACATCGAGGCCAGCAGCCGGGCCCCGACCACGCCACGGGTCTCGGGCAGCAGCGGGGCGTGCAGGCTCACGACATGGCTGGTGGCGAACAGTTCCTCGGTGCCGACCAGCCGGACGCCCGCCTCCCGTGCGGCCCCGGGGGAGGCGAGCGGATCGGTGGCCAGGACCTCGACGTCGAAGCGGCCGAGGTGGGAGGCGACCAGACGGCCGATGTGCCCGAGCCCGAGCAGGCCCACGCGTGACCGGTAGGCGCCCGGCACCCGGGGGTCGGACGGGAAGCGGCGGCTGCTCGCCATCTCCCGGGTGAGGCGGTGCGTGTGTTTGAGGCCGAGCAGGATCTGCGCGAGGGTGAACTCCGACACCGGTACGGCGTTGGCCGACGCGGCGGAGACGATCGGTATCTCACGCGCCCAGAACTCGGGCGTGGTCAGATGCCGTACAGAGCCGGCGGCGACGAGGACCGCCCGCAACCGCGGGGCGTGCGACAGGAAGGCGGCATCCAGGACGGGCGCGCCCCAGCCCGTGAGCAGGATGTCGACCCCGTGCAGCACCTCCGGAGCGGCGTCGAGCTGCTGGCGCGTCAGGGGCGGTCCCTGCAGCCGCGTGAGACGTCCGATCTCGGCCAGGACCTCGGGGGGATAGACGTCCGCCCTCCGTCGCTCCTCCATGACCAACAGGGCGGTCGGTCGGTGTGCCGGCTCGTTCATGGCGATGTGCTCCTCGGCTCTGCGCGGACGGGCCGTCAGCGGCCCGGCTCGTGACCTCTGGTCGGGTGCGTGGGGAAATGTCTGACCGGATGTTGAAGATTGACGTGGCTTGTTCATTGCCATGGCTGATGTGTGTGCAGCACGATACATCGGATGATTGAAAAGACCTCGGATGATGTCTGACCGTCCGGCCCTCGCGGTCGCCGTCCCGGCGATGTCGGGGTGTGAGTGGGTCGCGGTGGGGGATCGTTGCCCTGGGCAGCTAAATTGCCTCGTCATCAGGCGTTTTCTTGTAGAGGCCCAGGCGTCTGCGGGTTCTCGCGCTGACGGCGGGTGAGGGGGAGCCCGTCTGGCCGGGGGTGCGTTCATCTTCGCGAGACTTTGTATTCATCGGACTATTGACCACGGATTCGGACCCCGTTAGCGTCCGAGCAAGCGCTTTCCAGGCCAGCTGTGATGCGGCGAAAACAGGAGTTGTCATGCAGAGATCGCGGTGGATCGGTGCGGGTGTTCTCGCTTCCGCACTCGTCCTCACCAGCTGTAGTTCAGGGCCTGCGGGAGTGGATGCCAAGCAGAACGCGAAGGCACCGCTCGAACTGTGGACCCGGACGACACCGGGCGGGCCGGGTGAGCAGGGCACGCTCCGGCTCGCCGCCGCCTTCGAGAAGTCCACCGGCTTCAAGGTCAAGGTCACGGCGATCTTCGACGACTTCGAGACCAAGCTTCAGCAGCGGGCCGCACAGAAGAACCTCCCCGACATCGTCATGAACGACGTGACGCAGCTCGGGGCCATGCACAGCCAGGGCCTGCTCCGGGAGATCGACCTGGACAAGCTCAAGAACGGCAAGGAGATCCTCGGCCAGGGCCTGGACTCCGGCAAGAGCGTGGACGGCAAGCAGTTCGGCCTGCCGTACTCGGCCCAGGCCTCCGCCCTCCTCATCCGCAAGGACTGGCGGGAGAAGCTGAAGCTGGACGCCCCCACGAGCTGGGACGACTTCGCGGCCATGGCCGAGGCGTTCACCACCAAGGACCCCGACGGAGACGGCAAGAACAACACGTACGGTCTCGCCGCCCCGCTGTCCACCAAGCGCGGATACGCCTCCTGGTACTTCTCCAACTTCCTCTGGGCGGCGGGCGGTGACTTCATCACCGACGCCGGTGACGGAAAGTACAAGCCCGCGATGACCACCAGTGAATCGGTCCAGGCCGTGCAGTGGTTCCGCGACCTCGGCTGCAAGAAGAAGGTCATCCAGCCCGGCGCGGTGACCATGGAGACCCCGCCCACCAACGAGACCTTCGAGGCCGGCCGGACCGGCATGTTCGTCGTCGGCCCGTACCTGCTGCCCCGCTTCGACGAGACCCTCGGCAAGGACAAGTACGAGGTCGTGCCGATGCCCAAGGGGCCGAAGGACGCCACCGTGCTCGCCGAGGGCGGCTCCGTCTACCTGATGGCGGGCTCCGAGAACATGGCGGGCCAGGACGCCTTCGCCGACTTCGCGCTCTCCGCCGAGGGCCAGAAGACCGGCATGGAGGGCGAGACCGGCTTCACCGTCCAGCTGCCCGTCAACAAGACGGTCGACATCTCGCAGGTCCGCCCCGACCCGCGCTGGAAGACCTACGCGGACATTTACCGCAGCTCCGGCCGGTACGCGCCGTCCATCCCGAACTGGACCCCGGTCCGGCAGACCACCGCCGACACCGTGAACGCGCTGATGGCCGACTGTGACCTGGACACCGGGACCAAGCTCAAGGAGCTGGACCAGCAGCTCGCCGACATCCTCAAGGAACAGGGAATCGCCGCGTCATGAGTCTCGACCAGGCGGGTCCGGCCACTCTGCCCGAGGCCGGGCCCGCCCCCCGGAAGGCGGGCCGCGCGGCCGACGGCCGCCGCGGGCACAGCCCCCGCTCCGGCCGCCGGTGGACACCGTGGCTGTTCCTGGCCCCGGCGCTGCTGCTCTTCCTGTACTTCAAGTTCATCCCCATGGTCAGCGCCCTGACCATGTCCTTCCAGGACGTCCAGCCCTACCTCGGCAACAGGTGGGTCGGCAGCGACAACTACGCCACGGTGCTCCAGTCCGACGGCTTCCGCGAGGCCGCGTGGCACACCATCGTCCTGGCCGCCGGACAGACGGCCGGATCGATGGCACTCGGCCTGGTGCTCGCGCTGCTGATGGAGGGCCAGGGACGTCGGCTGGGCTTCGTGCGCTCCGCCGCGTTCCTTCCGGTGGTGGTGCCGATCGCGGTCGTCGCCGAGCTCTGGCGGATCATGTACCACCCCAGCTCGGACGGCATGCTCAACTCCCTGCTCGGCCTGGTGGGCCTGGGGCCCTCCGGATTCATCAACGACCCCGATTCGTCGATGGCCTCCATCATGGTCACCGGCATCTGGCGGGGCGCCCCCTACGACATGATGATCTTCCTCGCCGGTCTGACCGGTGTGGACCGCGGCCTGTACGAGGCCGCGAAGGTCGACGGCGCCTCCCGCCTCCAGCGGGTCTGGCACGTCACGGTGCCCGGACTGCGCTCGGTCTTCTCGATCCTGTTCATCCTCGCCGCGATCCGCGGACTGCGGGTGTTCACCGAGGTGTTCCTCCTCACCAACGGCGGACCCGACGGGTCCACCGAAGTCGTGATGACCCTGATCTACAAGCTCGGGCTGGAGCAGAACCGGCTCGGCGTCGGCGCGGCGGGAGCCGTCCTGCTGTTCCTCGCGACGCTGATCCTGACAGTCGTCGTCCACCTGCTGCGACGGAGAGAGAGCAAATGAACGGGCCGACCGAGACCGCGCTGGGCCTGACGGAGAGCCGAAGCCCCGGCGGACGGATCCTGAAGGCCGTCACCTACCTGCTCGTCCTGATCGTCTTCGCCGGGCCGCTGCTCGCCCTGCTGGTCAGTGCCTTCAGCCAGGTCAAGGACCCGACACAGCTGAGTGTCATCCCCACCGGCGCCACCCTGGACAACTTCAAGATCGCCTTTGACCAGGGCGTGCTCGGATACCTGCTCAACTCCTTCTTCGTGGTCGGCTTCGGGCTCCTCCTCCAGGTGGCCGTATCCGTCCTCGCCGGATACGCCCTGGCCCGGAAGGTCTTCCCGGGGATGACCCTGGTGCTGGTCGCCGTCCTGGCCACCCTGATGCTGCCCGAGGAGATCCTGGCCCTCCCGCTCTCCGTGATCCTCTCCGACCTGCCGGTCGTCCACTTCAACCTGATCGGCACCCTGGCCGGAATGATCGTCCCGCTGGGCGCCTGGGGATTCTCCATCCTGGTGATGACGGAGTTCATGAAGGACGTGCCCCGGGAGCTGGAGGAGGCCGCCCGGATCGACGGCGCCGGAGACCTGCGCATCTTCGCGCAGATCATCCTCCCGATGTGCAAGCCCGCGCTCGGTGTCATCGGAGTCTTCGGCTTCACCATGATCTGGGACCAGTACCTGCTGCCCCTCCTGGTCTCCACCGACTCCTCCTCGTACACCCTCCCGCTCGCGCTGCGCACCCTGCGGATCGACCCCTCCGTCACCCCCGGCGTCGTGATGGCCGCCTCGCTGCTGGCGCTGCTGCCCTCCGTGATCGTCTTCCTCTTCTTCCAGCGCTCCTTCGTGCACGGACTGTCCTCCGGCGCCCTGAAGGGCTGACCGGGGCCGCCCGCCCCGCCCGCCCCGTACCGACCGCCCCTTCGCCAGCGCACCGCCACCCCCGCCGGGCGCCGATGACAAGGAACGATTGCCCATGACCCCGAGCGCCGAGACCCCCGCCGTGCCCCAGGCCCCCGACACCACCTGGTTCACCACCGACCGGTTCGGCATGTTCGTCCACTGGGGCCTGTACGCGCTGCCCGCACGGCACGAGTGGGTCAAGAACCGGGAGGAGCTGACCGACGAGCAGTACCAGGTCTACTTCGACCACTTCGACCCCGACCGCTACGACCCCGTCCAGTGGGCCAGGACAGCCAAAGCCGCCGGCATGCGGTACGTCGTGCTCACCACCAAGCACCACGACGGCTTCTGCCTGTGGGACAGCGCCCTCACCGAGTACAAGGTCACCAACACCCCCTACGGCCGTGACCTCGTCGGCCCCTTCGTCGAGGCGTGCCGCGCCGAAGGACTCAAGGTCGGCTTCTACTACTCCCTCATCGACTGGCACCACCCGTCCTTCCCCGTGGACGGCACCCACCCGCAGCGCGACGACGAGGCGTTCAAGGCCGCCAACGCCGACCGCGACATCCGCGACTACCAGCGCTATCTGCACGGCCAGGTCCGCGAACTGCTGACCTCCTTCGGACGCGTCGACTACCTCTTCTTCGACTTCTCCTACGAAGGCCGCATCTGGTGGGGCGGCAAGGGCCCGGCCGACTGGGATTCCGCCAAGCTGCTGGAGACGGTCCGCGAACTCCAGCCGCACATCCTGGTCAACGACCGGACCGGCCTGCCCGGTGACTTCATCACCCCCGAGCAGTACCAGCCCTCGGGCCCGATGACGAAGGACGGCCGCCCCGTCCTGTGGGAGGCCTGCCAGACCCTCAACGGCAGCTGGGGCTACGACCGCGACAACCTGGACCACAAGAGCGCCGACCTGCTGATCCGGATGCTCGTCGACGGCGTCTCCAAGGACGGCAACCTGCTCCTCAACGTCGGCCCCACCGGACGCGGAGACCTCGAACCCCGCGCCGTCGCCGTCCTCGACGGGATCGGCCGCTGGATGGATCTGCACGAGCGCGCGGTGCGCGGCTGCGGCCCCTCCCCGTACACCGCACCCCCCGAGTGCCGCTACACCCAGCGCGGCGACCGGCTCTACGTCCACCTGTTCGCCTGGCCACTGCGCCATCTCCACCTGCCGGGGCTCGCCGGGCGGGTCCGCTACGCCCAGCTGCTGAACGACGCCTCGGAGATCGTCCGGGTGCACATCGACCCGGACCGCCCCGCGCAGAACACCGAGATGGGCGGACAGCCCGCCGGAACGCTCACCCTTGAGATCCCCGTGCAGCGCCCCGACACCCCCGTACCCGTCATCGAGTTGTTCCTTCAGGACCCGGCCGACGGCTGAGACCGGCACGGCCCGCGTACCACCACCACACTCACGGAGGCACCATGCAACGCCGCACGTTCCTCATGGGTACCGCGGCGGCCGGGGCGGCACTCGCCGCCACCGCCACCGGCGGCCTGTCCGCCGCGAGCGCGGCCCCGGCCCCGGCCGCCGTCGCCTCGCTGGACGAGCTCCAGGCCGCGATCGACCGGGCGAAGCCGGGCGACCGCATCGTCCTGGCCGACGGCCGGTACACCGTTCCGTCCGGCCGGCCGATCACCGTCCGCGACAAGCGGGGCACCGCACGTGCCCCCCTCACCATCACGGCCCGGACCCCCGGCGGCGTCATCCTCGACGGCGAACAGGGCTTCGTCCTCGACGCGTCCAGCCACGTCACCATCAGCGGCTTCTCCTTCCGCCAGAGCACCACCCTGGACATACCGCCGAACTGTTCGCACATCAGGCTCAGCCGCAACGACTTCCAGCTCGCCGACATCGAGGGCCTGCACTGGCTGATGGTGCGCGCGGACGACAGCACCATCGACCACAACCACTTCCACGGAAAGTCCACCCTCGGCATCTACCTGGGCGTCGAGGGCGCCGGTACGGACGAGATGGCGCAGCGCGTCCACATCTTCCGCAACTACTTCTCCGACCACACCTTCCCCGGCGACAACGGCGGCGAGCCCATCCGGCTCGGCGTCAGCCCCCGTGCCCTGTCCAGTGCCCAGGCCGTCGTGGAGTACAACCTGTTCGAGCGGGCCAACGGTGACCCCGAGGCCATCTCGGTGAAGAGCTCGGACAACATCATCCGGCACAACACCATCCGCGACAGCTTCGGCGGCATCGTCCTGCGCCACGGCAACCGCAACCGGGTGGAGTCCAACCACCTCCTCTCCGGCACCGAGGGCGTCCGGATCTACGGCAACGACCACGTGATCGTCAACAACCACCTCTCCGGCCTGGCCGGACGGGCCATGGTGATCGGCAGCGGCTCCGAACGCGACCACCTGCCCGGCGAGACCCCCGAGGCGCGGCGCGGCAACGACGCACCCGACCGGGTCCTCATCGCGTACAACACCCTGGTCAACAACAACGGCACCCTCTCCGGCGAGAGCCACCGCCCCCACGAGCCGCGCGATGTGACCGTCGCGGACAACCTGTTCGTCGCGGACTCGGGCGAGCTGGTCGCGATGGCGAACACCGTGCGGTTCGCCTGGACCGGCAACATCCTCTGGGGCGCGGCCACCGACGGGAACATCCCGGCCGGCGGCTTCACCCGCACCGACCCGAAGCTGGTGACGGGACCGGACGGGGTCGCCCGGCTCGCCCCGGACAGCCCGGCCATCGGCGCGGGCACCCTGCGGCACCCGCCCGTCACCCATGACATCGACGGCGACCCGCGTGGCCGCTCGCGGGACGTCGGCGCGGACCAGTACGCGAGGCGGGCGCCCCGGACCCCGCCGCTCACCCCGGCCGACGTGGGCCCGCTCGCCCGCTGACCCCCCCCGCCGGGCGGGGGCGGCCGGACACGACCGCACCGGCCGCCCCTCCCCGGCCCCGCACCACCGGCACGTCCAGCGCGGGGGCTGAACGGACCGGCCCGTCATGCACTCGTCGCCACAGGAGGCACCATGCAACGACGTACGTTCCTCAGGGGCACCGCGGTGGCAGCGTTCGCCGCCGTGCCCCTCAGCACCTCGATGTCCTTCGTCGCCTCGGCGGCCGACAAGCCCGTCAGCACCCTGGCCGAGCTCCAGAGCGCCATCAACGCCGCCGTCCCCGGGGACCGGATCATCCTGGCCGACGGCACGTACACCGTCCCCGCCGGCGGGGCGATCAACATCTCCGGCAAGAACGGCACCGGCGCGGCGCCCATCACCATCGTGTCCAAGAGCCGCGGCGGCGCGGTGCTCAAGGGCGAACGCGGCTTCGTCCTCGCCAATTCGAGCAACATCACCATCAGCGGCTTCGCCTTCCGGCAGAGCACCACGCTGGAGATCCCGGTGACCTGTTCCGCGATCCGGCTGACCCGCAACGACTTCCAGCACGCGGACGGGGGCGACCCGTACTGGGTCGTCGTACGGGCCAACGACACGAAGATCGACCGGAACCACTTCCACAACAAGACGACCACGGGCATCTTCCTGATCGTCGACGGCCCCGGCTCGACCGACATGGCCCAGAAGACCCACATCTTCCGCAACTACTTCTCCGACCACAGCTTCGCCGGGGACAACGGCGGCGAGTGCATCCGCCTCGGCGTCAGCGAGCGTGCCCTGTCCGCCGCGAACGCGACCGTGGAGTACAACCTGTTCGAGCGCGCCAACGGCGACCCCGAGGCCATCTCGGTCAAGTCCTCCGGCAACACCATCCGGTACAACACCATCCGCGACAGCCGCGGCGGGATCGTGCTGCGCCACGGCAACGGCTCCCGGGTGGAGGGCAACCACCTGATCGGCGGTGAGGAGGGCGTACGGATCTACGGCAACGACCACCTGATCGTCAACAACTACCTCGCCGGGCTGTCCAAGCGGGCCCTGGTCGTCGGCAGCGGTTCCACCCGCGACCACAACTCGGGCGAGACGAAGGAGGAGCGACGCGGCAACGACGCCTGCGACCGCGCCATCATCGTGCACAACACCCTGTACAACAACACCGGTTCACTGTCGGGCGAGTCCCGGGCGTACGAGCCCCGCGACGTGGTGATCGCGGACAACCTGCTCGTCGGCGGCACCGGCAGCCTGGTCGAGATGGGGACGACCACCAACTTCACCTGGAAGACCAACCTGCTGTGGGGCGCCGCCGCCGACGGCAACATCCCGGCGGGCGGCTTCACCCGTGCCGACCCGAAGCTGGTGACGGGAGCGGACGGCGTCGCCCGGCTCTCGGCGGGCAGCCCGGCGATCGGCGCGGCCACCCTGACCGGTACGTCCGTGACCGACGACCTCGACGGCGACCCGCGCGGCAGCAAGCGCGACATCGGCGCGGACCAGTACTCCACCGCGGCGGCCCTCCGCCACCCCCTCACCACCGCGGACGTGGGTCCGAACGCGTCGTGAGCCGGAACCGTCAGAGCGGCCCGCCCTCCCCGGGCGGGCCGCCCGTCCCCCTGATCACCCCGGGGATCTGCTCGGTCACCTTCCGGCGGCTGCCCGTCGCCGAGGTCGCCCGTCTGGCCCGTGACGCGGGGCTCGCGGCGGTGGAGTGGGGAGCGGACGTGCACGCGCCGCCCGGCGACCCGGACGCCGTTCGCGCGGCCCGCGACGCGGCCGGGCAGTACGGGCTGCGCTGCTGCTCGTACGGGTCCTACTTCCGGGCGGCACCGGACGAGCCGTCCGGCTTCGCCCCCGTCGCCCGTGCCGCGGTGCTCCTCGGGGCGCCCCGGGTGCGGGTCTGGGCGGGCGGTACCGGATCGCGGGAGGCCACCCCGGAGCAACGGGCCGCGACCGTCGCGGGGCTGCGGGAGGCGGCCCGGACCGGAGCCGACCACGGGCTCGAACTCGCCCTGGAATTCCACGGCAACACCCTCACCGACACCGTCGCCTCCACGGTCCGGCTGCTGGAGGAAGTGGGTGCGGACAATCTCCGCAGCTACTGGCAGCCGCCGCAGAACGCCCCCGACGAAGAGGCGCTGGACGGGCTCGGCGCACTGGCCGACCGGGTCAGCGGGGTCCATGTCTTCTCCTGGTGGCCCGGCAACAGCCGGCTGCCGCTGGCGGAGCGCGGGGATCTGTGGACCCGCGTCTTCGGACTGCTCCGCCAAAGGGGCGTCCCGCTGGAGGCCCTCCTGGAGTTCGTGCCCGGCGACGACCCCGCCGCACTCGCGCGCGAGGCGGATACGCTGCGGCGCGTCGCGGCTCAGCGCTGAGCGGCGCCCCTTCCACCATCCCCACCCTGGACGGCGAGAACATGCACATCAAGGACACGGACACCCTGCTCTTCATCGGTGACTCGATCACCGACGCGGGCCGCGACCGCACCGACCCGGCGTCGCTCGGCAACGGGTACGTCCAGCGGATCGCCGGTACCCTGGGCGAGCGCGCGGGCGGCGGGCAGGCCCCCGCCGTCATCAACCGGGGCATCAGTGGCCAGCGGGTCTACGACCTCGAACCCCGCTGGGCCACCGACGTCATCGACCACCGGCCCGACGTGGTCACCGTCAAGATCGGCATCAACGACACCTGGCGCCGCTACGACCAGGAACTCCTCAGCCCCGTCGACGAGTTCGAGAGCTGCCTCGGCGGCCTGCTGACCCGGGTGGTGCGGGAGACCTCCGCACGCCTGGTCGTCATCACCCCATTCCTGCTCCCGGTCACCCCGGACCAGGAGAAGTGGTCCGAGGATCTGACGCCCCGTACCGAAGCGGTGCTGCGGACCGCGCGCGCCCACGACGCCCTGCTGGTCCGCGCGGATCTGGTGCTGCCCCGTGCCGCGGAGGGCAAGGCGGCGACGGAGCTGGCCCGCGACGGCGTCCACCCGACCGCGCTCGGCCACCGGCTGATCGCCGACGCGTGGTTCGCCGAGGTCGATTCCGCCTCCTGACGGGAATCCTGGCCACCTCACCCGGCGTTGGGGGCGTCGCGCCCGCCTCGATGGGGCTCGATGGGAGGAGTGCGCGGTGGACCCCGTCCCGCCGCTCGCCTCCGGCGTACCCGCCCTGATCGCGGGCGCGCCGGTGCCCCGGGCCCGGGTGCGGGTGGCCTCCGGCGCGCCCGGTGATCCGCCGACCGAGGGCTGGGCCCCGGAGGCGAGTGCCGCGCTCCGCCGGGCCGCCGCGGGGATTCCCGGTGCCACGGTGGCCCGCGCGGCCCAGGACACCACCGGGTGCGAAGGCGTCGCCGTCGCCCGCGCGGCGTACGGGCAGCGGACACAGTGAAACCCCGACCGGGCCACGCACGCGTCCCTCGGGGAGCGGACCGTTCTCGCCGGGGCTGGTCATGCCGGACGGGTGGGCACCGCCCCTTGTGCCCCGGCCGATATCGCCGGGGCCGCCGTGGACCGCGCGGGCCAGGCGCCGA
Organism: Streptomyces sp. NPDC058195; assembly: GCF_042883525.1. Lineage (NCBI taxonomy): Bacteria > Bacillati > Actinomycetota > Actinomycetes > Kitasatosporales > Streptomycetaceae > Streptomyces > Streptomyces sp. NPDC058195. The sequence continues at coordinate 212,080 of NZ_JBHVVM010000006.1, forward strand.
AGGCCGGGGCCGCGCGGTGGGTGGTGTCCTGCCGGTCACGGCCGGGGCTCGTCGTCCTCCGTGCCGCGCTCGCCCTCCGCCTGGGACGGCTGGGTGCGCGTGGTAGCGGGGTGGCGCTCCTCGGCCGGATCACGGTCCTCGTCCAGCCGCTCGCCCTCGGCCTGCGACGGGGTCGAATACTCGATGTTCTCCCTCATGGCCGCCTCCGTGTCCGGGCTGCGTACCTATGGACCGAGCGTAGCGCGGATACCCCCGCACTTGTCTATTGGTTGTGCGATCAATAGCATCGGTGCCGTGGTGCGCCGAAGGGAGCGGTGATCGTGGACCCGGCGCTCGGTCCGGTCGCCGCGCCAGAACATTCTGGAATATTTCGGAATGAACAGGAAGGAACAGGAGCGGTCGAGCGGGCGGCGGAGACGTTCGCCCCTCCGTGCCGCTCATCGACCAGTCAGCCCGAAGGAGCCCGTACGTGCATCCCGGCCTCGTCCTGCTCAACGCCCGTCTCCTGGATGTCGTCACCGGCGAGCTGCTCCCGCAGACGGCCCTGGCCGCGAGCGGCGGACGGATCTCCGCACTCGGCGACGACCGGAGCGTCCGCGCCCTCGCGGGCCCGGCGACCACGGTGATCGACCTCCGGCGCGCCGTGGTGACGCCCGGACTGGTGGACGGGCACTTCCATCCCGTCATGGGTGCCGAACTCGCGCACGGCCTGGATCTCTCCGGCTGTGCCACCCTCGATGAGGTGCGCGACGCCCTGGCACGGGAGGCCCGGTCCCTGGCGCCCGGGGCGTGGCTGCGTGCCCACGGGCTGGACCCGAACGTCTTCGGCGGCCTGCCGGTGGCGTCCGCCTCCATCGGGCCGGTCCTGGACGACATCCCGGCCCTCCTGATGCTCTTCGACGCCCACTCCGTACTGGCCAGCCCCCGGGCGCTGGAACTGGCGGGCATCGACGGCCCCCGCCGCTTCGGGCAGTCCGCCGAGATCGTCTGCGACGAGGCGGGCCGCCCCACCGGACTGCTGCTGGAGGAGGCCGCGTTCGAACCGGTCGAACGGGCGGCACCCCGGCCCGCTCCGGACGAGCGGCGGTCCCGCCTCGCCGCGGCCCTGCGGGAGATGGCCGCCTCCGGGCTCACCGGCGGCCATGCCATGGACGCCCATGGCGAGAGCCTCTCGCTGTACGCCGCGCTCGACGACGCCGGAGACCTGCCGCTGCGGCTCAGGGTCGCTCCCTGGTGCAGGCCCGGTGCCGACCGTGAGACCGTCGCCGGTCTCGTCGCGCAGCAGGGCACCGGCGGGCGGCTGTGGCGGGTGGCGGGCGTCAAGCTCTTCATGGACGGCACCATCGACAACGGCACCGCCTGGCTGGAGCGGCCTGACTGCCACGGCGAGTCCACCCACGCCCTCTGGCCCGACCCGGACGCCTTCACCGCCGTCATCGGCGCACTCCACGGGGCCGGTGTGCCCACCGCCACCCACGCCATCGGCGACGCCGCCGTACGTCATGTCCTCGACGCGGTGCGGGAGGCGGCCCGTATGGATCACCGCGTGGTCCGCCACCGGATCGAGCACGTCGAGACGGTCCCGGACGACACCCTGCGCCGTTTCGCCGAACTCGGCGTCATCGCGTCCATGCAGCCCACCCACTGCTGCGAATTCACCCGCGCCGACCACACCGACAACTGGTCACGGCGGCTCGGCGAGGAGCGTGCCGCGCGCGCCTGGCGCTGCCGCGACCTGTGGGACTCGGGCGCCACCGTCGTCCTCGGCTCCGACTGGCCCGTCGCGCCCTGTCCTCCGCTCGGAGTGATGGCCGGATCCCGTCACCGCCGCCCCGCCCGCGACCTCACAAGCCCCCCGCACGGCCCGGACCAGGCGCTCACCGCCCTCCAGGCACTCCAGGGCATGACGCTCAACCCGGCCCGCGCGGCGGGCGAGGAGCACGAGGGGGGACGGCTGGCCGTCGGCTACCGCGCCGACCTCACCGTCTTCGCCGAGAACCCCCTCACCACCCCCGCCACCGACCTGGCCCAGCTGCCCGTCCTGCTCACCGCGGCCGACGGCCGCCCCACCCACCGCGACACCACCCTCTGACGGGCCACCGGCCAGGCTCCCGTACAGGAAGCCGGACGGCTCGGCCCGCCGTCAGGGCTCGATCGTCAGCACAGCGTCCACTGCGCGGCGCGGGGTGGGCGGGCCCGTGGGACCGTAGCCGAGACGCAGGATCATCTGCGGATGCCCCGTACCGAGGGCCTCCTCACGCAGCAGACGGCGCAGCTCCGGCCATTCGAGGGGCTGGGTCGCGAACGAGGCGACGAGCCCGTGCGCCGCCGCGGTCAGCAGTACGCGCTCCAGCGCCTGACCGGCCCGCAGCCAGTCGGCCGGGCGGTCGCGCGCGGTACGGAGCAGAGCGAGCTGCGGCTGGGCCTCGAACAGGGCGTGGGCCCGGCCCGGTACGGCCTCGGTGCCCGCGAAATCCCGGTTCAGCGCCCGGCCCGAGGCGTCGGTGGGGCCGAAGGCGTAGTCGGGGACGCCGTCGGCCGGAATCCGGGCCCCCGGGCTCCGCGTCCAGTAGCGCTGCTCCGCCTCGCGCGCCGGGTCCGTCAGGTCGAGCACCTCGGCGTCCCGGATCAGTACGAGTACGCCGTCCAGGTCGCTTGGCGCCAGGAACGCGAACGCGACGTCCTCGCGGCGGGCCGCGTCGGCGAGCAGCGCGCGGACGCCGTCGGGGATCACCCGGCCGTCGAACGGATACCGGCTGGTGCGGCGGAGCCGGATCGCCGGGTGCAGCGCGGCGAGCGCCGCGTCCCCGGGCCCACCAGAACCCGGGTCCAGGCGGACCGTCGCCACCAGATCGGGCTCGACGGGGCGCGGGAACAGCGTGGTCACCGCGTCGAGACACCGGTGCGCGGCCGACACCCGGAGGTTCAGCAGCGCCGCCCCGCAGCCCACGTGCAGACCGCGCGTGGACGGATCCGCCTCGGGCATCTCGCGGCCGAACTCCGCCCGCAGCGCGAGCGTCCGGCTGGAACGCCGGAACAGGAACCGCCACGGCTGGGCGTTGTGCATCGACGGGGCGGCGACGGCATCGCCGACCAGATCCCGCAGCGTGGTGTCGTCGAGCGGCTGCGCCGGCATCCGGCACCTCCCCGGGGCAGAGCGCATGGTGGTCCTTCCACCCTCCCACGCCCGGCCCGCCCGGGGCGGCGCGTGTGCGTCCGCCGCTCCCCGCGCGTCCCCTACGCGGTGCGCTCGACGAGGTACGGGAGCAGTGCCAGCAGCTCGCCGAGCGCGGCCGGGACGAGCGGGACGCCCTCCAGGCTGCGACGGGCTCCGGCCAGCTGGCGCTGTGCCTCGGCCAGGGCGGCGGCGCGTCCGCCAGCCTCCTCGACGAGTTCGGCGGCCCGCCGGGCTTCGACGGCTCCCAGCGGCTCTCCGGCATCGAGCAGCGCGGCCAGCCGCCGGGCGGCGGGGTGGTCCGCGGCCAGCGCGGAGAGGACCGGGTACGTCTTCTTCCGCCGGAGCAGATCGCTGTGCACCGGCTTGCCCGTGACCTCCGGATCACCCCACGTGCCGAGCAGGTCGTCCGCCACCTGGAACGCCACCCCGAGGTGGCGGCCCGCCTGGCGCAACGCCTCGGCGGTGCTCGCCGGAGCCCCGCCGAGCACCGCGCCCAGGCCCGCCGCGCAGCCGAGCAGCGCCCCCGTCTTGTGCTCCGCCATCCACCGGTACTCCTGCGGCTGGACCGCCTCCGGCCCGACCCACGGCCGCGACTCGAAGAGCAGGTCGTCGGCCTGGCCGCGGACCAGATCGGCCAGCGTCGAGGCGAGCAGCCGCACCGCGGGCGCGCTCCGGCTCCCGGGCGCCTCGGCGAGGGTCTGCACGGCCAGCGCGAAGAGCGCGTCGCCCGCGAGGATCGCCGGGCCCGTGCCGTACTCCTTCCACACGGTGGCCCGCTGCCTGCGGGTCTCGTCGCCGTCCATGATGTCGTCGTGGAGCAGCGAGAACACATGGACCAGCTCCACCGCGACCGCGCCGGCCACCGCGTCCCGCGCCGGTGCCCCGGCGGCTTCGGCGCCGAGCAGGGTGAGGGCCTGGCGTACGCCCTTGCCCTGCGAGCCCGGGGCGGGAGTGCCGTCCACCCGCTCCCAGCCGAGCGAGAAGGCGGCCATCTCCGCGTGCCACGGATGCAGCCGCTTCACGGCCCGCACCAGTGCCGGGCGGACGAGCTCACGACAGCGGGAGAGGACCTCCACCACGGCGATCTGCTCGGTCGTGGGTGATGCGGTCATCGTCGTCGGCCCTCCTCGGCGGTGCTGCCGCCGACTGGTGCCACGCCGAGTTCGGCGTACGCCTTGTCGACCATCTCGCGGGCGTTGAGCAGTCCGATCCGGCCGAGCGTGCGGCGCAGCTCGTCCAGGTCCGTCGCGGTCTCCTGCCGGTCACGGCCGAGCCGGGCGAGCGACTTGACCAGACCGAGCCGGGCCAGCGCCTCGCCCCGGGGCTCGGTCATGGCGCGGAACTCCGCGAGCGCCCCCGTGTAACCCTCCCGGGCCTCCTCGTAACGCCCGGCCCGGAACAGGACGTTGGCGCGCATCTTGTGGTTGTAGGCGAGCGCGCTGGACAGGTTCATCTCGCGGCAGGTCGTTTCCGCCTCGGCGAGCAGGGCCAGGGCCGCCTCGGGGTCGTCCCGCAGCGAGATGATGTCGGCCATGCCCCGCAGCGCCCAGGCCCGGCCCCGCTGGTCGTCGGCGTTCCCGGCGAGCTCGGCCGCCTCCTCGAACATGGCCAGGGCCGTGTCGAGCGAGCCCGTGTTGCGGTGGATCTGGGCGATGCCCTCCAGCGCCCACACCGTGTGCCGCGCCTCGCCGCGCGCCCGCGCCTCGGCCAGCAACTGTTCGTGCAGCGCCGCGACCGTCCGGTAGTCGCCCTGGATACGGCCGGTCTCCGCGAGTCCCGCGAGGGAGTAGCCGCGGGCGACGATGTCGCCGCCACGCTTGCCCATGTCGGCCGCCAGCCCCAGCAGCCGGAAGGCCAGCCGGAGTTCACCGCGCTGCCGGGCCAGGGTACCGCCGCTCCACAGGGCCCAGGCCATCGCCCCGAGGTCGTCGGCCGAACGGGCGGAGCGGTAACTGGCCTTCCAGGCCCGGTCGGCCTCCGCCACATTGCCGAGCCTGCGGTGCGCCTCGGCGACCGCGAGTCCGCACCGGGCCACCTCCTGCTGCGATCCGGAGCGCTCGGCCTCCTTCAAGTGGCGTATGCCTTCGGCCAGTACGTCGGTGAGGGAGGAGTTCACGGACAACTTGGTGAGGGCGCCCTGGTACTCGGGTGCCAGTGCCTTGCTCTGCATGGGGGCCTTCCTGCGCGGCCGGATCACGGCGGGAGGCAACTATGCGCTCTATGTATACATACAGTGCATAGTTGTCTGGTGGTCTGACCTGGGTGATTCACGGGGATCGGGCGCACCTTGTCGCTTGTGGTGCTGGCGGTGCTCGTGGTGCTGACAGTGCCGGTCGCACTGACGGTGTTGGTGGTGTTGGCGGTGCTGGTGCGCCCCCTTGTTGTGGATCAAGACGACGGCTGCGCCCCGGAGGTTGCTCCACGTTCAACAGAAGTCGACTTCTCCGCGTCGGCCCCTCCGCGCCAGGGGCGCGAGCCGTCCGGCAGAGCGCCACCGGCGCCTTCTGGCTAAGCTCGACGGGGGGCCCGGTACTGGACGGAGGGTCCGATGAGGACGATCTACGAACCGCGTGACGCGCCCCCTCGCCTCGCCACCGGCGCGTTCATCCTGAACTCCGGCCTCGGCAAGCTGAAGGCCGACGCCGAGACGGCCCAGGGGCTGCACGGCATGGCCTGCATCGCCTACCCGTTCCTGAAGAAGATCGAGCCCGAGCGGTTCACCCGGCTGCTCGCCTGGTCGGAGATCGCGGTCGGCACCACACTGCTCGCCCCGTGCGTGCCCACCCGACTGGCCGGGCTGGCGCTGACCGGTTTCTCCAGCGGACTGGCCGGGCTGTACCTGCGCGTTCCCGGCATGCGGGAGCCCGGCAGCCTCCGGCCCAGCCAGAACGGCATTCCGCTGGCCAAGGACTTCTGGATGCTCGGCATCGGCCTCGGTTTCCTGGGCGCCGGGCCCCGTTGCCGCCGGGGGGCTCGCACACCCAAGGAGTGATCATGAAGGAATCCGAAGAACTCCGCAGCCGCGTGCAGCAGTTGCGGGCCAAGGCGAAAGACCTGAACGCCGAGGCCGAGCGTGCCTCCGACCCCGAGGAACGCCGCCGCCTGAAGGAGAAGGCGAACCGGATCGCGTCGGAGAGCGAGCAGGTCAGCGGCATGGCGAGCGGGGACATCTACCCCATGCAGTAAGGCCCCGGCCAAGCCCCCCGGCTCCGGCAGGGTCCGCGATCCCGGCCCCGGGGCCCGCTTCCGCGCCCCGGGGCCCGTACGCTGCGTTCCGTACGCGCGCCGGGGCGTGAGCGGGGAATGTCCGGGCGCCCCGGGCGTTGCACAACGGTGTGAGCTCCTTGATCGCATCCACCCGGTTCTCCGTGCTCGACCGCTCCCGCGTCCGCGAGGGCCACGACACCCCGGAGGCGCTGCGCGATACGGTGCGCCTGGCCGAGGAGGCCGAGGCGCTCGGGTTCCACCGCTTCTGGGTGTCCGAGCACCACGGTGTCCCGGGCGTCGCCGGGTCGGCGCCGACCGTGCTCGCCGCGGCGGTCGCGGCCGCGACCGGCACCATCCGGGTCGGCACCGGCGGGGTGATGCTGCCCAATCACCAGCCCCTGGTGGTGGCCGAGCAGTTCGGCGTACTGGAGTCGCTGTTTCCCGGCCGGATCGACCTCGGCGTCGGCCGCTCGGTGGGCTTCACCGAAGGCATCCGCCGGGCGCTCGGCCGCGGCAGGCAGGCCGCCGCCGACTTCGCCGGGCAGCTCGACGAACTCCTCGGCTGGCTGGACGGCTCCCAGCGGATCCACCCGCAGGTCCATGCCCTGCCCGCCGAGGGGCTGCGCATCCCTCCGTTCGTGCTCGCGACCGGAGAGGGCGCGGGCATCGCGGCCGCGGCGGGCCTGCCCCTGGTGGCGGGCGACCTGCGGGACCGGGAGAAGCTGTCCGGCACCGTCGAACGCTATCGCCGCGAGTTCCGGCCCTCCGCCTGGGCGGCGCGGCCCTACGTGATCGTGGCGGGCACCGTGGCGCTCGCCGCGAGCACTTCGCAGGCCCGCCGCATCCTGATCCCGGAAGCATGGTCCCTGGCGCACTCACGGACCCACGGGGTCTTCCCGCCGCTGGCCCCCGCCGAGCAGATCGAGGCACGGCCCATGACGGACAAGGAGCGCCACCTCTACGAGCGGGGCCTGCGAGGCCAGCTCCACGGCACGGAGGACGAGGTCGCCGGGCAGCTCGACGCGGTCATCGAACGGACCGGCGCCGACGAAGTGCTCGTCACGACCAGTACGTTCGACCGTGCGGCCCTGGTCGACTCCCTGCGCCGACTGGCCCGGACCGCGCGGCTGACCCCCCGTCCGCGTGGTGCGCGGACCCGGCCGGACGGGCCCCGGGCCGTGTCCTAACGGTTCAACAGGGCCCCGGCGATGGCGGTCTGCGCCGGATCCAGGGCCCTCTTGCCGTCCTCGACGTCCCACAGCGCGTTCTGCAGGATGCGGCCCAGCGTCCAGCCGGTCGCCCGCTGCCGGTCCAGTCCCAGCACCTCGGTCAGCTGGTCGAAGCGGCGGAGCACGGTCCCGGTCACGCCGCCGGTCGCCTCCGCCTCGGCCCAGCGGTTGGACAGGGCGGGCAGCAGCTCGAATCCGGGGTCGCCGGACAGGGGTTCGGGATCGATGACGAGCCAGGGTTCGCGCTCGCCCGCCAGGACGTTGTCGAAATGCAGGTCCCAGTGCAGCAGTCGGTCCCCGGGCTCAGGCAGCAGGTCGGACACCGCCAACGCGCAGGTGCGCAGCAGTTGTTGTTCGGCACGGTCGTGCAGCATGGGCACGGCGCGCGGTGTCCCGTCCACCAGGGCCCCGGCCACCTCGGCCAGCGTGCGGAACCCCGGCGGCGCGGCCACCGCGACCAGCCGGGCCATCAGCTCGGCGAGGATCTGGACGGCGGCCACGTCATCGGCCACCACCGACAACGGCCGTGCCGCGTCCAGCCGTTCGAGCAGCATCGTGCCGCTCTCCGCGTCGTGGTCGAGCAGCCGTACCACCCCGTCGCCGTTCCACACCCGCAGCCCCGCAGCCGCCCCGGCGTTGTCCTCCGTGATCTGCTGGAGCTTGAGCACGGCGGGCGTGCCGTCGGCGCGGGTCACCGGCAGCACCAGCGAGGCCATGCCGTGCGCCGGAGGACCGTCCGGCCGCAGGGCCCAGCGGTCCAGGAACTCCGCGCCCAGTTCAGGCAGCGCGGACAGCCATGCGCGGCCGGACTCACCGCCGTTCACACCATACGAAGCGACGAAGGCGGCAGGAACATCGATGGGCATGCCGTCCACCCTAAGGGGTGTCGTCGCGCGCGAGGCGTGTCGATGGCCCGGGAGCGCCCCGCCGACGGCCAAGGTGAGGGCATGAAGAGCGCTGACCTTGTGACCGACGCGTTCCACCGCGTCCAGGAGACCGTGCACTCGGCGGTCGAGGGCCTGTCCCACGCCGATCTCCACGCCCGTATCGGCGGCGAGGCGAACTCGATCGCCTGGCTCGTATGGCACCTCACCCGGGTCCAGGACGACCATGTCGCCGACGCCGCGGGGATCGAACAGGTGTGGTTCCGGGACGACTGGGTCGGCCGGTTCCGCCTGCCCTTCGCGGGGGAGGCCACCGGCTACGGACAGAGCAGCGCGGACGTCGCCGCGCTGCGCGTGGAATCGGGCGACCTGCTCCTCGGCTACTACGACGCGGTCCACGAACAGACCCTCGACTTCGTGAGCGACCTGGACGGACGGGCCCTGGGCGACATCGTCGACGCGTCGTGGTCGCCGCCGGTCACCCTCGGCGTACGGCTGATCAGCGTCATCGCGGACGACCTCCAGCACGCCGGTCAGGCCGCCTTCGTCCGGGGCGTGCTGGAACGCAGATAGCGCGGGCCGTTCCGGGGCCGGAAAACCGGATGAGGTCCGGGCCGGGCGGTGATGGGATGGCGCGATGCGTATCGATGTGCCGACAGCCGTGGACCGGGGACGATATCCGGAAGCGAGGACGCCCTGGGAGCGGGACGAGTGGCGGGCGGACGCCCTCGGCTGGGCGGAGCGGGCCCTGGCCGCTCACGGGCTGCGGGAGACCGGGGCCCGGAAGGCGCGGCTGCGCCCGTGGTCCGTGCTGGTGCGGCTCTCCGTCGAGGACGGCCGCGCCGTCTGGTTCAAGGCCAACGCGCCCGGCAGCGCCTTCGAGGCGGCACTCACCGAGGCCCTGGCCGGGTGGGTGCCGGGGCGGGTGCTCGCCCCGCTCGCCGTCGACGCGGCCCGGGGCTGGGTACTGCTCCCGGACGGGGGAGCACTCTTCCGGGACGTGCTCGACACGGCCACCGGCAGCGCGGCCGACCCCCGCGCCTGGGAGGAGCCGCTGCGCCAGTACGCCGCGGTGCAGCGCGCACTCACCCCGCACGTCGGCGAGATCGCGGCGCTCGGAGTGCCCGGCGCCCCCGCCGCCGTGCTGCCGGACCTCTTCGACCTGGCCGTCCGGGACAACACCGCGCTGGAGCCCGGCGAGCGCGACACCCTGCGGGCGCTGCGGCCCCGGCTCGCCGGCTGGTGCGAGGAGCTGGCGGCGACGGGCATCGCCGATACGCTCGACCACAGCGATCTCCACGACGGCCAGCTGTTCGCACCGGAGCAGGGCCGCTACACCTTCTTCGACTGGGGCGACGCGCTGATCGGCCACCCCTTCCACAGCTTCCTCATCCCCGCCCGCGCGGCCCGCGAACGCTTCGGCCCCGAGGTCCTGCCCCGGCTGCGGGACGCGTACCTGGAACAGTGGACAGGCGACGGACACACCCGGACCGAACTGCGGCGCGCGCTGAGCCTGGCCTGGCGGCTCGGAGCGATCGGCCGGGCCGGGGCCTGGGGGCGGCTCTTCCCCGGTACGGCCGACGACCTGGGCGGGGCCGGTGACCCGGAAGGCGCGTACTGGCTGCGGGAACTCGCCGCCGAACCGCCGCTGTAGCGCGACCGGGCCCTGCCGGAGCGCCGTCAGGGCCTCTCGGGCGCCGGTCCGCGGGTTCCTTGTCATGGCCGGGGCACCGGACAGACCCGCTCGGGCGGCAGCGGCCGCTGTGCCGGAGCCCGGCGGTCGCCGGTGCGCACACCTGGAACACGACGGCCCTACGGGCGTCGTACCCGGCCCGCACCTGATGCCGGGAGACCAGACGCCTCAGGTATTCCGCCCCGTTGGTCCCACCATGATCAGATTCGTCTCCCTCACGGGAGCCGGGCGCGTACCCGGACCGGGCGGACCGGGCGCCGATTGCGCGCGAGGGTGCGAGAGTTCTCCGTGTGGCAGGACACGCCTGCCGCCACCGGCCGTGTGCCGCGACGACGAGACGAGGGGACATCCTTCATGCCGCTCCAGGGAGAGTACGAGCCGAGCCCCCAGCAGTGGGTCCGCGACCAGGTCGAGCTGTTCGAGGGCTCCGGTGGCACCGAGGGCACCACGATGCGGGACATGCCCGTCATCATCCTCACCACCCGCGGTGCCCGCAGCGGGAAGATCCGCAAGACGCCGCTGATGCGCGTCGAGCACGACGGGACGTACGCCGTCGTCGCCTCCCAGGGAGGCGCTCCCACCCACCCGTTCTGGTACCACAACATCGTGGCCGACCCGCGCGTCGAGCTCCAGGACGGCCCGGAACGCCAGGACATGACCGCCCGCGAGGTCACGGGAGAAGAGAAGGACCTCTGGTGGCGGCGCGCGGTCGAGGCGTTCCCGGACTACGCCGACTACCAGCGCAAGACCGACCGGCAGATCCCGGTCTTCGTCCTCGAACCGGCGGACCAGCCGCACTGACCCCGCCCGTGCCGGGGCCGCGACCGGGCTGACCTCACCCGCACGGCGCACCGCTCGGGCCGGAGCCGCGGACGTCCTGCCCCGGACAGCCGATCAGGACGCGCGCCCGCCCGGCCGGGCGGGCTCCAATGAGCAGGTGACCGCGCCCCCGGACGACTGCCTCGCGCGCAACGAGTGGCTCTGCGGTGCCTACCTCTCCAGCCGTCGCGAGATCCTCCGGGACGCCGTCGTGCAGCACATCGAGCTCACCGCGGTCTCGGTGCTCATCGGCCTCGCCATCGCCGTGCCGCTCGCCCTCGCGGCCCGGCGGTGGCGCTGGGCGGCGGGCCCCGTGCTCGGCGTGACGACCGTCCTCTACACCGTGCCGTCGCTCGCCATGTTCTCGCTGCTGCTGCCGGTCTACGGACTCTCCGCCTCGCTCGTCGTCACCGGACTCGTGCTGTACTCGCTCACCCTGCTCGTCCGCAACCTTCTCGCCGGGCTGCGCGCCGTGCCCGAGGAGACCCGGCAGGCCGCACGCGGCATGGGCTACGGGCCGCTGCGGCTGCTGCTCACCGTGGAACTGCCCCTCGCCCTGCCCGCGGCCATGGCAGGGCTGCGGATCGCGACCGTCTCCGCCGTCTCCCTGGTCACCGTCGGCGCGATCGTCGGCTACGGCGGACTCGGCAACCTCATCTACTCCGGGATGAACACCTACTTCAAGGCCCAGGTGCTCACCGCCTCCGTCCTCTGCGTCGTCATCGCCGTCGCCGCCGACCTGCTGCTCCTGCTCGCGCAGCGGCTGCTGACCCCCTGGACCCGGAGGCGGTCGTGAAGACCCTCGCCGACACCTGGTCCTGGCTCACCACCGCCACGCACTGGTCCGGCGACGACGGCATCACCAACCGCCTGGGCCAGCACCTCTTCCTCACGGTCGTCTGCCTGCTGATCAGCAGCCTCATCGCGCTGCCGACCGCGGTGCTCCTCGGCCACCTCGGCCGGGGTGGCGCACTCGCCGTCAACCTCTCCAACATCGGCCGCGCCGTGCCCACCTTCGCCGTGCTGGTGCTGCTGATCCTCACCCCGATCGGCGGCCACGGCGCCTGGCCGACCATCATCGCGCTGGTCCTCTTCGCCGTACCGCCGCTGCTCACCAACGCCTACGTCGGCATGCGGGAGGTCGACCGCGACGTGGTGCGCGCCGCCCGGGGCATGGGCATGACGGGCAGACAGCTGATGCTGGGCGTCGAACTGCCGCTCGCCCTGCCGCTGATCCTCACCGGCGTACGGATCGCCGCCGTCCAGCTCGTCGCGACCGCCACCCTCGCCGCGCTGGCGGGCGGTGGCGGGCTCGGCCGCATCATCACGGCCGGGTTCAATCTCGCCTCCACCCCCCAGGTGGTCGCCGGGGCGGTGCTTGTCGCCGCCTTCGCGCTGGTCGTGGAAGGGCTCTTCGAGGCGGGCCGGCTGCTCGCCCCCGCCCGGTTCGGTGACCGAGGACCAGGATGAGGGCCCGTAGCGGCGTCCCCGCGCTGCTGGTGCTGTTCTGGGCAGCGGCCTGCGCCACCGGCCCGGCCCTGGAGAACCGGAGCGAGGTCACCGCACCGCCGGGCGACAGCAGACACCTGACCATCGGCTCCGCCGGATTCACCGAGAGCGACCTGCTCGCCCAGTTGTACGCGCTGCTGCTGAACCACGCCGGATACACCACGAAGATCATCTCCGTCACCAACCGGGAGATCTACGAACCGGCGCTGGAGAGCGGCCGGATCGACGTCGTACCGGAGTACGCCGCCACCTTCGCCGACTGGCTGAACGCCAGGAGCAACGGCCCCGACGCCGCCCCGGCCGGCTCACCCGACCTCGGCGCCACCATGAAGGCCCTGCGCGCGCTGGCCGGGCCCCGCGGCCTCACCGTCCTCGACCCCGGGCGCGCCGTCGACCAGAACGCCTTCGCCGTCACCGCCCGCTACGCGGCCCGCCACCACCTCAGGACCCTCACCGACCTGGGCCGCTCCGGGCTGCCGGTACGCCTGGCGGCCGGCGACGAATGCGTACAGCGGCCCTACTGCGCGCCCGGCCTGAAGAAGACGTACGGCATCCGGATCACCGCCGTGGACCCCAAGGGCGTCGGCACCACCCAGGCCAAGCAGGCCGTCCGCAACGGCGAGGACCAGATGGTGCTGACCACCACGACCGACGCCACGCTCGACGGCTTCGGGCTGGTCCTGCTCGCCGACGACCGGCACCTCCAGAACGCCGACCGCATCGTCCCCGTCGTCAACCGGTCCCGGGCGGGCGGCGAGGGCGTCCGTACGGCACTGGGCCGCCTCAACACCGTACTGACCACCGCCGACCTGGCCCGGCTCAACGAGCAGGTCGACAGCTGGCGGCGCCTGCCCGAGGAGGTGGCGCGTACCTACCTGCGCTCCAGGAACCTCGTCCCGGACGGCTGAGCACACCGGCCCCGGAAACCGGTCGGGTGAGACCGGGGAGGAGGGCCTCCCGCACGTGCCGGTCAGCGTTCCTCACCGCCGACCGCCGACCGCCGACCGCCGACCGCCGACCGCCGACCGCCGACCGCCGACCGCCGACCGCCGACCGCCGACCGCCGACCGCCGACCGCCCCGCTCGGAGCCGGGCCTCGCGGCGAGGCCCGGACGCCGTGGCGGCACTCGGGCCCAGGCGGCCGACGGCACGGCGATGGGCGTCGGCGGCGGGCTCGGTCCCGGCCGGGACCGGTTCCACCGCTCTCACGCGTCCGCGACCGAGTCGAACCGCACCTCGTCCCGGGCCACGCCCCGCGCGTCCGCGTCGACCGAACGGCGCAGCGCCTCATGGAGCCGGGCCGGAGTGAGCACGCCGAGGAAACGGGCCCCGTCCAGGACCGCGACCCAGCCCGCGTCGTGCTGGAGCATCTCGCTGAACGCCCGCTTCAGCGGTGCCCCGACCGGTACCCAGGCGTCCATCCGGCGGGCCAGCTCGCCGACCGTGCCGTGCTCCCCGGCGATCCTCAGCGCATCGGCCGCCACCCAGCCGTGCAGCTCGCCCACCCCGTTCAGCACCACCGCCCAACGGGCGCCCGCGTCCCCCAGACGGGCCGCCGCGGCACCGGCGGGCTCGTCCAGCCGGGCTACCGGCGGCTCCTCCAGGTCGTCCGGTTCGATCGCGGTGACCGAGAGCCGCTTCAGCCCCCGGTCGGTGCCCACGAACCGGGCCACGTACGGAGTCGCCGGGGCGCCGAGCACCGCGCCCGGGGTGTCGAACTGCTCGATGCGGCCCGCCCCGTACACCGCGATCCGGTCGCCCATCCGGACCGCCTCCTCGATGTCGTGCGTGACCATGAGGACCGTCTTGCGGACTCTCGACTGGAGGTTCAGGAACTCGTTCTGCAACCGCTCGCGCACCACCGGGTCGACCGCGCCGAACGGCTCGTCCATCAGCAGCACCGGCGGATCGGCGGCCAGCGCCCGTGCCACCCCCACCCGCTGGCGCTGCCCGCCGGAGAGCTGCGCGGGATACCGGGAGCCGTACGTCCCCGGATCGAGGCCCACCAGGTCCAGCAGCTCGGCGGCCCGCTCCCGGGCCCGCGCCCGCTTCCAGCCGACCAGCGAGGGAACGGTCGCGGTGTTGTCGAGGACGGTGCGGTGCGGGAAGAGTCCCACCTGCTGGATGACGTAGCCGATCCGGCGGCGCAACTTCACGGGATCGACGCCCGCGATGTCCTCACCGTCGACGAGAATCCGGCCCGACGTCGGCTCGATCAGCCGGTTCACCATCATCATGGTGGTGGTCTTCCCGCAGCCGGACGGGCCCACCAGGGTGACCAGCTCCCCCTCGGTGACCTCGAAGGACAGGTCGTCGACCGCGCTCGTGCCGTCCGGATACACCTTGCCGACCTGCTCGAACCGGATCATGCCTGCACGGTAGGAGCCACCGGGGAGCCCCGCACACGGGCCGCGACCGTCCGGGTCACGGCCGTGTGCTGAACTGTCCGGAGAACAACTGATTCAGGAGCACCTTGTGAGCAGCTACCGGCAACCCGGCATCGTCTTCACCGACCGCTATTTCACGGTCCCGCTCGACCACAGCGACCCGGGCGGCGAACAGATCGAAGTCTTCGGCAGGGAGGCCGTCGCGAGCGGCCGGACCGGCGAGGAGCTGCCCTGGCTGGTCTACCTGGAGGGCGGCCCCGGCTTCGGCGCCCGGCGCTTCGTCGGCGCGGAGGCCTGGCTCGGCCGGGCCGTACGGGAATTCCGGGTGCTCCTGCTCGACCAGCGCGGCACCGGCCTGTCCACGCCCGCCAACCGTCAGACCCTGCCGCTGCGCGGCGGCCCGCGCGAGCAGGCCGACTACCTCGCCCACTTCCGGTCCGACAGCATCGTGCGCGACTGCGAGCTGATCCGCCCGCAGCTGACCGGCGGCGAGCCGTGGACGGTCCTCGGCCAGTCCTTCGGCGGTTTCTGCGCCGTCCGCTACCTGTCGGCCGCGCCCGAGGGGCTCAAGGCCGTCCTGATCACCGGCGGGCTGCCCTCGCTCGACGCCCACGCCGACGATGTCTACCGCGCCGCTTACCCCCGGATCGAGCGCAAGGTCGCCGCCCACTACGCCCGCTACCCGCAGGACGTCGAGCGCGTCCGGAAGATCGCCGCCCACCTGCTGGAACGCCCCGCCGAGAGCGCCGGGCACCAGCTGACGGCCGCGTCGGTCCAGTCCCTCGGCATCATGCTGGGCGGCGGCAGCGGCAGCCACCAGCTGCACTACCTGCTGGAGAACGCCTTCGTCCGCACCCCGCGGGGCACCGAACTCTCCGACACCTTCCAGGAGGCTGTGCGGACCGCCACCTCCTTCGCCGGACATCCGCTCTACGCGCTGATGCACGAGGCGATCTACGGACAGGACGCACGGCCCACCGCCTGGTCCGCCGAGCGGGTCCGCACCGAGTTCCCGCAGTTCGACGCCGCCACGGCGCTCAAGGGTGACGGCCCGGTGCTGTTCACCGGGGAGAGCATCCACCCCTGGCACTTCGAGGTGGACCCGGCGCTGCGCCCGCTGCGCGAGACCGCCGAACTGCTCGCCGCCCGCACCGACTGGGCCCCGCTGTACGACGTCGAGCGCCTGGCGGCCAACGAGGTGCCGGTCGCGGCGGCGGTCTACCACGACGACATGTACGTCGACACGGCCCATGCGCTGCGCACGGCCGCCT
This sequence comes from Streptomyces sp. NPDC058195, assembly GCF_042883525.1. Classification (NCBI taxonomy): domain Bacteria; kingdom Bacillati; phylum Actinomycetota; class Actinomycetes; order Kitasatosporales; family Streptomycetaceae; genus Streptomyces; species Streptomyces sp. NPDC058195. The sequence goes on from NZ_JBHVVM010000006.1 coordinate 228,257, forward strand.
CGATCCGGGGCCTGCGCACCTGGGTCACCAACGAGTACGAGCACGACGGGGTGCGGGCGGGCGGTCCGAAGGTCCTGGACCGGCTGCTCGCCCTGGTCCGCGACGAGGTCTGAGCGGGTCCGCGACAGACCAGGAGCCGGTCGCACCGTGATGTTCGCGGCACGACCGGCTCCTCGTCGGCGGGCGGGTCAGGCGTGACGGTTCTGCAGGATGTGCAGCGTGTCGTCGAAGCCGGTGGCCGAGCGCGGCGCCCGGTTGTACGGGAGCTTCGACAGGGCGGCGGCCATGCCACAGGTGTTGGACACGGCCGAGAACACCAGGCCGGAGCCGACACCGGCCGAGACCCAGCGCGCCGCGGGGAAGCGCAGCCCCGCGAGCAGACCAGCCACCACGAGCGAGCCGGCGGCGAGCCGGACCTGGCGCTCCATCGGCCAGGTGGTGCGCGCCCCGGCCGGATGCTCGATCGCGTGGCCCTCGGCCTCCCAGGCGGAGGTGCCGCCGGTGAGCGTCATGGTGTCGATGTCGGCGGCGGCGAGGACGTCGCAGGCGCGGGTGGAGCGGACGCCGGAGGCGCACACCATGAGCAGCGAGCCGCGGGCGGCGGCGGACTTCAGCGCGGGCACGGCCTCGGTGAGCCGGTCGAGCGGGATGTTCAGCGCACCGGGGACGTGCCCCGAGGCGTACTCGCCGGGGGCGCGCACGTCGATCACGGTGAACTCCGCGAGACGGGCCGCGGCCTGGGCGGGGGAGAGGGAGACGGTGCTGGTCACGAGCAGTGATTCCTTTCGTTCACCGGGAGAGGAGGGAGGCGGTCCCTCCTTCCCCGGTCAGGTTAGAATACCCCTTGGGGTATTGAGGAGGAGGATCTTGTGGAACTCGACATGGCGGCCGACGAACTGAAGTCGGTCCTCAATCGCCTTCGCCGCGCGCAGGGCCAGCTCAACGGGATCATCAAGATGGTCGAGGAGGGCCGGGACTGCGAGGACGTGATCACGCAGATGGCGGCCGTCTCCCGGGCGCTGGACCGGGCCGGATTCGCGATCATCGCGACGGGGCTTCAGCACTGCATGGCCGATGGCGGTCAGGAGCCCGCTGACCGCGACCAGATGCGGGCGCGGCTGGAGAAGCTCTTCCTCTCGCTGGCCTGAGCCGCGGAGGAGGCGGTGGGATGGGACGCGGCTCACGCTGCCGCGTCCCGTCCCGCCGCCTCTTCCCATGAGCGCCCCTGGGGCGGTGTGTCTCACACCACCGCGTCGACGAGCATGAAGGCGGCCACGGCCAGCAGCACCACGCCGAAGATCCGTTGCAGAGCGGCCGTGGACACCTTCGCGGCCAGCCGTTTGCCGTCCCAGGCGCCGAGTACCGCCGCCGCCGTGAACGGGGCGATCGTCGCCCAGTCCAGCACGGTGGGCGTGGTGAGCCGGGTGGCCAGCGCGGCTGCGGAGTTCACGATGATGACCAGCAGGCTGGTGCCGACCGCCGAGGTCATCGGCACGGCGACGACCGTGACCAGCGCGGGTACCACCAAGAACCCGCCGCCCACCCCGAGGAAGCCGGTCACCGTGCCCAGTCCCGCTCCGGTCCGGGCCACCCGCGCGGTGGACGCGGGCCGCGCCCCGTCCTCGTCCGGCGCGGACGCCCCGGCGCGCGGGCGGATCATCCGGACCCCGGCGACCACCGCGAGCGCGGCGAAGCCCGCGGTCAGCACGCCGGAGGGGATGTGGGCCGACAGGGCCCCCGCGACCGCCGCCGGGACCAGCCCGGCAGCCGCGAAGAGCCCGCCGGTACGCCAGCGGACATGCCCCTCACGGGCGTGGGCGACCAGCCCGGTGACCGAGGTCGCGATGACGATGAGCAGCGCGGCGGTGGTGGCCGCGGCCGGGGTGAAACCGAGCAGGTAGATCAGTGCGGGGACGGCGAGCACGCTGCCGCCGCCGCCCAGTCCGCCGAGCGCGAGCCCGACCACGGCACCGGCGATCAGCGCCACGATCAGCGCGGTCATATGCGGTCACCGCTCGCGGCCGGGGCGGTGGAGCCCCGCTCTCCGCGCAGTGGGGCCGATGCCCCGGGGGTGTCGACGAAGAACACGACACGGCTCCTTCTGTAAAGCTTTACCCCAGGGGGTATTACGCGACCCAGGCTAACACCAATACCCCCAGGGGTATTTTCCCCAAGGGTGTCGGGTGGGGTACCAGCGGGGCCGGGACCGTGCGCGTGCGGACGGTCCGGAGCGCGAGGGTCTGGTCGTACGCACGGCGGTCGCGGGGGACCGGCGGGTGCGGGCGGTGGAGGTCACCCCCAGGTCCCGGAGCTCTTCGACGCCGCCCACGCGGTCGCGCGCCGGCCGGGTACGAGGGCCTCGCCGCAGGTGGCGCCCGCACGGGCCGGGCACGCCCCTGGGCAGAACGGTCACGTTCGCCGACGGCCTGTGACGGCCTTCCTTCCCCGGCGACCGGGGGCGTTTCTTGCCCCTCCCACGTAACCGTTCCTCTGCCATATTCGCCGTATGGCCCTCATGAAAGGCATGTCATGAAGATCGCGGTCATCGGTGGCACCGGACTGATCGGGTCGCAGGTCGTCAGGAATCTGAACGCCGCCGGACACGAGGCGGTGCCGCACTCGAAGTCCACCGGGGTCGACGTCATCAGCGGCCGGGGGCTGGAGGAGGCGGTGGCGGGAGCCGACGTCGTCGTCAACCTGACGAACTCACCGACCTTCGACGACGCCTCCCCGGCTTTCTTCCAGACCTCCATGGACAACCTTCTCGCCGCGGCCCGCAAGGGTCACGTCGGCCACGTCGTCATCCTCTCGATCGTCGGCACGGACCAGGTACCGGAGCTGGACTACTACCGTGCCAAGGCCCTCCAGGAAAGACTCCTCGCCGCCGGGGCGATCCCCTACTCGATCGTCCGGGCGACGCAGTTCATGGAGTTCATCGACGCCGTCCTGTCCTGGACCGCCGACGCCGACACCGTCCGGCTGCCCGCCACACCGATCCAGCCGATCGCCTCCAAGGACGTGGCCGCCGCGGTGGCGGAGGTCGCCGCGGGAGCCCCGCTCAACGGCATCCGCGCCATCGCGGGCCCCGACATCCTTCCCCTGGACGAGCTGGGCCGGATCACCCTGGCCCACAAGGGCGACCACCGCACCGTCGTCACCGACCCCACCGCCGGCATGTTCGCCGCCGTCAAGGGCGGTGTCCTCACCGACAACGACGCCCACCTCGCCGCCACCCGCTACGCCGACTGGCTCTCCTGACCTCCCGGCTTCCTGGCGTGAGCGTGACTTCATGCCCCTGAGCAGCGATGTCTCGCGCGCGGCGACCCGGGCGCTGACCCGGGCGCGGCCGGGCTCGGGGCGGAGGACGGGCGGGGCGGAGGACGGGCGGGGCGGCCCCTGGGGCACCGCGGCCCTCAGGAGGAACGTGCGCCGTTGTCCTGGCGGCCGCCGGGGCGAGGGCCGCCACCGGCGGTCCACTCAGGCGATGAGCAGGCGCAGGCCGAGATCTGCCGCGTCGAGGTGAGCGAGGTCGCCGTTGCGCTCGGCCCACCGGCCGGAGGCGAGGTCGTCACCGAGGCTGCGTACCGCTCGCCGCTCGGCCTCCGGCCCGACCCGCGTCCACACGGACGCCGCGCGGCGCACGCGATCCTCCAGATACGCGCCCGGTCGGCGCCAGTACGCCTCGAACAGGCCGTCGGCGCAGTCCCACGGGACGGGCACCGGCTCGGTGCGGGCGCCGATCGCGTCGGCCATCCCGGCGAGCGAGGGAAATTCCGCGAGGACGGCGGCGAACTCCGGCAGGTAGTCGCGCGTGAGCCAGAACCGGTCCTGCCATCCGGGCTCGTCGGTGTCGAAGGTGAGCACCACCACGCGGCGGGCCACGCGCCGCATCTCGCGCAGCCCCGCTATCGGGTCCGCCCAGTGGTGAACGGTGGAGACGGCCATCGCGGCATCGAAGGAGCGGTCCTCGAACGGCAGGCTCTCCGCGGCGGCGGCCACGCACGGCGCCGAGCCGGCCGGGCGCTGCCCCCGCATCACCGCGGACGGCTCCACCGCGGTCACGTCACGGCCAGCAGGCTCGTAGGAGCCGGTGCCCGCCCCGACGTTCAGCACCGTCCGCGCGTCCCCGAGCGCGTCCAGGATCTGCGCGGCGATCCTCGGCTCGGTGCGCCGAGTCGCCGTGTAGGCGCCTCCGATCGCGTCGTACAGCCGTGCACCGAGCATCTCCAGCTGCTCCTCCGGTGTCACCCTCAGTCCCTTCGCCCGTGCCTCGAGTTCCCTGTCGATGGCCGTCACCATGGCGTCAGCGCGGTCACGCCGCTCCAGCAGCAGGCCGCGCAGCCGGTGCAGGTGCGCGAGCGCGCCGGTGGACGAGTCGCCCACCAGTTCCGCGACCTCCCGTAGTCCGAAGCCCAGCCGCCGGTAGGCCAGCACCTCCCTGAGCCGCTCCACGTCGTCCGCCGAGTAGGCCCGGTATCCGGCCGGGGTCCGCGCCGAGGGACGTACGAGCCCGATCGCGTCATAGTGATGCAGCGTGCGGACGCTCACGCCGCCCAGCCCGGCCACGCGTCCGACGGTCCAGTGATCCTCCACGGCACCGACTATGCAGCCTGACGTCACGTGAGGGTCAAGGGCCGCCCCACGGCAGCGGGAGCCGAAGGGGGAGGCCACGGCCGCATGCCGCGTGACTGCCGAGTACGGTCCTTTCGCCGGGCAGGGCCGTAAACGGTCCGCAGGGACCGTCCGGGAACGCGCTGGAGCCTCACACCGCACGTCCGGGTGACGGCGACGTCGTCCCCACGCCACCTCTGCCCGCGACGCGCGGCGCAGCTCGACGGGACGTCGCAGCACCGCTGCGTGAGCGCGGGCCGCTCGCTCACGGCGGCCGTGCGGGAACGACGGCGGGCGAGCCGCCCATCGCTGGCCGGTGCTTCGGCCTGCGGCGCTATGCTGCCGATTCCGCAATCCGCGCCGTCCAGGGAGAAGTTGTGGTGCAGGTAGCTGTGGTCACCTTTGACGGATTCAACGAGCTGGACAGCTTCATCGCCTCCGCGCTGATCAATCGGTGCCGCGGGAACGGTCTGGAGGCCTTCATCACGACGCCGACGCCCGTGGTCACATCGATGAACGGCGTGCAGGTGACCGGGCAGCGGCCCATGGGGTTCGTGTCCGAGGCCGATGTCGTGCTGATCGGCAGCGGGGTGAAGACGCGCGACGTGGTCGCTGAGGGCCGGCTGCTCTCCATGCTGCCGCTCGACCCGACGCGCCAGCTGATCGGTTCGCAGTGCTCCGGTGCGCTGGTCCTGGCGCACCTCGGGCTGCTGGACTCCACGCCCGCCTGCACGGATACGGTGAGCCGGCCGTTCGTCGAGGCGTGCGGTGTCACCGTGCTGGACGCGCCGTTCCACGCGCGGGGGAACGTCGCCACCGCGGGTGGCTGTCTGGCGTCCCAGTACCTCGCCACCTGGGTGATCACCCGCACGCTCGGTGAGGACGCCGCGCGCGGCGTCCTCGACTACGTGGCCCCGGTCGGTGAGAAGCCGCAGACCGCCGAACGCGCGGTGCGTGCCGTCCGGACGGGTGAAGTCGGGCTGCGGGCCGCCCGATGACCGAGCGCCCCACGGCCGAGGACTGCTGAAGCCGCTCCGCACGCGTCGGGCGGTCACCCGTGACCGACTCGGGCTGCGACCGGTTCGGCTCGTCCGCGCTGTCCGCGCTGTCCGCGCTGTCCGCGCTGTCCGCGCTGTCCGCGCTGTCCGCGCTGTCCGCGGTGTCCGCGCTGTCCGCGGTGTCCGCGGTGTCCGGGGTGTCCGCGCTGTCCGCGGTGTCCGCGCTGTCCGCGCTGTCCGCGCCGGACAGGTACATCAGGGCGCGCACTCGGAGCGTGGCAGCCCGGCCTACCGCACGGTATCGGTGTCGACCGCACGGCGCGGTGCGGCCGGTCCGTCGAGCACTGGTCGGCGCGGACATCACGCTCCTCCTCCAGAAGCCGTGCGGGCGGGCCGCCGTCCCGTTTTCGGAGCGGGTGACTCGCCTGGGACGGGACTGCCGCCCTTCCGGCGTCTGCTCGCGGGAACGTGGCCTCGCGGAGAGCGGTCAGGTGGTCCGCGCCCTCGCGGCACGTTCGACGGTCCGTGCCCCGGGTGGGCGCGGCGGGGGAGTCCGCCGACGCGGTGCGGACCGGCTGCGTGCCGGGGCAGGGGCTCCGCAGGCCGCCGAGACGGTGGTGACGGGCCGGGGCCGCCCCCGCGCATCGCGAGTGTCGCGCGCGGCGGGTTGTTCCCAGACAGGCAAGCGACCGCTTAGTATGCGCCGGAGCAGTGGTAGTGCCGACAGTGTTGTGGAGGCTCCTGATGCAGACATGGCGAGTGCACCGGAACGGCGAACCGAGCGAGGTGATGCGGCTGGAGGAGACCGGCAGGCCCGTGCCCGGCGAGGGGCAGGTGCTTATCGAGGTGCTCGCCGCGAACATCAACTTCCCGGACGCGCTGCTCTGCCGGGGCCAGTACCAGGTACGGCCGCCGCTGCCCTTTACCCCCGGCGTGGAGATCTGCGGCCGGACGGCGGACGGGCGGCGGGTGCTCGCCGCCCCGTCCTTGCCGCACGGCGGTTTCGCCGAGTACGCCGTCGCCGACGAGGCGGCCCTGCTGCCCGCCCCGGACACCCTGGACGACGCCGAGGCGGCCGCCCTGCACATCGGCTACCAGACCGGCTGGTTCGGCCTGCACCGCAGGGCCCGTCTGAGGGCCGGTGAGACCCTGCTGGTGCACGCGGCGGCCGGAGGCGTCGGCAGCGCCGCCGTTCAGCTCGGCAAGGCAGCGGGTGCCACCGTCATCGGAGTCGTCGCAGGCCCGGAGAAGGCGAAGGCCGCCGCGCGGCTCGGCTGCGACCTGGTCATCGACCGGCACACCCAGGACATCGTCGCCGTCGTCAAGGAGGCCACCGGGGGACGCGGCGCCGACGTGGTGTACGACCCGGTCGGCGGTGACGCCTACGCCAAGTCCGTCAAGTGCGTCGCCTTCGAGGGCCGGGTGATCGTCGTCGGCTTCGCGAGCGGCGCCGTCCCGGCCCCGGCGCTGAACCACGCCCTCGTCAAGAACTACTCGATCCTCGGACTCCACTGGGGCCTCTACCGCACCAAGGATCCGGCCGCCGTCCGCGCGTGTCACGACGCACTCACCCGGCTCGCCGCCGAAGGGGCCATCGCCCCGCTGGTCAGCGAACGAGTCGGGCTCGCCGGGGCGGCCGACGCCGTCCAGCGCGTCGCCGACGGCGCCAGCACCGGCCGGATCACCGTCCTTCCCCGGGGAGCCGCCCGATGACCGCACCCGACGCGGCGGAACTCCGCCGCCGCACCCAGGAGTTGCTCGCCGAGTACCCCCCGGCCACCACGGAGCGCACCGCCTTTCTCCGGGCGCGCTTCGACGCGGGACTGGCCTGGGTGCACTATCCGGCCGGACTCGGCGGCCTCGACGCGCCCCGTTCCCTGCAGAGCGTGGTCGACGCCGCACTCGCCGCCGCGGACGCCCCCGACAACGACCCGCGCCGGATCGGCATCGGCCTCGGCATGGCCGCCCCGACCCTCCTCGGCTTCGGCACCGACGAGCAGAAGCGGCGATTCCTGCGCCCGCTCTGGACCGGAGAGGAGGTCTGGTGCCAGCTCTTCAGCGAACCCGGCGCCGGTTCCGACCTCGCCGCGCTCGCCACTCGTGCGGTCCGCGACGGAGAGGACTGGGTGGTCGACGGACAGAAGGTCTGGACATCCAGTGCCCACCTGGCACGCTGGGCGATCCTGATCGCCCGTACTGACCCCGACGTGCCCAAGCACCGAGGGATCAGCTACTTCATCTGCGACATGACCGACCCCGGTGTCGAGGTCCGGCCGCTGCGCCAGATCACCGGAGAGGCCGAGTTCAACGAGGTCTTCCTCACCGGCGTACGCATCCCCGACCGCCACCGGCTCGGCCCGGTCGGTGAGGGCTGGAAGGTCGCGCAGACCACGCTGATGAACGAGCGCGTCTCCATCGGCGGAGCCCGCGTCCCGCGCGAGGGCGGCATGATCGGCCCCGTCGCCCGGACCTGGCGCGAACGCCCCGAACTGCGCACCCACGACCTCCACCAACGGCTGATGACCCTCTGGGTCGAGGCAGAGGTGGCCCGGCTCACCGCCACCCGCCTGCGCCAGCAGCTCGTCGCCGGACAGCCCGGCCCGGAAGGCTCCGGGATGAAGCTCGCCTTCGCCCGGCTCAATCAGGAGATCAGCGGACTGGAGGTCGAACTCCTGGGCCAGGAAGGTCTGCTGTACGACGAATGGACCATGCGCAGGCCCGAACTCGTCGACTTCACCGGACGGGACGCCGGCTACCGCTACCTCCGCTCCAAGGGCAACTCCATCGAGGGCGGCACCAGCGAGGTGCTGCTCAACATCGTCGCCGAGCGCGTGCTCGGCCTGCCCGCCGAGCCGCGCACCGACAAGGACGTCGCCTGGAAGGACCTGGCCCGATGACCGCACCGATCGAAGAGACCGACGTGCCGGACCTGCTGTACTCGGAGGCGGAGGAGGACCTGCGGGCAGCGGTGCGCGCCCTCCTCACCGACCGGAGCGACGTCCCGGCGCTGCTCGCCCGTGCCGAGTCCGGCACCCCGTACGACCCGGAACTCTGGCAGGCCCTGGCGGGCGGCATCGGCGGAGCGGGGCTGCTGGTCCCGGAGCGGCTGGGCGGCCAGGGAGCGAGCCACCGCGAGGCCGCGGTGGTGCTGGAGGAGCTGGGCCGCGGGGTGACCCCGGCCCCGTATCTGACCGGTGCGGTCGTCGCCGTGCAGACGCTGCTCGCGCTCGGGGAGCCCGCCGGGCCGGTCGCCGCGCTGCTCGGCGAGATCGCCGAGGGGCGCCGGGTCGCGGTGCTCGCGGTGCCGTTCGCCGCCGCCACGCCCGACGCGATCCGGCCCGCGGCGGTGGTGGCGGGCCGGGTGGAAGGAAGCGTGAGCGGTGTCGCGGACGCGGTGGCCGCCGACGTGCTGCTGATGCCGACGACGGACGGTCTGTACGCGGTCGAGGCGGACGCCGAAGGGGTCGCCGTGGCCCCGCTGGTGTCGCTCGACCTGACCCGCCCGCTCGCCACGGTCACCCTCACCGGAGCCGCGGGAACCCGGCTGGCCGACGGCGCGGCCGCGGTCGGCGCCGTACGCCGGGGACTGCTGGCGGGCGCCGGACTGCTCGCCTCCGAGCAGCTCGGCGTCGCCGAGTGGTGCCTGGCCGAGACGGTCCGCCACACCCGTGAACGCCACCAGTTCAACCGGCCGGTGGGCTCCTTCCAGGCGCTCAAGCACCGCATGGCGCAGCTCTGGCTCGAAGTCGTGTCGGCCCGCGCCGCCGCGCGGAACGCCGCCGACGCCCTCGCCACCGACAGCCCCGAGGCCCCGCTCGCGGTGGCCGTCGCGCAGGCGTACTGCTCCGGGGTCGCCGTGCACGCCGCGCAGGAGTGCGTCCAGCTGCACGGCGGCATCGGGATGACCTGGGAGCACCCGGCTCATCTGTACCTGAAGCGGGCCAAGGCCGACTCGATCGCGTACGGCACCGCCGGACGCCACCGCGAGACGGTCGCCGCACTGGTGGAGCTGCCCGCGCCGTAGCGCCGTAGCGCCGGAGAGCCGGAGAGCCGGAGAGCCGGAGAGCCGGAGAGCCGGAGGCGGCCGGGGGAGCGGGGCGGCGTACGCGCACCCGTTCCCCCGGCTCCGGACCGAGGTTCACCGCGGTCCACGAGCCCGAGCGGACAAGCCCGTGCCCCCGACGGGGCCAGGACCTCCGGGGAACGGCATGGCCGTCCGGGCCAGCCGCGTCGCCGGGCTGGCTCCTTCGACCGGAGCCGCGACGCGGCCGCCCACGCCGAATCTCCGTTCTCCCAGGCCCTCTTCGGCCCGTCCGGAAGCGCCGTGGACGGCATGCCCGGCACCGTCGCTCCCGGTGTCAGCGTGACCCGCGCCGACGGCGCCGCGGCGAGCGGCCGCGGCGGCATCGTCGGTCGGCAGCGGGCACGAGGACGGCACTGCCCACGAGGACGGCACTGCCCACGAGGACGGCACTGGCCACGAGGACGGCATCGGCCATTCCTCGTCCGGATCGCTCACCGGCACCGACGGAACTCCGCCCGGCGTCCGTCCCGGTAGCGCCGCCGGTCAGCGCTCGGCCCTTTTGCCCCTTCCGGCCCGCACGGGCGAACGGGTGCCGACAGGCGGACGGCGAATGAGTCAACTCTTGTGCGCCATATGCCGGTTGGGACGCTCACCGGCGCATACTCGGTCGCGTCCGCCCGTCCGCCACTCGCTCCCGGGAGAATCCATGGCGCCCCCGACCCGCCGAAGCGTCGTCACCGCCGCGCTCGTCACCGCGGCCGCAGGCAGCTTCCTGCCCCCGAGGACGGCCGCCGCGTCCCGCCCGGCACCACGCCCACGCCCCCGCCCCCAGGTGCTGCGCAGGGCCCACGCGCACAACGACTACCTGCACCCGCGCCCGCTGTACGACGCGCTCGACCAGGGCTTCACCAGTGTCGAGGCGGACATCTTCCTGGTGGACGGAGAACTGCTCGTCGCCCATGAGGCCACCGGGACCGACCCGGCCCGCACCCTCGCCTCGCTCTACCTCGACCCGCTGCGGGCCAGGGTCCGGGCCCATCACGGCACGGTCCACCCCGGCCACCACGACCCCGTACAACTGCTGATCGACATCAAGACCGACGGTGCCGCGGCCTACCGCGCACTGGACCGGCAACTCCGGCGCTACCGGACCATGCTGACGTCGTACCACCAGGGCCGGGTACGGCCCGGCGCCGTCACTCCCGTCATCTCCGGCGATCGCGCCGCCCGCATCCCGATGGAGGCCCAGCGCACGCGCTACGCCTTCTACGACGGGCGGCCCGAGGACCTCGGCGCCCCGGCTCCTGCCTCCTTCGCCCCGCTGATCAGCGCGAGCTGGAGCGACGCGTTCGACTGGCGGGGCACCGGGCCCATCCCCGCCGAGGAGCGGCAAAGACTGCGTGCCATGGTCGCCCAGGCCCACCGGGAAGGCCGCCGCGTCCGCTTCTGGGCCACCCCCGACGCCTCCGTACCGGAGCGGGAAGCGGTCTGGACAGAGCTGCTGGCCGCCGGGGTCGACCACCTCAACACCGATGACCTCGCGGGTCTCGCACGCTTCCTGCGGGCCCACGACCGCGGAGCCCGGCCCGGAGATGCCCTCCCCTGGGCGTAGCGGACGGTCACCCACCCGGATGGCGGACACGCCGGGTCACCGAACGGCCTCTCCCCTGCGCCAGACTGGCGGCCGAATGCCGCCTACCGGGCGCGGCGGAGGAGGTTGGCCATGGCCATTTCGATCTCACTGGTGGTGCTACTCCTGATCCTGGCGGTGGTCTTCCTCCGCAACGGGCTGAAGCTCTCGCACGCACTGGTCTGCGCGCTCCTCGGCTTCTTCCTCGCGGGCTCCAGCATGGGACCGACCATCCAGGACAGCCTGGCCGCCACGGCCGACGTCGTCGGCAGTCTCAGGCCCTGACCCGGCGCGGGGGGCGGCCACCCCCCCGCCCCCCCCCCCGCCCCCGCCCCCCCCCCCCCCCCCCCCCCCACGCCCGTATCAGCCCCCGTCCCCTCCGGCCAGCCGGGAACGGATGAGGAAGCGCACCCCCTCCGGGGCCTCCAGCGAGAAACCGCTGCCCCGCCCCGCCACCACGTCGACGATCAGCCGGGTGTGCGACCACAGCTCGAACTGGCTCCGCGACATCCAGAACGGGATGCGCTCCGCCACCCCCGCCACGTCGAGCGACGCCACCAGCACGTCGGAGCCGCCGGTACGGAATTCGCCGTCCTGGTAGCACATGGGCGCGCTGCCGTCGCAGCAGCCGCCGGACTGATGGAACATCAACGGCCCGTGCACCGCCCGCAGCCGCCGAAGCAGCTCCTCGGCGGCCGGGGTGAGTTCCACCGGCGCCGCCTGCGCCGGGCTCATCGCAGCGGCTCCGCACGCAGATCCGCCCAGGCGTAGCGGTGCTCGGGACGGCCGGTATCGCCGTACCTGAGGCTGAGCCGGATCCGGCCCGCCCCCTCCAGATACTTGAGGTAACGCTGCGCCGTGGAGCGGCTGAGCCCCGCGCGGGCGGCGACCTCGTGCGCGGACAGCGGCCCCTCGGCCGCCGACAGCACATGGCGGATGACATCGGCGGTGGGTGCCGAATGCCCCTTGGGCAGCCCGGCCGACGGACCGGACCGCGCGGTGCGCAGGGCCCCGAAGATCTGGTCGACCTGCTCCTGCCCGGCCTCGCCCCGGGCGCCGCCCACCCCTTCGAGGGTCCGGCGCAGCGCCGCGTAGCTCTCCAGCTTGGACCGCAGTCCGCCGAAGCTGAACGGCTTCACCAGGTACTGCAGGGCGCCGTACCGCATCGCGGTCCGTACGGTCGCCACGTCGCGGGCGGCGGTCACCATGATCACGTCGGCCGGGTGGCCGAGCTGACGCAACCGCCGCACCAGTGTCAGCCCCGTCTCGTCCGGCAGATAGTGATCGAGCAGGACCAGATCGACACGGTCGCGCTCCAGGAAGGCCAGGGCCTGCGCGGCGGTGTGCGCACGGGAGATCACCCGGAAGCCGGGCACCTTCGCCACGTACGCGGCATTGATCTCGGCGACCCGGAAGTCGTCGTCCACCACCAGGACATCGATCATCGCGACTCTCCCACTTCTGTCCGGGGCCGGACGGTGAGTGCCTCGGGCAGGACGACGGTGAAGACCGCTCCGCCGCCCGCACGTGCCGTGACACGGGCCGCGCCACCGTAGCGCTCGGCCAGCCGGCGCACCAGTGCCAGCCCCAGGCCGCGGCCACGGTGCGCGGGGGACTCCTTGGTGGACCAGCCCTCGGTGAAGATCTGCTCGCGTATCGCGGGCGGCACCCCCGGACCGTTGTCGCTGACCCGCAGGACCGCCGTGCTCCCCTCGGCCAGCAGCTCCACCTCGACGAGCGTGGCGACGTCCAGCGCGTTGTCGATGAGGTTGCCGAGCACCGTCACCAGGTCCCGCGGGTCCACGACCGCGTCCGGGAGCAGTGTGTCCGGCGAGATGTCCAGCGAGGCGCCCCGCTCCGCCGCCACCGCCGACTTGCCCACCAGCAGCGCCGACAGCAGGGGGTCGTTGACCCGCTCGGCGACCTGCTCCGCCGACGCGCGGTGCCCGCTGGTCACTTCCTCCACGAACTCCCTCGCGGCATCGTGCCTGCCGAGATCCAGCAGGCCCAGCAGGGTGTGCAGCCGGTTGGCGTGCTCGTGGTCCTGGGCCCGCAGCGCGTCCAGCAGGCCGTGCGTGGAGTCCAGCTCCCGCCTCAGCAGCTCCAGCTCCGTACGGTCGCGCAGGGTGACCACCGCACCGCCGTCGCCCGTGGGCATGCGATTGGCGATCAGCACCCGCCCCCGGCCCACCGTGATCAGGTTGTCGCCGCCGACCCGGCCCGCCAGCACCTCGGTCATGCGGCCCGGCGGCATCACCTCGCCCAGCGGACGGCCCACGGCACCGCGGTCCAGCTCCAGCAGCCGCTGCGCCTCGTCGTTGAGCAGCCGGATCCTGCCCCGCGTGTCGAGGGCGAGCACCGCCTCACGGATGCTGTGCAGCATCGCCTCGCGCTCGTCCAGCAGTGCCGAGATGTCGGCGAAGGCGATCCCGTGCGTGCTGCGCTGGAGCCGTCGCGAGACGAACAGCGCGGCCAGGACGCCCACGGCGAGCGCTGTCCCGGAGTAGAGCAGCAGCCCCGGAATCGTGCCCAGCAGCCGGTCGTGGACGCTGTCGTAGGCGAGGCCCACCGACACGGCGCCCACGATCCCGCCCCGCTCGTCGCGGAGCGGGACCTTCGCCCGTGCCGACCTGCCCAGGGTGCCGTCGTCGATCTGCATGATCTCCCGGCCGCCCAGCGCCGTACTGGGGTCGGTCGAGACATGCCTGCCGATCTGGACTGTGTCGGTGTGCGACCAGCGCACCCCGCGGGTGTCCATGACGACGATGTACAGCGCTCCGGTGGCCCGCCGGATGCGCTCGGCCTCGGCCTGAACCGGTCCGCCGGGCGTGGGGCCGGTGGTGCGCAGATCGCGGACCAGTCCGGGTTCGGCCGCCGTGGTCTGGGCGATGGACAGCGCCTGGTGCATCGCCTGGTTGTCGAGCTGACGGCTGAGCGGGCCGAGGAAGAGTCCCGTGATGAGCATGATCACCCCGGTGGTGATGGCCACCTGAGTGAGGAGCACCTGGGCGAAGACGCGGCGGGGCCAGTGAACGCGCATCTGCTGTCCCCCCGCCTTCCGCCGGTGTGGACCACGTTGCTCCGTTTCGTCCTCGTGTGATCGCAACGTAAACGCCGAGATCGCCGATGGCCAGTCCCCGCGGCGCATTCGCCGTCCTGCCGCGAGCAGAACGAGCAGAACCCCGGGTTATGGGCAGAACCGCGCGTTGTGGGCGCAAGACTCCCCGGGCTCCGGGGGCCGCCTCTAGCGTTCCGCCCCATGAACAGCGAAACGAGCCCCGCCATCGAGCTGCGGGGGGTGAGCAAAGCGTTCCGGACTCCGTCGGGGGCGCTCCACACCGCCGTACGTGATCTGGACCTGACTGTCGGGCGCGGCGAGTTCGTCGCGGTCGTGGGGCCCACCGGATGCGGCAAGTCGACCACGCTGACCCTGGTGAGCGGACTGGAGGAGCCCACCGGGGGAGAGGTGCTGGTGGGAGGCGAGCCGGTGCGCGGCATCGGCGACAAGGTCGGCTTCGTCTTCCAGCAGGACGCGGTCTTCCCGTGGCGGACCGTGCTGTCCAACGTGATGGCGGGCCCCCGGTTCCGCGGTGTGCCCACGTCCGAGGCCAGGCAGCGGGCACGGGAGTGGCTCGCCCGGGTCGGGCTCGCCTCCTTCGAGGACCGCTACCCGCACCAGCTGTCCGGCGGGCAGCGCAAGCGCGTCGCCCTCGCGGCGACGTTCGTCAACGATCCCGGGATCCTGCTCATGGACGAGCCGTTCTCGGCGCTGGACGTGCAGACCAGGGCGCTGATGTCGGACGAGCTGCTGGAGCTGTGGGCCGGGACCGGTGCCTGCGTCGTCTTCGTCACCCACGACCTGGAGGAGTCCATCGCGCTGGCCGACAAGGTCGTGGTCATGACCGCCGGACCGGCCACCGTCAAGGAGGTCTTCGAGATCGGCCTGCCCCGCCCCCGCAAGGTCGAGGAGGTGCGGCTGCAGCCCCGGTTCGTCGAGATCTACCGGGAGATCTGGTCCTCCCTCGGTGAAGAGGTCCGTATCACCCGCGAGAGGGGTGCCCACCATGTCGCCTGACACCACCACGGCCGGCACCGCCGTCGGCCAGGCCGACCGGGCACGGGCCAGGGCGCGGGCGGCCAGGAACCGCGCGTACCTGGTGACGGGCAGCAGGATCGCGGTGCTCCTCGCGGTCGTCGGACTGTGGGAGTGGCTGGCCCGCACCGCCGTCATCGATCCGTTCAACTTCTCCATGCCGTCGAAGATCTGGGACCAGATCCGCACCTGGGCCGTGGACGGCACGGCACAGGGCTCCCTCGGGGAGCAGATCCGGTACACGCTCTACGAGGCGCTGCTCGGCTGGGTCATCGGTGTGGTCGCCGGTGTGCTGCTCGGGATCGCGCTGGGCCGGGTGCGGTTCGCGGCCGACGTCCTCGGCCCGTACATCAAGGTGCTCAACGCGCTGCCCCGGATCGTGCTCGCGCCGGTCTTCCTCATCTGGTTCGGGCTCGGACCGGCCTCCAAGGTGGCCTCCGCGGTCGTCCTGGTGTTCTTCCCGGTCTTCTTCAACGCCTTCCAGGGGGCGCGGGAGGTCGACCGCGACCTCGTCGCCAACTCCCGCATCCTGGGGGCCAGCAGACGGCAGGTCACCCTCCAGGTGGTGATCCCCTCCGCCACCTCGTGGATCTTCACCAGCCTGCACGTCAGCTTCGGCTTCGCGCTCATCGGGGCGATCGTCGGCGAGTACATCGGCGCCACCAAGGGGCTCGGACTGCTGGTCGCCGCCTCCCAGGGCACGTTCAACGCCGCCGGTGTCTACGCCGCGATGGCCATCCTCGCGATCGTCGCGCTGCTGGCCGAGGGGCTGCTCACCTTCCTGGAGAAACGGCTCTTCCGCTGGAAGCCCGCGGACGCGGACAGCGCCCGCTGACCCGTCCCGCGGCCCCTCCTCCCCACCCCCTTCCCTCCGCAAAGGACCCGCGTCAGATGCGTACCTCCCTCCGCTTTCCCGCCCTGGCCGTCGCCGGTGTGCTTGCCCTGACCACCCTCACCGCCTGCGGCGGGGACTCCGGCTCCGAAGGCGAGGGGGACCAGGTCAAGATCATGGTCGGCGGCCTCGACAAGGTCATCTACCTGCCCGCGATGCTCACCGAACGGCTCGGCTACTTCGAGGACGAGGGTGTCCTCGTCCAGCTCCTGACCGAGCCCGCGGGTGTGCAGGCCGAGACGGCGCTGGTCTCCGGCGACGTCCAGGGCACCGTCGGCTTCTACGACCACACCCTCGACCTCCAGGTGAAGGGCAAGCAGGTCGAGTCCGTCGTCCAGTTCTCGCAGGCCCCCGGCGAGGTCGAGATCGTCTCCGGCCGGGCGGCGGACGAACTGAGGTCGGCGAAGGACTTCAAGGGCAAGCAGCTCGGCGTGACCGGCATCGGATCCTCCACCGACTTCCTCACCAAGTACCTCGCCGTCAGCAACGGTGTGCGGACCAGCCAGTTCACCCCGGTCGCGGTGGGTGCCGGGCAGACGTTCATCTCCGCCCTCCAGCAGGGCTCCATCCAGGGCGGGATGACCACCGACCCGACGGTCGCCACCATCCTGGACAAGAAGCTCGGCAAGATCCTCATCGACATGCGTACGCCGGAGGGCTCCAGGCAGGCGCTCGGCGGGCTCTACCCGTCATCCAGCCTCTACATGCGGACCGAGTGGGTCAACAGCCACAAGGACACCGTCCAGAAGCTGGCCAACGCCTTCGTCCGGACGCTGAAGTGGATGTCCACCCACAGCGCCGACGAGATCGCCGGGAAGATGCCCGCCGACTACGCCCAGGGCGGCGGCAAGGCCCTCTACGCCCAGGCCATCAAGAGCACGCTGCCCATGTTCACCACCGACGGCGTCATGCCCGCGGACGGCCCCGCCACCGTCGAGCGGGTCCTGAAGGCGTTCAACCCGAACCTGAAGGACGCGAAGGTGGATCTCGCCAGGACGTACACCACGCAGTTCGTCGACCGGGCGAAGTGACACGCCCCGGCCGGCCCGGTCCGTCCCCGGGGACGGACCGGACCAGCCTTCGGCGTACGGCTACTGCTTCCAGCTCGGGGGCTGGGCGGGGTCGAGGTTCCGCCACTGGGCGAGGACCTCGGGGTCCTGGGCGTCGAGCCAGTCGGCCAGTTCGCGGAACGACACGCAGCGCACCTCCTTGCGCGGGCAGACCTTGCGCATGGTGTCCTCGACGGCGTCCATGTAGATCCCGCCGTTCCAGTCCTCGAAGTGGTTCCCGATGAACAGCGGGGCGCGGCTGCCGTGGAAGACCCGGTTGAAGCCCGCGAGGTAGGCGCTGCTGGCCTCCTTGCGCCAGGTCGGGTACTGGGCGGAGTCGCCCTCGGTGCTGCCCTTGGACTGGTTGTAGAGGAAGTTGAAGTCCATCGACAGCACCTGGAAGTCCTTGCCGGGGAACGGCAGCATCTGCAACGGGAAGTCCCAGACGCCCTTCTTCTTGGACGGCCAGATCTGGAAGTCGCCGGGGGAGCTTGCGTCGTAGCGCCAGCCGAACGGCTTGGTCGCGGGCATCAGCGTCTTCTGGCCCTCCAGACAGGGCGCGCGACCGCCGACGACCTCGCGGGTGGGGTCGAAGGGGAGCGGATCGAGGTCCTTGAATCCGGTGTTGGTCTTCCAGTTCTGCACGAAGGAGTAGAACTGGGCTATCTCACTGGTCCATTCGCTGGTGCTCCAGTCCCCGCCGCCCTTCTTCTCGCAGAAGTGGCCGTTGAAGTGGGAGCCGATCTCGTTGCCCTCCCGCCAGGCACCGCCGAGCTGGTCCAGCGTCATCCGGATATGCTCGCGCGTCGGGTACGAGATCGCGGCGGATCCGGGCTTGTGCTGGGGCGGCCGGTACAGGCTCCGCTTCTCCTGCGGCAGCAGGTAGATGCCGGTGAGGAAGAACGTCATATGGGCGTTGCTCTCCTTCGCGGCACGCCGGAAGCGCGAGAACATCCGGTCGTCGCCCTCCAGCGCTCCGTCCCAGGAGAACACCACGAACTGCGGCGGCCGTTCGCCGGGCTTCAGCCGCTCGGCCTTCAACTGACCCGGCTGCGGCCCGGTGTAGGAGGTGGAGCCGTCCCCGAGGATCTGGGTCTTGCCGTCCCAGTCCTCCTCCGTGCTGCCGCCGCCCTCGGGACGCTCCCGGGCGGTCGGCGTCGGCGCGGCGACGGTACGGGTACCGGTCGGGGTGCGGTCGTCGGAGGAGCCCGCGGACAGCATCGGTACGAGTGCCGCGGTGCCCGACACCGCCACGCACACGGCGATGCCCAGGACGACCCGGCGTGTGAGACGGTCGCGGACGCGGCGGACGGTGGACTTGGCTGTGGTCTCGGTCACTTGGTCGTCGCTTCCGTGTAGGTGTTCCAGATCCCGGCCGGGATCTTCCCGTCGGCCCCGGCGCCGCCGGCCAGCCCCTTGAGCGGCAGCGGCGCGAGGCTCTTCGTCAGGTCCATCCGGTAGACGACGACGGCGGTGGACTCCGAAGGCCCGTAGCCGACGTACCAGCGCGCGGTGTCGTCCTCGGTGGTCCCCGCCTTGCCCGCGAGCCGGGCCGGGGGCACCGTGCCGTTCCTGGCGGAGGGCCGGGCGAGCGCCGAGGTGATCTCGTCGGCGACATCGGACCGCACGGCGCGCCGGGGGCGCGGCAGGTCGAGGCGGACCGGCTCTCCGTTGCGGGTGACCTTGCGGACCGAGTAGGGATCCATGTGCACACCGCGGGCGGCGAACGTCGCGTACGCGTCGGCCATCCGGATGGCGCTGGGTGTGGAGTTGCCCATCGCGAACGCCGGAACGGGCGGACCGAAGCTCGACGGGAGCATCCCGGACGCCTCGGCCGTGCTGCGGACCAGCTTCAGGCCGGTGTCCATGCCGAGCTGGAGGAAGGGAGCGTTCGCGGACTTCGCCATGGCGTCGTGGAGGCTGATGCGTCCGTACGAGGCGTCCTTGTCGTTCTCGCCCTTGACCATCTTTCCGCTGCGGTCCCAGTAGGGCCCCTCGGGCGTCATGACCGGGGTGCCGTCGTCGCCCTCGTACACGGTGGAGGGGACGATGGTGGAGCGCGGGGCGTCACGGACTCTGGCCACACCGTGCTGGAGACCGGCGGCGTAGACGAACGGGGTGAAGGCCGAACCCGCCGGGACGGTGCCCGCGTTGGACTCGTTGAACGCCTGCCGCTCGAAGTCCGGTCCGCCGTAGACCGCGAGGATGCGGCCGTCCGGGGCGACGGAGGCGGCGCCGAAGCGGACGAACCGGTCGGCCTTGCGCTGTTTGGGGTCGAGCGCGCGGCGGGCCTGGCCGACGGACCGGGTGAGCGCGGTCATCCGGGACTTGTCGAAGGTGGTGTAGATCTGGTAGCCGCCGAGGTCGAAGCGGGCGTCCGAGATGTGACCGGCCCGTTTGGCGTACGACTCGGCGAGCTGGACGAGATAGCCGTCCTGTCCGCCCGCGTTGCTCGGCCGGTGGGGTGGCTTCGGGTCGGGGAAGGCGGTGTACGTGGCCCGTTCGGCCTTGCTCAGTCTGCCGATCTCCACCATGCGGTCCAGCGTCCACGACCAGCGCTCGACGGCCCGCTGCCGGTTGCGGGGGTTGACGGCCGGGTCGTACAGCGAGGCGCCCTTCAGCAGTGAGGCGAGGAAGGCGCCCTCGCTCGCGTTGAGCTGGGTGACCTCCTTTCCGTAGTACGCCTGCGAGGCGCGCTGGAGGCCGTAGGTGCCGCGGCCGAACCAGCTGGTGTTGAGGTACTCCTGGAGGATCTTGTCCTTGCTCAGCTGCCTGTCCAGTTTGACCGCCAGCAGCATCTCGGTGAACTTCCGGGAGAACGACTGGTCCTGCGTGAGATAGACGTTCTTGACGTACTGCTGGGTGATGGTGGACCCGCCCTGGGTGTCCCCGTCGCCGACCGTGCGCCACAGGGCACGGGTGATGCCCTGCGCCGAAATCCCGTGGTCGGAGTAGAAGTCGGCGTTCTCCGCCGCCAGGACGGCCCACCGGACGTGTTCGGGGATCTTCGACAGGGGCATCTCCTGGCGGCTCACCCAGCCGGTCCGGGCCATCGGTGTGCCGTCGGACCAGTAGTAGACGGTGTCCTGCTGCGTGGCGAAGGAGTTGAGGTCCTCGGGTATCTCGGTCCGCGCGTAGGCGATGCCCACCACGGTCGCCAGGGTCGCGGTGAACATGAGGACCGAGCCCAGGACCAGGCGCCACGAGGGTATCCATCTTCGCCAGCCGCTGCGGCCCGCCCGCGGGTAGTCGGGCTTGCGGGCCAGCCGGGCGAGCGGGCGCTTTCGCTGTTTGCGGCGTCCGGTTCCCCGGGCCGACAACGCCCGTGCGGTGCGCAGGGTTCTGCCGAATACGTTGAGCTGTGTCATCCCGTCCAGCCGTGCCAGGCCGGGCGTGGTCGCGGACGGCGACCGCGCCCGTGCGGTGGTCATTGCGCGTCCGTCGCCACACCCGGTGGGAACCGGTGTCCCCCGTGGCGCCCGGAGAGCGGCCTGTGAGCAGGCAACTCCGGCACAGCAAAGGCCAAAGGATGACCGAGAGTTGCGGCGCGAAGTCACGTAAAGATAACAGGCCCCGGGCGAGGCGTTCCCGCTCGGCTCTCTTCGCGGCCGGGACCGTCCGGGGGGTGGCCGCGCGGAGCCCGTGGCGCAGGCCGAACCGGCCAATTCGTTTCTCCCCGTCCGCCCGGGTTCGCCAGGGTGCAGGACCGTTTCTGCACCGTCTGTCGGCGAGGCGTCGGCCGACGGGCCGAACAGACGGGGCGTCAAGCGCTGTTCCGGCCAACACCGCCAACCGCCCTATGACCATGACGTGGTGGTGCCGGGGTCACATGCCTAAGGTCAGGGAGTGCGCAGCCGGGCCGGTCGATCGACCGGTCATGGCCACACACGTCTCGCACAAGGGGAACCAGTGTCACGTGTCAATCCCGTCCTGGCGCGGGCGCTCAGCACAACTCCCTTACTCCGCCTGGACGTCGCCCACCGGGGGCGGATGCGGCGTCTGGGGCTGAAACTCGAAGCACACGGCCCCACCGGGTCGGTGAAGGACCGCAGTGCCGTCGGCCTGCTGCGGGCCCTGCACGAAGAACGGCCGCTCGTCCCCGGCACGGTGGTGGTGGAGTCCACCTCGGGCAACCTGGGCCTCGCCCTGGCCCGGCTGCTCCCGGCGGTCGGCTGCCACTTCCTCGCCGTGGTCGACCTCAAGACCCCGCACGCCACCCGCCACGGACTCACCGGCAGCGGAGCCCGGGTGATCGTCGTCGAGGAACCCGACGGCCTGGGAGGCTACTTGCTGAGCAGGCTGAGCAGGGTACGCGAACTGTGCGCGGACAACCCAGGATTCCGCTGGCCCGACCAGTACGAGAACTGGGCCGCGCCCGACATCCACCGTCGCACCACCGGCCCCGAACTCACCCGGCAGGCCGGACCGGACCTCGGCACCGTGTACGTCCCCGTCTCCACCGGCGGCACCCTCGCGGGCATCGCCGCCCACCTGCGCGAGCACCGGCCGGACGTCGCCGCGGTCGCCGTGGATGTGAGCGGCTCGCTGGCCGTGTCCGGCAGCGCCGGACGACGCCTGGTCCCGGGCATCGGAGCGAGCAGGCCCTCCACCTTTTTGCGCACGCCGCACAGCTACGACCGTGCGGTGCACGTCGACGACATCGAGGCCATCGCCGTCTGCCGGATCATCGCCGAGGACATCGGCCTCGCACTCGGCGGCTCCAGCGGCTGCGCGGTGCGGGCGATGCTGAGCGACCGGGAAGAGGCCGACGACGGCCGCCTCGCGGTCTGCCTGGCCGCGGACGGCGGCACCAAGTACCGGGACACCCTCTACTCCGACGACTGGGCGGCGGAGCAGGGCGTGGCCAAGGAGATCACCTCCGCCGTGCGACGGCTGCGCAGCGAAGGACTCTTCTTCGACCGGAAGCACCAGGAGCCCTGAACATGAGCACGAGCACCACCCTCGACCGGCGGCCAGCACGCCCCGCCCTGCGGCAGTTCCTGCCGCTGGTGCAGGGCGCCACGCTGATCGAGTGGACCGGAACGGGCCTCTTCCTCGCCGTTTCGACCATCTACTTCGTCAAGGTCGCCCACCTCAGCACCTCGTCCGTCGGCACCGGCCTGACCATCGGCGGGGCGCTCGCCATCGCCGCCGCCGTACCCATCGCCCGGCTGGCCGGACGGTTCGGGCCGAAGCCGGTGCTGATCGGCGTGATGCTGCTGCGCGCCCTGGCCACCATCGGCTACCTCCGGGTCAACGGCTGGTGGAGCTTCCTCCTCGTGGTCGCCGTCATCGCCGTCACCGAGCAGTCCTCGCCCCCCCTGGTCCAGTCGTACGTCGGCGCGCGCGCCCCGGAGAGCCTGCGCGCCAAGGTCATGGCCGTCCAGCGCACCGTGGTCAACCTCGGCATCAGCCTGGGCGGGCTGATCGCCGGAGCCGCCCTGGGAACCGGCTCACCGGAAGCCTTCCGGCCGCTGCTGATCGGTGGCGCGCTCGCCTACGTGGCGGTCGCCGCCGTGTACGCCACCGCACGGCGGGAGGACGCCGCGACGACGGTCGAGAGCGCCCGGGTGTCCGACCTGCTCAAGGACCGCCGACTGCTGGGCTTCACCGCGTACAACGCCCTGGTGTCGCTCTGGATGCCGGTCCTCAACGTGGCCTTCCCGCTCTGGCTCGTCCTTGAGACCGACGTACCGGAGCGCTACGTCGGCATCCTGTACGCGGTCAACACCGTGCTGTGCATCGCCCTCCAGTACCCGCTCAACCGCTGCTACAGCACCATGCGACGGGCCTGGCTCTCCTACGCCGCCGCGTCCCTCCTGCTCGGCGGGGGCGCCCTGGCCTTCGCCGCCGCGCCCGGCTTCGCGACCCGGGAGGCGCTCCTGGTGCTCGGCGGGGCCGTCGTCCTGCTGACGTTCGCCGAACTGCTCCAGGTCGGAGCCTCGTGGACCCTCTCCTTCGAGCTGGCACCGGATGGCGCACGCAGCGCCTACCTGGTGCTGTTCAACACCAGCCGCACCGTGGCCAACCGGGTCGCGGGCCCGGTACTGATGACCGGCGTCGTCCTCGCCCTCGGCACGGCCGGCTGGATCGCCCTCGCCTGCGTACTGCTGCTGGGCTCGCTCGTCCCCTTCGCGATGCTCCGCGCGGCACGCGCCACCGGCGGCTGAAACCGTCCCCGTACCGCTCCACCGCAACCGACCCCTCGTCAAGGAGCTCCGCCCGTCATGGACTTCGAGCACTATCCCGACAGCCACTTCCGCTACCTGTCCCGCGCGGACGTCATCGAGGCCGCCCGCGACCTGGACATCGTGGCGACGGTGGCGAAGGCGCTCGCCCTGCACTCCGCCGGACAGTCCGTCCTCCCCGAGGAGGCCTATCTCGGCTGGACCACCCCCCAGGGCGACGCCGCCAGGCTGCTGGCCATGCCCGGCGCGCTCACCCCGCAGGGGCGTCCGCCGGTCATCGGCATGAAGACCATCAACGCCTCGATCGGCAACCCGGGCCGCGGGATACCCCGCTCCCAGGGCTTCACCCTGCTCCTCGACCCGGAGACCGCCCGGCCCCTCGCCCTGATGGAGGCCGCCTACATCAGCGCGATGCGCACCGCCGCGGTGACCGCGCTCGCGGTGCGCCATCTGGCGGTGGCACAGCCGCGCGGGCTGGCACTCCTCGGCTGCGGCCCGCTCGCCCAGGCACACCTCGCGCTCCTGCTGCGCACCGTTCCCACCCTGCGCCGCGTCACGCTGTACGACGTGGCGCCCGGCCGGGCGAAGTCCCTCGCCGGTCACATCGCCTCGCTGCCCGGCGCCGACGGCATCGAGACGGTGGTCGCCGACGGGCCGCGCGAGGCGGTACGGGAGGCCGACCTGGTCGTTCCCGTCACCACGGTCACGGAGGGTTACATCGAACCGGACTGGCTGCGGCCCGGCGCGCTCGTCTGCCACGTCTCGCTGGACGACCTCACCGAGGCGGCCGTGCTCGCGGCGGGCACGGTGATCGTCGACGACTGGAGCCTGGTCCGTGACGACCCGCGACGGCTGCTCGGCCGGATGCACCGGGCGGGCACCCTGCTCGGCCCCGACGGCACTCCGCGGCAGGGGGTGACCGCCCGTCCCGGGGCGCGTCCCGTCGACGGCACGCTCGGTGACGTCCTCGCCGGGCGGCATCCCGGCCGCCAGGACGAGGACGAGATCGTGATCAGCAATCCGTTCGGGATGTCGATCCTCGACGTCGCCGTGGCCGACCGCATCCACGCCCGCGCCGAAGCCGCCGGTCTCGGCGCCCGGCTCACGCTCTGAGGGGAATTCGCGTGACGATCGATCAGAACATCCAGGAGATCAACCGCACCATGTGGTCCTACGGCGAGTACCGGCACGTCGCCGACCTGCTGCGGCCGGGCGCCGTCGAACTGGTCGACCGGCTCGCCCCCGCGCCGGGCACCGACCACCTGGACGTCGCCACCGGCAACGGAAACGTCGCGCTGCTGTCCGCCCTGCGCGGCTGCCGCGTCACCGGACTCGACCTCACCGACGAGTTCTTCCCCGACGCGCGCGAGCGGTTCGCCACGGCCGGTGTCGAGGCGGAACTGCACCGCGGCGACGCCCAGGACCTTCCCTTCGGCGACGCCTCGTTCGACCTGGTGACCTCCACCTACGGCATCCAGTTCGCCCCCGACCACGCCGCGTCGGGCGCGGAGATCTCCCGGGTGCTCAGGCCCGGCGGACGCATCGGCATGTGCAACTGGACGGCCCGCAGCTGGACCGCGCACTTCCAGGAGATCCTCTCCGCCTACTTCCCCTCGCCCAACGGCCACCAGGGGCAGCCCATGCTGTGGGGCTCACCGGACTACCTTGCCGAGCTCCTCGGTCCCGGATTCACCGTCACCGCCGAACGCCGTGAACTCTTCTACCCGTTCGCCACGGCCGAGGACCTGGTGAGCTTCTTCGAGGACTGCTTCGGCCCCTGCATCGCGGCGAGGAACACCATCTCGCCGCCCCTGCGGTGGAAGGAACTGCGCGCGGAAATGGTCGAGATGACCGAAGGGTTCCACACCACGGACACGCGCGGCACGGGCGTCCCCGTCGAGTACCTGCTGGTCGTCGCGGAGAAGCGGGCCACCCGGTGACCGGCCTGCCCGAGCACTACCCGCGCCTCCCGCTGGCCCAGGGGGCGCGGGAACAGGCCGTCGCCACGGCCCTCACCCGGCGCGAACCGTACGAACTGGGGGACAAGGTCCACGTCCACGTCGAGCGGCTCGCGGCCACGCATCCCGACCGGACCGCGGTCGAGGACGGCGACGTGACGCTCGGGTACGGCAGGCTGGCCGACCTGACGCGGCGCACCGCGGCGCGACTGGCGGCCGCCGGGATCCGGGAAGGCACGATCGTCGCGGTCGGCGGCCGACGCGGTGCCGAGGTCATCACCGCCTTCCTCGCCCTGGAGCTGCTCGGCGCCGTCTACCTGCCGGTGGACGCGAGCTGGCCCGCCGCCCGCGTCGAATCCCTGCTCACCGACAGCGGCGCGGCACTGCTGCTGACCACCGGCGCACCGGAGGACAGCGTCGAACTGGTCAAGGGCGCCCGCGCCGCGGGCGTGCCCTCGACACCGCCGCGACCGGCAGACGCCCCGCACCCCCGGGCCCTGCCGCCCGCCGCCGACGAGGTGCGCTACGTCCTCTACACCTCGGGCTCCACCGGCCGCCCCAAGGCCGCGATCGTCGAGCACCGCGGCATGCTCAACCACCTCCGCGCCAAGATCGACGACCTCGGACTCACCGCCGACGACCGGCTGGCCCAGACCGCACCGCTGAGCTTCGACATCTCCGTCTGGCAGATGCTGGCCCCGCTGCTCGTCGGCGGCCGGGTACAGATCTTCGCCGACGAGCGGGCGCAGGACGGGGCCCTGCTGCTGGAGGAGCTGCGCGGACGCGGAACCACCGTGCTGGAGACCGTGCCCACCCTGATGCGCTTCCTGCTCGACGCGCAGGAGACCGCGGGAATCAGGCCCGGCGCACTGCGCTGGATGATCGCCACCGGTGAGGAGCTGCCCCCGGCCCTGGCCCTGCGGTGGCACAACGCCCTGCCCGGGATCCGGCTGCTGAACGCCTACGGCCCCACCGAGTGTTCCGACGACGTCACCCACGCCGTACTCGGCCCGCCCGGCCCCGGGGTACGCCACCTGCCGATCGGCTCGCCCATCGGCAACGCCGAACTGTACGTCCTGCGGGAGGAGAACGGGCACTGGCACGCCTGCGCGCATGGCGAGACAGGGGAACTGTTCGTCGGCGGACTCGTCGTGGGACGCGGTTACCTCGGCGACCCGGAGCGCACCGCGCGCGCCTTCTTCACCGACCCCTTCGCCGCCGGCGGCGGACGCCTCTACCGCACCGGGGACGCCGTACGCGCACGCCCGGACGGCCAGCTGGAGTACCTGGGCCGGGTGGACCGGCAGGTGAAGATCGGCGGCGTACGCATGGAACTCGCCGAGATCGAGGCGGTTCTGGGCGGCCACCCCGCCGTCGCCGCCTGCGCCGTCACCGTCCACACCCCCGACGACACCGGAGCCCTGGTGGCCCGGGAGAGCGCCCATGCCCCGGCGGCCGCCCAGCCGCCCCGCCTCGTCGCCTACGTCACCGCCTCTGGCGACGAGCCGACGGAGGCGGACCTGCGCGCCCACCTCGGCGAACGGCTCCCCGCCCCCATGGTGCCGCACACCTTCGTCGTCCTGCCCCGGCTCCCGCTCACCCGCAACGGCAAGACGGACTACAAGGCCCTGCCCGCCCCACCGCGCCGCAGCCGCCCCGGCACCCGTGCCTACATCCCGCCGCACGGGGAGACGGAGAGCGCGATCGCCGCGCTCGTCGCCGGACTCCTCGGTACCGGCAGGGTCGGCCGCACCGACAGATTCCTCGAACTGGGCGGGGACTCCCTGCTCGCCATGCGACTGGTCGCCGCCCTGCGCGAGACCGGATCGCCGGCCGGACTGCGCGAGGTGCTGCGCGACGGCAGCCCCGCCGCGCTCGCCGCGCTCGGCCACGGCCGCCAGCCCGCGAACGGCCCCCGCTCGGCGACCCCGCGGGACGGCGCGCCGCGCACCCGGCCGCTCACTCCGCAGCAGGCCGGGGTCTACTTCCACTGGCGACTCGACCCGCTCAGCCCCTCCTACAGCTACCAGGGCTCCCTGGAACTCGACGGCCCCCTCGACGTACCCCGCCTGGCGCGGGCCTGGCACCTGCTGCTCGCCGAGAACCCGCTGCTCCTCGCCCGGTTCAGCGAGACCGATGAGACGCGTGAGAGCGCGGAGGCGGACGGGCCGGAACCGGGGCACGAGGTGGTGCACCACTACCCCCACTGGGAAGTGCCGCTGCCCGCCACCGCCCGCGAGATCACCGCCGAAGCGTTCCGCGCGGCGGCCGCCGAGGAGGCCGCCCGGCCCTTCGACCTCCTGGGCGAACCGGCCCTGCGCACCGCGCTGTTCAAGCTTCCCGGCGGACAGCACCGGCTCCTGGTCACCATGCACGAACTCCTCCTCGACGGCTGGGGCGCGACCGTACTGTTCCAGCGGCTGGCCGAGCTCTACGCACAGCGGCCCGCCGCTCCCGACCCCGAGCGCGCCAGCCGCTACGACCGCTACCTCGACCACCTGGCGGAGCGGCTGTCCACCGACGAGGTGGCCGAGGCGGGGGAGTACTGGCTGCGCCGCCTCACGGGCGAGCTCCCGGCACTCCAGATCGCCCAGAAACCACGGCCCGCCGCCCCCACCTACCGGGGCGAGATCACCGAGGCGGTCCTGGACGCGGAACTCACCGGGCAGCTGCGCGCCACCGCGGTGGCCGCCTCCGCCACCGCCTTCGTCCCCCTGCTGGCCGCCTACGCACTGGCCCTGGGCTACTACAGCGACGCCGACGAGGTGATCGTCGGCGCCCCGATGGCGGGGCGGGAGCGCCCGGAGACCGCCGACGTGCCCGCCTTCACACTCGCCATGCTGCCCCTGCGTCTGGACCTCGACCCGGCCGCCACCCTCGCCGAGTTCACCGCACAGGTCAGGGAGACGGTGTACGACGCCTACGCCGCCGCCGAGCACCCCTTCGGCTGGACGCTGCGGCGGCTTCCGGCCGCCTCGCGGAGCTCATCGGCGACCCCGGTCTTCCAGACCATGCTCAACATGCTGCCCTACCCGGCGCGCGCCACCACCGCCTCCGACGTCCGGTTCCGCTTCGTCGAACTGGACACCGGCTACACCAAGTACGACTGCGCCCTGTACGTCCAGCCGCACGGCCCCGGCCAACTCCTCCTCCAGTACGCCTACCAGCAAGAACTCCTCGACGCCCCGGCCGCCCGCAACGTACTGGAATCCACCCTGATCGCACTGCGGGCCCTGACCGACCCGCGGCGCGCCGAGCACACCACCGTTCGTTCCCTCGATCTGCTGCCCGGAGACGATCAACGATGACCACGCCGACCCTGCTGGAACGCTTCGCCGAGCAGGTGGCGGCCCGCCCCCGGGCCACCGCCCTGCGCCACACCGGCACCAGCGTCAGCTACCGCGAACTCGACGAATGGAGCGGCCGACTGGCCGCCCGGCTCACCGCCAAGGGCGTCGGCCCCGGCACACTGGTGGCCCTCGCCGCCCAGCGCGGACCCGCCGCCGTCGCCGGAGTCCTCGCCGTACTGAAGACCGGCGCCGCCTACCTCGGGCTGGACCCCGCGATCCCCGTGCGCAGGCAGCGCCGGATGGTGGAGGAGACCGGGCCCCGGTGCGTACTGGCCGAACCCGGACTCGACCAGTTCCCCACCCTGGACGCGCCGCGCGTCACGCTGGCCCCCCTCGCCGAGGGCCCGCTGCACCAGGCGCCCGGACAGCGGCCGGACGAGGACGCGCTGTTCCACATCGTCTACACCTCGGGAACGACCGGAAACCCCAAGGGCGTACGCATCAGCCACCGTTCGGTCCGGGGCAGGCTGGAATGGATGTGGCGGGACCACCCGTTCCCCGGGAACGCGGTACTCGCCGTCCAGAAGTCCCTGGCGCTGGTCGCCTCGCCCTGGGAACTGCTGGGCGGACTGCTCCAGGGTGTTCCGTCCGTCGTGCTCGCCACCGACGAACTCCTCGACCCCGCGCTCTTCGCCGCCGCCGTCGAACAGGAACGCGTCACCCACCTCTTCCTCACCCCGCAGCTCATCGCCGGACTGCTGGAGGAGAGCGCGCGACGCCCCGGCGGACACCGGCCGCTCCTGGTCACCAGCGGTGCCGACACCCTCCCCGTGGACACCGTCCTGCGACTGCGCGAGGTCTGGCCCGGCACCACCCTGCTCAACCTGTACGGCATGACGGAGACGGCCTCCAACGTCGCCGCCTACGACACCGCCCAGCTGCCCGCCGACGCCGGACGCGTCCCGGTCGGCAGCCCCGTGGCGGGCGCCTCGCTCACCGTCCGCGACCGGCACGGCCGTCGGCTGCCGCCCGGTGTGACCGGCGAGGTGTGGGTCTCCGGGCCGCCCCTGGCCCTCGGCTACGTCGGCGGCGACGGCGAGGACCGCTTCACCACCGATGACGCCGGAAACCGCCACTACCGCACCGGCGACCGGGGCCGCCTGCTCCCGGACGCGGGACTGGAGATCACCGGCCGCGCCGACAACCAGATCAAGGTGCGCGGCTACCGCGTCGAACTGGAGGAGATCGAGGCCACCCTTCGCAAGGCACCCGGCATCACCGACGCGGGGGTCTACGCGGAGAGCGAGGACGGTGACACCCGCATCGTCGCCTGCGTCACCGCTTCCGGCGAGGAACCAGCGGAGGCGGCCCTGCGCGCCTACGTACGCGACCGGCTGCCCGACTACATGCTGCCCGCCCGCATCCAGCAGCTCCCGCACCTCCCGCTCGGCACCAACGGCAAGCTGGACCGCACCGCCCTGCGCACCCTCGTGGCGGGCATCGGGCAGGAGCGGGCGTCCGGATTCACCCCGGCCGACGCCACCGAGACGGCCGTCGCGGCACTCTGGCACGAACTGCTCGGCGCACCGCCCGCAGCGGCGGACCAGAACTTCTTCGACGCCGGGGGCCACTCCCTGCTCGCCGTACGGCTCGCCAACCGGCTGGCGGCGGTGGCGGGGCGCCGGGTTCCGCTGCGCCGCATCCTCGGCGCACCCACCGTCGCCGCTATCGCCACCGCATGCCGTGAGATCCAGCAGGAGGAACAGATATGAGCAGCCCCTGGCTGACCGTGCCCGGCGGGCGAATACCGGACGCGGCCACCACCCTCGTCGTCTGTTTCGCGCCCACCGGCGCCCACGGTTCCACGTTCGCGGGCTGGCGCGACCGGCTCCCCGAGGACACCGCCCTCGCCCTCGTCGTGCCGCCGGGCCGCGGCACCCGCGTCGATGAGGAGCCCGTCACCGACATGGCCGCCTTCGCCGACGCGGTGGCGGCCGGGACACGCGAACTGCTGGGCGCGCGGCGCCTGGTGCTGATCGGGGTCAGCCTCGGCGCCCTGCTCGCCTACGAGACCTGCCGCCGGCTGCTCGACTCCGGGGTGCCCGTCGCGCGGCTGTGCGCCGTGGCCGGACAGTGCCCCGGCGACTTCCACGGCCGCGGCGAGGAGGTGACCGTCGAGGACGCCCGCGCCTTCGTCGCCGGAACGGGACTGACCGATCCGGAGCTGCTCGCGGACCCCGAGTTCGAGGAGGTGCTGCTGCCCCCCGTCCTGGCCGATCTGCGGCTGGCCGCCGGGTACGACGGCCGGCGGGGGGACGTTCCACAGGTCGGGCTGCGTGCGGTGTGGGCCACCGACGACCCGCACGTGCCCGAGGTCACCGTGCGCCGATGGGCCGAGTGGACCCGGGGCGAATGCACCGTGGCGTCCGTCGAGGGCGGGCACTACGCCCACCAGGAGAACCCGGACGCGGTCATCTCCGCCTGCCTCGGCACCCTCCCCGGAACCCGGCCCTCCCGCCGCTCCGTGCTCGGTGCCGGGGCGACGGCCGTCGCGTCCACGGTGCTGGGCCTCGGCGCGGTGGCCTCGACGTCACCGGCGGCGCGGGCCGACGCGGCGGCGACGGGCAGCGCCTCCTTCGACGGCGACGCCACCGACCCCGTGGGACTCGCCGTCGCCATGATCCGGCAGAACACCAGCAACCCGGGCGACGGCGCCGTCACCCTGCCGCTCGCCCGGATGCTCCAGGGC
The DNA here is from genome assembly GCF_042883525.1 of Streptomyces sp. NPDC058195. NCBI lineage: Bacteria > Bacillati > Actinomycetota > Actinomycetes > Kitasatosporales > Streptomycetaceae > Streptomyces > Streptomyces sp. NPDC058195. The sequence continues at coordinate 259,739 of NZ_JBHVVM010000006.1, forward strand.
ATCTTCCGGTCCGCCGGGGCCGGCACCGAGATCGTGCCCACGCCGAAGGACGGCAACGTCCACTTCTTCGCCCGTGTCCCCGGCAGCGGACCGGTCACCAAGAAGCCCCTGGTCCTGCTCGGCCACTCCGACGTGGTGCCCGCCATCGGCGACCGCTGGGAGACGGACCCCTTCGCCGGGGAGATCAAGGACGGCAAGCTGTACGGCCGCGGCTCGCTGGACATGAAGGGCGTCAACGCGGCCTTCGTCGCGGCCCTGCTGCGCCACGTCCGCGAGGGAGCCGCCTTCGACCGCGACATCGTCTTCTGGTCCGACTGCGACGAGGAGCAGGGCCCCTACGGAGTGCGCTGGTTCCTCACCGAACACCCCGGCAAGGTGGCGGCGGGCGCGGTCATCACCGAGGGCGGCTGGGTGCTCAACCAGCGCGACGGCACCACGCCCATGATCGCCTCGCTCACCTGCAACGACAAGCGTTCCCTGCTGCTGCGTCTGGAGACCGCCTCGTACGCCACCCACACCTCCAAGCCGTTCAGCGGGCAGGCGGTGATCCGGCTGGGCGAGGTGCTCGACCAGCTCGGGCAGTGGCGGGCCCGCGTACGCCCGAACGCCCTGTCCCGGCGGTACTTCGCCGAACTGGCCGAGGCCACCACCGACCGGTCCTTCGCCGGGGCCCTGCGGGAGATGCTCGACGCACGCACGGACCGGCAGCGGGACCGGGCGGGGGAGGAGGTGGTGCGGCTGAGCGAGACCCCGGAGCTGCACAACGCGATGCTGCGGACCACGCTGGCCTTCACCGCCGCCCAGTCCGGTTACTACCCGAGCATCGTGCCGGGCACGGCGACCGCGGAATTCCGGGCCGCCTTCCTGCCGGGGGCCGACGACCCCGGACGTGTCGTCGCCGAACTGCGCTCGCTGATCGGCAGCCGGGCGACGCTGAGCGTGGTCGGCAACCCCGGTGAGAGCGAGCAGCAGGCACTGGACCGGCTGCGCGGCTATCTCGCCACCCCCGACTCCGACTACGACACGGACGTCTTCCGCGCCTGGCAGCGCGCCGTACGCCGTACCCACCCCGGCGCGCGGGCCACCGCCTGCCAGTTCGAGGCGGTCACCAGCGCGGTCCCGTTCCGGGAACAGAACGTCCCCGTGTACGGCATGTACCCGTTCACCGTGAACCGGGACATGCTCAAGCGCATGCACGGCACCGACGAACACATCGGTGTCGAGGCGCTGCGGCAGGGCACCGAGACCGTCTACCAGCTCCTGGCCGGACTGCGGACGGACATCTGAGCCCCGGCACGCCGTGCGGACGGGCCCCGGTCCCGCCCGCACGGCGCGTCGGCGCGGTCACTCCACACGCACCCAGTCGAGCGTCCTCTGCACGGCACGCTTCCAGTCCGTGTAGCCCCGGTTGCGCCGGTCCTCGTCCCACTGCGGCTCCCAGCGCTTCGACTCCTGCCAGTGCTCCCGCAACTCCGCCTCGTCCCGCCAGTACCCGGTGGCCAGCCCGGCCGCGTACGCCGCACCCAGCGCCGTCGTCTCGGCCACCACCGGACGGCTGACCGGGACACCCAGCACATCCGCCTGGATCTGCATGCAGAGGTCGTTGGCCGTCACCCCGCCGTCGGCCTTGAGCACGTCGAGGTGGACACCGGAGTCCTGCTCCATCGCCTCCACCACGTCGCGGCTCTGGTAGCAGATCGCCTCCAGAGTGGCCCGCGCCAGATGGGCGTTGGTGTTGTACCGGGCCAGTCCGACGATGGCGCCCCGGGCGTCGGAGCGCCAGTACGGGGCGAAGAGACCCGAGAAGGCCGGTACGAAGTACATCCCGCCGTTGTCGTCCACCGTCCGGGCGAGCCGCTCGCTGTCGCCCGCGTCCCTGATCACCTTCATCTGGTCCCGCAGCCACTGCACCGCCGACCCGGTGACCGCGATGGAGCCCTCCAGGGCGTAGACCGCCGGACCGGTGCCGAATCGGTAGGCCACCGTGGTGAGCAGGCCGTGCTTCGAGCGGACCGGCGTCGTACCGGTGTTGAGCAGCAGGAAGTTACCGGTGCCGTAGGTGTTCTTCGCCTCGCCGGGCTCGAAGCACACCTGCCCCACCGTCGCCGCCTGCTGGTCACCGAGGACCCCGGCGACCGGGACCGCGGCCCGCAGCGGCCTGGAGGTGCGGGTGCGGCCGTACGCCTCGGGGTCGGAGGACGGCCGGATGACCGGGAGCATCGCCCGGGGCACGCCGAAGATCTCCAGCAGTTCCTCGTCCCAGTCCAGCGTCTCCAGGTTCATCAGCATCGTCCGGCTGGCGTTGGTCACATCGGTGGCGTGGATGCCGCCGTCGGGGCCGCCGGTGAGGTTCCACAGCACCCAGGAGTCCGTGGTGCCGAACACCGCGTGCCCCCGCTCCGCGGCCGCCCGTACGCCTTCGACATGGTCGAGGATCCACTTGATCTTCCCACCGGAGAAGTACGTCGCCGGGGGCAGTCCGGCCTTGCGCCGGATGACCTCTCCGTGCCCCGTGTCCTCCAGGGCCTTGGCGATCGAGTCGGTGCGGGTGTCCTGCCACACGATGGCGTTGCAGTACGGGCGGCCGTTGCGCGGATCCCACACCACGGTCGTCTCGCGCTGGTTGGTGATTCCGAGGGCGTGGAGATCGGTTCCGCTCAACCCGCAGGTGCGCAACGCGGTCTGCATCACGGAGTTGGTGCGCTCCCAGATCTCCACCGGGTCATGCTCCACCCAGCCCGAGCGGGGCATGATCTGCTCGTGCTCCAGCTGGTGCCTGGCCACCTCGTTGCCGCCGTGATCGAAGATCATGAAGCGGCTGCTGGTGGTGCCTTGGTCCACCGCGCCGATGAAGTCCGCCATGGCATGCCGCCTCTCCTGGATCCCGGTCCGCCGGGCGGACCGGGACTCATTTCTCGGGCAGTACGGGGATCGTGCCCTCCGGCTCCTCCTCGGGCGAGGGAAGGAAGGGGCTGATGAGGACCTTGTAGAGGAACGCCCCCGCCACCCCGCCGACCAGCGGTCCCACGATCGGCACCCAGAAGTAGAGTTCTCCGTACTGATCCCGCCAGGCCCCGCCGTACCCGGTGAGGAAGCTCGCGAGCCGGGGGCCGAGGTCACGGGCCGGGTTGATCGCGTATCCGGCGTTGGTGCCGAACGCCATGCCGATGGCCACCACGATGAGGCCCACGATGAACGGGCCGAGGTTTGCGCCCGGCGGGGTGTTGAGGAGATCGGTCACCGCGAAGATCAGCAGGACGAGGATCGCGGTGCCGATGACCTGGTCGCGGAAGGCTCCCCACTCATGGATCGGGAGCGCGTGGTTCCCGTTGGCGGGCAGTGTGGAGAACACCCCCTGCGTCTTGATCGTGTGCCCCGGGTCGACCGTCGCCAGCGCCTCCGAGTAGTTCCACCGCACCAGCAGCGCCGCGACGAACGCGCCCATGACCTGGGCGAGCGAGTAGGGCATCACCTTCTTCCAGGGAAAGCCCTTGAACGCGGCCAGGGAGACCGTCACCGCCGGATTGAGATGAGCGCCGCTCAAGCGGCCCGCCACATAGACGCCCAGGGTGACGCCGAGCCCCCAGGCCCAGGCGATGCTGTCGTGATCGCCGAGGCCCCCGGGCGGATCGGTGAGCGCACCGCCCGCCGCCACCTGGGCCACGACCCCGCAGCCGAACAGAATGAGAATGAGCGTGCCGAGGAACTCCGCGGAGAGTTCCCCGGCGAGTCCCGAGTTCCTGAGCCGCCCCATGGGGAACTCGCTTCCTGTCGGTCCGCGACGGTCGGCGCCATAGATCCACATATGAGCGTATGCGGAGGTATGTGGTTCCGCATGCGATCGGCGGCTCTCCCGGTACGGGGGCGCCACCCCTCAGGAAACCCGGTGGGGGTATCGTCGGGGCAAGCAACGCAGGGCTCGTACGACCCCAGAGATCGAGGCAGCCGTGGACCGCGGACGGACACGCGCACCGGGAGCGTCCCGGCTGTTCGTGCTGTGCGCCGTCCTGTGGGGGCTGTTCCTCATGCACGGCGCACCGGCCAGTGCCGTGGAGGGCTGTCACGACGCGCGGGCGATGACCGCCGCCGCGCCGGATGCGGCGGCGACCGGTGGCCACGCCGCCATGGCCGAGGGGGACGGGGCTGAGCGGGTGGCCGCCGCGGCGCCCGGGACCAGCGGCGAGTCGTGCGTGTTCACCCAGTCCCGGGACCGGTTGCTGCCCCTGCTGATGGCACTCGGGCTGGTGGTGCCGGCCGCCGTGGTGCTCGCCGGGCGCCGTACCGCCGTACGGGGACCGGGGCGGCGGGGACCGCCGTTCAGCGGGAGAGGGCTGCTGCTTCAGGTGTGCGTCGCGCGGACGTGACGGGAAACCGCCGGTTCACGGCCCAGGGTGTCAGACCCCTGGGGCCGAACCGGCCGGATCACCCTGCCCTTCCGCGCGCCACGGACGTGGCGCAGCCACCTGGAAAGAGAACTGTGATGTCCGTTGTTCCGCCCTTCGCCGCCCGCCGCCGTCGTACGCTCGCCGCGGCCGGGACCGCCGCCGCACTCGCCCTGGCGCTGACGGCCTGCGGTTCCTCCGACGACTCCTCGGACGACTCGTCCATGCCGGGCATGGATCACGGCTCGGCCAAGGCGTCCGCCCCGGCCGCCGCCGGTACGTTCAACGACGCGGACGTGGAGTTCGCCCAGCAGATGATCCCGCACCACCAGCAGGCCATCGAGATGGCGAAGCTGGCCGACGGCCGGTCCGCCGACGCCGAGATCACGAAGCTGGCCGCCGCGATCGAGAACGCCCAGGACCCCGAGATCAACACGATGAAGGGCTGGCTGACGTCCTGGGGAAAGCCGCTGCCCGACTCCTCGATGGGTGACATGCCCGGGATGGACCATGGCTCGGACGGCGCGGGCATGCCCGGAATGATGTCCGACAAGGACATGGCCGACCTCAAGGCCGCCAAGGGCAAGGACTTCGACAGGAAGTTCGCCCAGCTCATGATCGGTCACCACGAGGGCGCGGTCACCATGGCCGAGGACGAGCAGAAGGAAGGCGGGAACGCCGAAGCGAAGAAGCTCGCCGAAGCCGTCGTCACGGCCCAGACCGCCGAGATCGAGCAGATGAACAAGATCCTCGACCGGCTCTGACCCGGCAGGGGCGCGGGCCCCGTACGGCGTCCGTACGGGGCCCGCGCCTCCCGCGTTCCTGCCTGCCCGCGCCTACGCGGAGGTCACGGGCGCGGCGAGCAGTTCGGCCACCTCCTCGGCGGTGATCTCCCGCAGCTCCTCCTCGGCCAGCAGCCACCGGGTGGTGCCGACCGCTTCGAGGAACGGCAGGTCGTGACTGGCGATCAGCAGCGCCCCCTCGTAGGACTCCAGCGCACCGGTCAGCTGCCGCACACTGGCGAGGTCGAGATTGTTGGTCGGCTCGTCCATCATCAGCAGCTGCGGGGCGGGTGCGGCGAGCATCGTCGCGGCCAGCGCGGCACGGAACCGTTCGCCGCCCGAGAGGGTGCCCGCCGGCTGCTCGGCGCGTTTCCCCTGGAAGAGGAAGCGCGCGAGCTGGGCGCGGATGTGGTTGTCGGTGATCCCGGGAGCCATGCGGGCCGCGTTCGCCGCCACGCTCAGCTCCGGGTCCAGCACATCGAGCCGCTGCGGGAGGAACCGCGTCGGCACGTAGGTCCTGGCCTCGCCGGACAGCGGGGCCAGCTCGCCGGTGAGCGTGCGCAGCAGCGTCGTCTTCCCCGCGCCGTTGCGGCCGACGAGCGCGACCCGTTCGGGGCCGTGCACCTGGAGGTTTCCGTCGCGCAGGCGGCCGAACCGGGGGCGCAGTTCGCTCACGGTCAGTACGGTGCGCCCGGCGGGCACCGCGGTGTGCGGCAGGCTCACCCGGATCTCGGCATCGTCGCGGATCGCGTCCGCGGCCTCCTCGCGCCGCTCGCGCGCCTCACTGAGCCGCTCCTCGTGGACGCCGCGGAGCTTGCCCGCGGACTCCTGGGCGGACCGCTTGCGGCGGCCGGCCAGGATCTTCGGCAGGCCCCCCTCGATCTCGGCCTTCTTTCCGGTGCGCTGACGCCGGGCCAGCTTCGTACGGGTCTCCTCCAGTTCGCGCTTCTGGCGGCGTACGTCCGCCTCGGCGGCGCGGAGCATCCGGCCGGCGGCCTCCTGCCCGGTGGCCACGGCCTCCTGGTACGCCGACCAGCCGCCCCCGTACCAGTTCACCGATCCTGCGCGCAGTTCGGCGATGCGGTCCACGCGCTCCAGCAGCTCGCGGTCGTGGCTGACCACGACCAGTACGCCCGAGTGCCAGGAGTCGACGGCCTCGTACAGCCTCTGGCGCGCGAACAGGTCCAGGTTGTTGGTGGGTTCGTCCAGGAGCAGGATGTCGGGCCGTTCGAGCAGCAGCGCCGCCAGGCGCAGCAGCACGGTCTCCCCACCGGACAACTCGCCCACGGTGCGGTCGAGTTCGACGCTGCCGAGGCCGAGCGAGCCCAGGGTCGCCAGGGCCCTTTCCTCGACGTCCCAGTCGTCGCCGACCGTCTCGAAGTGCTTCTCGTCGACATCTCCGGACTCGATGGCCCGCAGCGCCTCGCGCCGCTTCGCGATGCCGAGCGCGACGTCCACCCGCAGGGTGGTGTCGAGAGTGATGTTCTGCGGCAGGTACGCGAGGCTGCCGCCGATGGTCACCGAGCCTTCGGACGGGCGCAGCTGCCCGGTGAGCAGCCGCAGCAGAGTGGACTTGCCGGCACCGTTGTTGCCGACGAGTCCGATCCGGCCGCGGCCGATGCTCAGCGAGAGCCCGTCGAAGACCGTGGTGCCGTCCGGCCAGCGGAAGGTCAGGGCCGAGCAGGTGAGAGAGGCGCTGGGGGCGGTGGGTGTCGCCATGGTTTTCCTCGCAGTCGCGGGTCGCAATGAAGGGGGGATTCGTATGCGAGCACCACGCGACCGGGCGGCGGAGAAAAGGTACGGCGGTCCTGGAGATCGAGGGACGGCTCATGCACCGAGGTCGCATCCACGCGAGGTCACGGGCAGTGCGGAAGCACTGCGGCAACGTGACGTGCGTACGGCGGGATGCCGTACGGCGTGGTGTTCGCGGACCTCAGATGCGCAACGTCCACCTCTATCGGAGACAACAGGACGTGAAAACCATAACGGCGGGGAGCTGGGTTGGCAACGTCCGCCGACCTGCGGGGGAGGTGCGTGGAGCCGGATGCGGAATGCCTCTTTCGTTATTCCGTGGCGCGAGTCACACCCTGCCCGTGGTGACGGTGCCGCGCGCTCCGGAACCCTTTTCCCGCAAGGGCCGGGCCCGGTCGGTGTGAGGTGGGTTACGGGGAATTCGGCTTCTTGATCTTGTATGCGAACTACCTGCGGAAAATAGGGTCTTGTCCGCTTCGGCTTCCCTCGCCTACGGTCTCCCTCAATCCGGGCGGAACGCCGAATCCTGCCGCTGTCCGGCCCATTCCGACCACTCGTGTACGGCAGGAGCGGGGAACCCAGGTACGTCGCCGGTCCGGACACCGGGCGGCTCGGGGTGAAGCCGCGCTCTCGCGCGGCCGGGCAGCTCCAGCCCGAACCCGACAGCTCACCTCGCAGGCGACGGAGAGGAACCACCATGACCTTCACCGGTACGCGCCGTCGACGCACCGCCACCTCGCTGACCAGGGGCTTCATAGGCATGGGCACGGGAGTGGCCGCGCTGCTGCTGCCGCTGCTCGGTGCCCAGGCCGCCTCGGCGGCACCGGCCCCGCAGGCCATCACCGCGACCGCCGCGCAGCCCGCGGCCTACACGGACGATCTGGACGGCTGGATCAAGGAATCGCTCGCCGTCATGGCCGAGCACAGCATCCCCGGCAGCTACGAGGGAATCCACCGCAACATCATGCGCGAGTCCTCCGGCAACCCGCTCGCCGTCAACAACTGGGACTCCAACGCCGCCGCCGGAACCCCGTCCAAGGGCCTGCTCCAGATCATCGACCCGACGTTCCTCGCCTACCACGTGCCCGGCACATCGACGGACAGCTTCGACCCCGTCGCCAACATCGCCGCGGCGTGCAACTACGCCGCCGACCGGTACGGTTCCATCGACAACGTCAACGGCGCCTACTGACCCCGGTCACTCCGGGGCGGATCCCGCCGCCTGCTCCGGTTCGGCGCGGGGCGGGAGCGGCACGGTGGCCGCCGCCCCGTTCCGCACCGCCCGCACCGCGGCTTCGTGCAGGCGGCGGCTGTCCTCCTCCGAACAGCACGCCACGGGGCTGCCCGCCATGGTGAACCAGTCGATCGCCCCCGAGTACTGCACCGTGATCTGGGCCGTGTCCTCGGCCCAGGTCGTGTGCACCGTCAGGTCCCCGGACAGGACTCCGACCTCCTCCGTCAGCACGCCACCGTGCCCGGAGAACACACCACAAGTCGTCCACGACGCCCAAGCCATGCATCCAGGCTGGCACCGGGGCGGCGAATGCGCGACCCATGGGCCCCGCCCGCGCGCCGGATGCTGGACACGGGCGAAATTTTCCGTCCGTCCCCCCTTCGGTTCCCGCACCGCCGATCTCCGGACGCCTCCTACCCAGTTCACGTCAAATCGTCGAAGAAGGTTGCTGGAACAACGGATTCCGTAGGTGAACACCTCTTGACCTGCGGAAGACGTCAGGATTGCATGGCGCGCTGGGAGCGACGAAACCACACTTCATGTCCTCGTCTGGAGGCGATACCGCTCCCGTGCTCAGACACCGCACTTTTGATCGGAACCGCACGATGACCGACACGCTCAGCGCACCACAGGCACTCGCCCCGGCGACCGGCCCCACCCCCCAGAAGCTCAAGCGCTCCATCGGCGTCGTGGGCGGCACGCTGCTCACGCTCTCCTGCGTGACGCCCGCCTCGACCCTCTTCGTGGTCGTGCCGGACCTCTTCTCCAGCCTCGGTACGTACACCGCCCTGACCATCGCCATCGGCTCGCTGCTCTGCGTCGCGGTCGCCTTCTGCTACTCGGAACTGGGCACCCTCATTCCCAGCGCCGGCGGTGAGTACGCCATGGTGTCGACCATGGCGGGACGGCTCGCCGGATGGCTCGTCTTCGTGCTCTCGCTGCTGGTCGTGATGATCGTGCCCCCGGTGATCTCCATGGGGACGGCGGACTACCTGGCGCCCCTCGTGCACATACCGGCCCCCATCGCAGGCGCCGGAGTCATGCTGCTCGCCACCCTCGCGGGCCTGCTGGACCTGCGCGCCAACGCGTGGATCACCGGAATCTTCCTGGTCCTCGAAGTGATCGCGGCGGGCGTCGTCGCCGTGCTGGGCTTCGCCCACACCGAGCGCGGCGGATCGGCGCTGGTGCACGGCACGGTCGCCACGACCGGCGGTTCCCACTCCACCGTCACCGCGATGATGGTGATCTCCGGACTGGCCATCGCGCTCTTCATCACCCAGGGCTTCTCCACCGCCGTCTACCTCTCCGAAGAGCTGGAGAACCCGCGGCGCAACGTGGCCCGCACCGTGCTCGCCACCCTCGCCATCTCCAGCGCCGTCATCCTGATCCCGGTCATCGCCATCACCCTGGGTGCCCCGGACCTGGAGGCCCTGACCTCAGGCGACCTCAACACCATGGTCGCCGCCTGGTCCAACTCGGCGGTCGGCACCTTCGTCAGCCTCTGCGTCGCCCTCGCGATCATCAACGCGGGCATCGTCATGGTCATCCAGAACTCCCGGGTGCTCTTCGCCTCGGCCCGCGACAAGGCATGGCCCGCACCGGTCAACAACGCCCTGGCCCGGCTCGGCCGGTTCGGCTCGCCGTGGGTCGCGACCCTGCTCGTCGGTGTTCCCGGGGCGGCGCTCTGCTTCGTCAACCTCGACACCCTGTACGGCGTCACCGGCGTCTCCGTCACCGCCATGTACCTGCTGGTCGCCGTCGCGGCCCTGCTCTGCCGCCGCGGCACCCACCGCGAGGCACCGGCCTGGCGCATGCCGCTCTGGCCCGCCGTGCCCGTGCTGCTGATCGCCGTGCTGGCGTACATCCTGACCCAGCAGGAGGCCGAGTACCTGCTGTGGACCGGCGGCATCACCGCGGTCGCCACGCTCTACTGGGCGTTCTACCTGCGGCCCCGCCGCGAGACCCGCTGGCTGGTCAGCATTCCGGAGGACGCCCAGCCCTGACCGGGGCGTGTTCCGCGCGGTGTCCGGCCCGCCGGTGGAGATCCTCCACCGGCGGGCCGCGCCCGTCCCTGTCCGTCGCCCGACCGGGCGCAGCGCCGCCCCGGCGACGGGCGGACCCGCCCGGCCATGCCCACAGTGGGACGCAGGGGGCGTCGTCGGAACACGGGGAGCAGTGGCGGGATGGGCGTCCAACGCGTCGGAATCGTCGTACATCAGGGCCGCCCCGAGGCCGTCATCACCGCCGGTGTCGTACGCGACTGGTGCGCCCGCGAAGCGATCCCCTGCACGGACATCGACGTGTGGAGGGGGGACGGACACAGGCGCGGCGGGCGCGAGGAGGCCGACGTCGCCGGGAACCCCGATCTGATCGTGACACTCGGCGGCGACGGCACGTTCCTGCGCGGCGCCAGGATCGCCGCGAAGAACGACGGCGCCGTGCTCGGGATCGACCTGGGCCGTGTCGGCTTCCTGACCGAGGTGCCATCCGGTGACGTGGTGCGGGCGCTCGACGCCGTCCACCGGGGCCGGGCGGAGTTCGAGGAGCGCATGACCCTGACCATGCGGGCCTCCCGGGTGCTCGAAGTGCCCCCGGACATCGACGCCCTGATGGGCTACGGGCGGCGACCGATGCTGCCCCCGCCGCAGGTCGCCCCGGACGCGGAGGCCGCGGCGGAGGGCTGGGGAGTGGCACTGGACGTCACCGCCCTCAACGACATCGTCGTGGAGAAGCTCGCCCGGGACCGGCAGGTGAGCCTCGGCGTCTACATCGGCGGCCGGCTCCTCGCCGCGTACTCCGCCGACGCCGTCATCATGGCGACGCCCACCGGCTCGACCGCGTACAGCTTCGCCGCCGGCGGCCCGGTGGTCTCACCACGCATGGACGCGGTCCTCTTCACCCCCGTCGCGGCGCACATGACCTTCGACCGCACCGTGGTCGCCGCGGCCGACGAACCGATCGCCGTACGGGTCCTGCCGCACTCCGGCCAGGCCGCGGTGACCATCGACGGCCAACTGCGCGGCGTGCTGGACGCCGGGGACTGGCTCGGGGTGTACGCGGCACCGCGCCGCCTGCGGATCGTCCGGCTCGGTCCGCACGACTTCTACGGTCGCCTGCGCACCCGCCTGCGCCTCACGGACGCACCCGCCGCGGCGGCCGACGGCGAGAGCGCGCCGCTCTTCCGCCACGACGGGCCGGTCCCGCACGACCTGACCCACCTCCACCTCGCCCCTTAGGACTGTTGCCGGATCCCCGCCGACGGATCCGGCCGACGCCGCTATAGTCGGCCGCTGCGGGACAGCGGCCACGGGGAGGGGCGAGCGCGGCCACCACCGGCCGGGCGTTCCGTGCCTCCCTCCTGCTGGGCCGTGGACGACGCCCGGGAGGGCTCGTGCCGCCCGCACCGCCGCCATCCACGGAAGGGGCCACGCGATGCCGGCCGTCCTCGTACTCCTGCTGTCCGGCACCTGGCTGCTGTCCGGCGCCCTGGTCACCGGGACCGACCCGCTCATCGTCGCCGTGGGCCGCACGGCCGTGTGCTGCGCCGTGCTCACCGCCGTCGCGGCCACCCGCGCGGACGGGCGGGTGGCACTGCGCCGGGCCGCCGCCCGGCCGGGCACCGTATGGCTGCTGGGCCTGCTCGGTTTCGCCGGATACGCGGCAGGGACGCTCCTCGCCATCTCCCGGATCGGGACCTCGCTGGCCAACATCGTCGTGGCGTTGCTGCCGTGCGCCACCGTGGCGGTCGGCGCCCTGTTCTTCGGCGAACGCACCGGGGCCCGCGGCGTGGCCGGCGCGGTGCTCGCCTGCGCGGCGGCCGTCGGGTACGCGGCGCTCGGCGCCGAGGCAGGGGACGCGGACGGGACCGGTCTGCTGCTGGTCGCGGGGGCGACCGTGGCGTTCGCGGTGTACGGCTTCCTGTACCGGAAGCGGATGTCGCGTCTGCCGCCGCTCACCGTGCTGCCCGTCCTGCTCGCGGCCGCCACCTGTCTGCTGCTGCCGATGGCCCTGCCCGCGCTGGTCTCACACCCCCCGACGCCCGCCGCGACCGGCGGGATCGTGCTGCTGGGCGGAGCCGTGTACGCGCCCGCCTACCTCGTGCAGCACCGGCTCATCCTGCTGCGCGGGCCGGTCTTCACGGCGGCTGTGCAGCTGGCGGTCCCCTTCACGGTGCGTCTCGGTGACGGGGTGCTCGGCTCCGCACCCGCGCCCTCCGCCGCGGAGCTGCTGCTGCTCACGGTGTGCTGCGGCGGCATCGCGCTCGTCACGGTACAGCCGGGGCCGCGACGGCTCGACGGTGCGGAAGCGGAAGACGCGCAGGCGCAATGAGAGAGGGACGGGGCCGGGCTGTTCGGGGCCCGGGTTCCAGGCGCCGGCGGCCTGTTGCCCGGGGCGGGGGCCGCCCCGGGCAACAGGACCTGGTGCGAGCCGGACTCAGAAGGTGACGTCCGAGCAGGCGTAGAACGCGTTGCCGGTGTCCGAGATCGTCCAGACGCCGAGGATCAGGTGCTTGCCCGACTTCTGGGGCAGCACCCCGGCGTGGGACACGGTGGACCCCGGCAGACGGCCGCCGAAGGGCACGGTCAAGAACGGCTGCGGATCCAGGTCGGCCCTGGTCAGCGGCTTCGTGGGGTCGTAGCCGTCCTTGGTGATGTAGTAGCGGAAGTCGGTCGTGGCGTGCCGGGCCTCGATCTGCCAGCGGAAGGTGTAGCTCTGTCCGGCGGTGACCCGCGTCGCGGGCCAGGCGCCGCCGCGCGGGTCGTCGAGCTCGGAGAACCGGCCGATGCCACCGGCGCAGATGGTGCCGTCGACCGGGCCACGGGCGGGGAATCCCTTCGGCCCTTCGACGCTCGGCGGCTCCCACTGGATCTGGCCGCAGTTGCGCACGGTGCCGATGCCGCAGAGCTGCTGACGGCTGATGGGGGCGTCGGTGTAGCCGTGTGCCTGGGCGCTGCCGGTGGTGGCGAGCAGGGAGGCTCCGGCCATTCCGAGACCCAGGACGAATGAGGTGATCCTTCTGCGCATGCTTCGCTCCTGAGGGAGGTGTGGGGGCGCTGCGAGACGAGTGAGGGAAGGGGTGCCCCACCCTCACTAGGTCTAGACCAACTAAAAGACTAGTCAGGGCAATTGGTCATGTCCATACCATCGATGCGCCGCTGTGCGGCGAGGTCCGTGAGTGCGCCGCAACCGCTGACCGGGTGACGGTCAAGGGCATCGAACGGGCCATCGCCAACCAGATCTGGACACGTGAGCGCATGGTGTCGCGGTCGGCCCGGCGGCCCGGTGGGGAGATGCGTGCGGTCGCGGTCTTCTTCGGGCTTACAGATCAAGGGAGTTGACCGCACTCGGATGACAACTACGGGGAATTCACCAGGCAATGGACTATTCGGCCCTGCCTGATCAGGTGGCCGGGGTCGACTACCGGACATCCGTGATCACCGTCGGAGGTGAGCGCGCGGTGGTCATCGGGGTGAGGGTGTGCCGGGGTGGTGCGTGCGCGGGCGTCGCCGCTTCAAGGGGCTCTGAGGGTCAGGCAGTTGAGCGCGCATGCCGGGCCGGGTGAATTCCGGCACCTCGCCGAATGAAGTCGCCGATATGAAAAGTAATTAATATGCGTGGCATTTTGGGGTGGCTTGGGGGGCGCTCTTGATTTTGTCGCGCCCGTCGCAATGCACCGTCACGCGGCTTGAATTCGACGGTTGAGTCAGCTCATCAGGGAAAAATTACTAGGGCGGACCCCGGTGGCAACGCCCAGGCCCGCGGAGCCCATAGAGAGGCTCCTTTCGCACTTGAGTCCCATTCTCCGCGCGTGACAGGTGGCGAACATTCGTCCGGTCGCGTGCGTTCGCAGGTAATCAATCAGATTCTCGCGCATGGCCCGCGCGCCCTTGTGCGTGCTGCCCCGTGCTGGTTCCTTCCGAAAAGGTGCTGAGAGTGGAAAGTCGCGAACCGCTGCCCGGCGGTGGCCCGGAGGTGAGTTCCGGTCGGGCTCGGGGTCAGGATACTTCGGCATTCTCCACGCGCGCGGTCCTGCGCGTGTCGGCGTACCCGTTCCTCCTGGTGAGTACGGTCTTCGTGGGTGCCGCCGCGCTTCAACTCGACTGGGATCCCGGCCGCGTGAGCCCGCTCTTCCTGATCGGCGTCATCGTCTACCTCACCGCTCTCGAACGCCTGATCCCGCACCAGCGGTCCTGGCATCCGGACATCCGCGAATGGCGTTGGTACGGTGCCTACTTCCTGCTGACGATGGCGGCCAGCGCGGTCGCCCAGTATCTCGTCACCGCGATGGTCGCGAGAATCGCGCCGCGCGAGCCGGTGCTCAATCTGTGGGCGGAAATTCCGGCAGCGCTGCTGACCGGTTCCCTGGCCAGCTACCTGGTGCACAGGCTGGGGCACACCAACGCCGTGCTCTGGCGGCTGCATGGCGTGCACCACGTGCCGGAGAAGGTCAACGTCGCGAACAATGGCGTCAATCATGTCCTCGACATCGTTCTCGCGCAGGGCGCCGTCCAACTGGCGCTCTCGTTGGCCGGGTTCTCCCGTGAGTCGGTGTTGGTCGTAGGCCTCTTCGTGGCCGCCCAGGGCTATTTCGTCCACGCCAACATCGAAGTGCGCATTGGTTCGCTCAACCACCTGCTCGCCAGTCCGGAGCAGCACCGGCTGCACCACAGCACCGACCTGTCCGAGGCGGGCCACTACGGCTCGGACCTGTCGATCTGGGACCACCTCTTCGGCAGTTACACCTGGCGGCCCGGCCGTGAACCGGTCGCGGTCGGCCTCGGTGACCCCGCGTCCTTCCCGTCCACCGGGGAGATCGTTTCCAGCCTTCTCCACCCCATGCGCCGTGCGAAGGCGCCCGGAACCGGTCCCGCCTGAACTTGCTTTTCCACGCCGTGCCGCGGCGCCACGACCTAGGAGTACGACCTTGCCCGACATGAACAGCGCCTCTGTGAGCGACAAGGTAGCGATCATCGGTATGGGGTGCCGACTGCCCGGCGGCGCGTCGGACCATCGCTCCTACTGGCAGAACCTCATGGCGGGAAAGGACTGCATCACGCCGACGCCTGCCGACCGCTACGACGTCGGCAGCCTCGGCAGCAGACACAAGGACAAACCTGGACGCCTGGTCGGTGGCCGCGGTGGATACATCGACGGGTTCGACGAGTTCGACCCGGCCTTCTTCGGGATCAGCCCGCGTGAGGCCGACCACATGGACCCGCAGCAGCGGAAGCTGCTCGAAGTGGCCTGGGAGGCGCTGGAGGACGGTGGCCAGCGGCCCGCGGAGCTCGCCGGCAGCAACACCGCCGTATTCGTCGGTGCGTTCACACTGGACTACAAGATCCTCCAGTTCTCCGACCTGGGCTTCTCGTCGCTCGCCGCGCACACCGCCACCGGCACGATGATGACGATGGTCTCGAACCGTCTCTCGTACTGCTTCGACTTCCGTGGCCCGAGCCTGTCGATCGATACGGCGTGCAGCTCCTCGCTGGTGGCGGTGCACCTGGCCTGCCAGAGCCTCAACAAGCGGGAGACCGACCTCGCGCTGGCCGGTGGCGTCCTGCTGCACATGGCCCCGCAGTACACCATCGCCGAGACGAAGGGCGGATTCCTCTCGGCCGACGGGCGCTCGCGCGCCTTCGACGCCGGGGCCAACGGCTACGTCCGGGCCGAAGGCGTCGGGCTGGTCGCACTCAAGCGGCTGGACGACGCCCTGCGCGACGGCGACCCGATCCACGCGGTGATCCTCGGCGCGGGCGTCAACCAGGACGGCCGCACCAACGGCATCACGGTGCCCAACGCGGACGCCCAGGTCTCCCTCATCCGACGTGTCTGCGGCGAGGCCGGAATCACCCCCGGCGACCTCCAGTACGTCGAGGCCCACGGCACCTCCACCCCGGTTGGCGACCCGATCGAGGCGAACGCGCTGAGCCGGGCCCTGTCCGTCGGCCGCCGTCCCGGCGCGCCCTGCTATGTGGGCTCGGTCAAGACGAACATCGGGCACACCGAGTCGGCGGCAGGCATCGCCGGACTGATCAAGACCGTGCTCTGCCTCAAGCACCGCATGATCCCGCCGCACATCAACCTGGAACGGCTCAACACCGCCATCGACCAGGAATCCTCCCCGTTCCGTATCCCGACCGAGCCGACTGTCTGGCCCACGCACGAAGGACCGGCACGGGCCGGAGTGAACTCGTTCGGCTTCGGCGGAACCAACGCCCATGTCGTACTGGAGCAGGCGCCGGACCGGGCCGTGGCACGGCCCGAGCCCGACGAACGGGCTTGGAACATCCTGCCGTTGACGGCTCGGGCTCCGGAAGCGCTGCCCGAGCTGGCGGAGGGCATCCGCCGTGAACTGGCGGGCGCCGACGGCCCCGCGGTCGCGCTGTCCGACCTCGGACACACCCTGGCCCACCGGCGCCAGCACCTGGAATCGCGGCTCTCGGTGGTGTACTCCTCGCGAGCCGGACTCGACGAAGCCCTCGCCGCCCACGTCCAGGGCGAACCGCACCCCGGCCTCGTCCACGGAAAACAGCTGGAGACCGAACAGCGCGGCCTGGCCTGGGTCTTCACCGGAATGGGCCCACAGTGGTGGGGAATGGGCCGCCAGTTGCTCGACGGCGACCCCGTCTTCCGCGAGGCCATCACCCGCTGCGACCGTGCCATCCGGGCGATCGCGGGCTGGTCCCTGATCGAGGAGATGCGGGCCGACGAAGCGGAATCGCGGATGGCCGAAACCTGGCTCGCGCAGACCGCCAACTTCGCTGTGCAGATCGGCCTCGCGGCGATGTGGCGCCACTACGGGGTACGGCCCGACGCCATCGTCGGCCACAGCACCGGGGAGGTCGCCGCCTTCTACGAAGCGGGCGTGTACACCCTGGAGGACGCGGTGAAGGTGGTGATTCACCGCAGCCGGCTCCAGCAGAAGCTGACCGGCACCGGCACCATGCTCGCCGTGAGCCTGCCCGAGGAGGAGGCCCAGGCCAGGGTCGCCCCCTTCGGGGACCGGGTGTCGGTGGCCGCCGTCAACAGCCCCTCGGCGGTCACCCTGGCCGGTGACCGGGACGCGCTCGCCGAGCTGGCGGGCCAGCTCCAGGCCGAGCAGGTCTTCGCCAAGTTCCTCACCGTGCAGGTCCCGTACCACAGCGCCGGAATGGAGGCGATCAAGGACGAGCTGCTGGCCTCGCTGGAGGGGCTGAACCCTCGGCCGGCGACGGTCCCGCTGTACCTGACCGGGCAGGAGGGAACCGCACACGGCACCGAGCTCGACGGGCACTACTGGTGGAAGAACGTCCGTGACCGCGTCCGGTTCCGTTCGGCCGTCGAGCAGCTCGCCGACGACGGATTCGGGCTCTTCCTGGAGATCGGCCCGCACCCGGTGCTGGGCCATTCCATCCGCGAGTGCCTCGAAGACCGGGCCACCGCCGTCCGGACCTTCCCGTCGATCCGCCGCCAGGAGGACGAAGCCGGGCGCTTCGCCACCTCGCTCGCCGAACTCCACAACCTCGGTGTCTCCATCGACTGGCGCACCCTGTACCCGGCGGGCAGCCCCGTCGTCCTGCCCCGCTACCCCTGGCGGCGCGACCGCTACTGGACGGAGCCCGCACCCGTCGCCGAGGTCCGCCTCGGCCACATCGACCACCCGCTGCTGGGCCGCCGCACCCAGGACACCGAGCCGACCTGGCACGCCACCCTGGACACCGAACGGCTGCCGTACCTCGACGACCACCGCATCCAGTCCACCGTGGTCTTCCCGGCGGCGGGCTACCTGGAAATGGCCACGCAGGCGGTCCGCTCCCTGACCGGCGGCACCCACGCCGTGCTGACGGACATCGAGTTCCGCAAGGCGCTGTTCCTGCCCGACGGCGAGGACCGGGACGTACGCCTGAGCCTCTCCTCGCAGAACGCGGCCTTCACCATCGCGTCCGCCGGAGCGGACGAGAGCGGCCGGGCGGTGCACGCCAGCGGCGTCGTACGCTCCGGTCAGCCACGCCCGGCCGGACCCCGCGCCGACACCGCGGCGCTCCGGGCGCGCACCCAGCGGCAGCTCGACGGCGCGGACTGCTACGCGGCCCTCGCCGAGCTGGGCTACCACTACGGCCCGGCGTTCCGGGCCATCGAAGAGGTGTGGATCGGCCACGGAGAAGTCCTCGCCCGGCTCCGGCCGCCCGCCGCGATCGGTGACGACGCGGCCGGACACCACATCCATCCGGTACTCCTCGACGCCTGCTTCCAGTCCCTGCTGGCCACCCAGCTGCCCAAAACGCGGAGCACGGGCGGACCGGAACAGCAGAACACCGGAATCCGGCTGCCCCTGTCCATCGACGAAATGCGCCTCGCCCCGGTCGGCGACCGGCCGATCTGGGTACACGCACAGGTGACCCGCGACAACGGGGACGAACTCGTCGGCGACATCGAGCTCTACGCCGATGACGGCGAGCCCCTCGGCGGCATCCACGGCTTCCGCGCCGCCGACGTGGAGAAGGCGTCCACGACGGTCGGCCTCGGCACGATCGACGCCTGGCTGGCCGAGACCGTGTGGACCGACAGCCCCTCCGCCGAGGACACCGGCCTCCCCTCGCCGACCGGCGGTCCCTGGCTGCTGTTCGCCGACCGCCAGGGCGTCGCCGATGCCCTGAAGGACCTGCTCACCGCACGCGGCGAGCGCTGCCACCTGGTGCGTCCGGGGGACACCTACAGAAGAAGCGACGACGGCGAAGCGTTCACCATCGATCCCGGGGCCGACACGGACTGGGAGCGGCTCTTCACCGAACTCGGCACGACCAGCGGCGGCCCGGACAGCACGAGCCGCACGCATGGCCCCGTCGGCACCCTGGTGCACCTGTGGAGCCTCGACCTGCCCCGGCTCGCCGAGGCCGCCCCGCGGGACCTCGTACGCCACAACGGCAACGGGGCCTACTCGCTGATCGCGCTCGCCCGCACCCTGCTGCGCCGCGAAGCGACCGGACGGCTGCACATCGTGACCCGCGGCACGCAGAACACCGGACCCGGCGACACCGTCGAACCGCTGGGCGCGCCCGCCTGGGGGGTGGGGCGGGTGCTCCGCCACCAGGAACTGCTCTCCCACCCCGGCAAGCTGATCGACCTGGGTACCGCCCCGCGGGGCGACGAGGGCCGAGCGGCCGAGGCCGGTGCGCTGCTCCGGGAACTGCTCACCGCTGACGAAGAGGAAATCGCCCTGCGCGGTGAGGCGCGCCTCACCAGCCGCATCCGGCAGGCGGAGCAGCTCACCCGTCCCCTGCCCCTGAGCCTGCGCACCGATGGGAACTACCTGGTCACCGGTGCCTTCGGCGCGCTCGGGCGACTGCTCTGCCGCACGCTCGTACAGCGTGGGGCACGCAGCCTGATCCTGATCGGGCGCACCGCGCTGCCCGAGCGCTCCGCCTGGCGGGACCTGGAACCGGACAGCGCCGCGGGCCGCGCCACCGCCTTCGTCAAGGAGCTGGAGGCACTCGGAGCGCGGGTCGTCCTGGCACCGCTCGACATCACCGACGAAACCTCGTTCACCACCTGGCTCGACGCCCACCGCCGCACCGATCCGCTCCCGGTGCGCGGGGTGTTCCACCTGGCCGGGCAGGTCCGCGACACCCTCGTCGAGGACATGGACCGCGGGACCTTCGCGGCAGCCCACGACCCCAAGGCCGTCGGCGCGTACCTGCTCCACCGCCATCTGCGGGACGAACCGCTGGACCACTTCGTCCTGTTCGCCTCCATCGCCTCACTGCTGACCACGGCGGGCCAGACCAACTACGCCGCGGGCAACGCCTTCCTGGACGCGCTGGCCCAGCACCGCCGGACTCTTGGTCTGCCGGGGCTGAGCGTGGACTGGGGGCCGTGGGCCACCGGCATGATCGAGGAGCTGGGGCTCGTCGACCACTACCTCCACAACCGCGGGATGAGCTCGCTCGCACCGGACGTCGGCATGGCCGTACTGGAACGCGTCATCGGCCAGGACCGTGCCCAGCTGCTCGTCGCCACGGTCGTCGACTGGCCGGTCTTCCTGGCCTGGTACGCGGCACCGCCCGCGCTGGTCTCCGAGCTTGCCGCGGCGGCCCCGGCCGGGACATCCGGCGGCCCCGGCGAGGGCGTCCTCGACGCCTTCCGCCACGCCGACCCGGCCGCGCGCGTGACCCTGGTGACCGGACGGTTCATCGAGCTGACCGCGTCCGTGCTGCGGACCAGCCCCGAACGGATCGACCCGCTGGCCGGACTCAACGCCCTGGGTCTGGACTCGCTCCTGGCGATGGAGCTGCGCGCCCGGCTCAGCTCCGAGCTCGGCGTCGCCCCGCCCGTGGTGGCCCTGCTGAGCGGCACGCCCGTGGCCGAGCTGATCACCCAGCTCTACGATGCACTCGCCGAGCTGGTCGCACATCAGGCCGGGGGAGCCGACCAGGAAGCCGTCGAGGTGTTCGAGGACGAGTTCCGGCACCCGCTGACGCAGAACCAGAAGGCCCTGTGGTTCCTCAGGCAGCTCAACCCCGAGGGCTACGCCTACAACATCGGAGGCGCCGTCGAAGTCAGGGTCGCCCTCGACCCCGACCTCATGTTCGAAGCCGTGCGCTGCATGGTGGCACGGCACCCCGCGCTGCGGACCAACTTCCTCACGGTCGACGGCGTTCCGCTCCAGCAGGTCTCGCGCGAGGCGAACGCGGACGTCGCGCTCTTCGACGTCCAGGGCCAGGAATGGGAGGACATCCACCGCACCATCGTCGCCGAGTACCGCAAGCCGTACGACCTGGAACGCGATCCACTGTTCCGCTTCCGGCTCTTCAAGCGCGGTGAGGACCGCTGGGTGATCATGAAGGCGGTGCACCACATCGTCTCCGACGCGATCTCCACCTTCACCTTCATCGAGGAACTCCTCGCGGTGTACGAAGGGCTGCGCCAGGGCCAGGCGCCCTCGCTGCCCCCGGTCACCGCCCGCTACCTGGACTTCCTCAACGCGCAGAACCGCTTCCTGGCCGGACCCGCCGCACCGCGCATGTTCGACTACTGGCGCACGCATCTGCCGGCCGAGGTCCCCACCCTGGAACTGCCCGTCGACAAGCCCCGTCCCGCCGTGCAGACACACAACGGCGCCTCGGAGTTCTTCGTCCTGGACGCCGCGCTCACCGCCCGGGTGCACACCCTGGCCCGTGAGCACGATGTGACCCCCTTCATGGTGCTGCTCAGTGCCTACTACGTGCTGCTCCAGCGCTACTCGGGCCAGGACCAGGTGATTGTCGGCAGCCCCGTGACGGGCCGCACCGAGCAGGAATTCGCCTCCGTCTACGGCTACTTCGTCAACCCGCTGCCGCTCCACGCCGACCTGTCCGGCGATCCCTCCGTCGGCCAGCTGCTGCAGCAGGTCCGGACGACCGTGCTGGGCGGCCTGGACAACCAGGAGTACCCGTTCGTCCTGCTGGTCGACAAACTGGGACTCCAGCACGATCCCAGCCGCTCCGCGGTGTTCCAGGCCATGTTCATCCTGCTCACCCACAAGGTCGCCACCGAGAAGTACGGCTACCGGCTCGAGTACATCGAACTGCCCGAGGAAGAAGGCCAGTTCGATGTGACCCTGTCCGTCTACGAGGACGAGGCGGATCACCGATTCCACTGCGTCCTGAAGTACAACACCGACCTCTTCGTACCCGAGACCATGCGGCGGATGGCGCGGCACTTCACCGCGCTGGTCGACAGCATGACCGGGGCTCCGGCGGACCGGCCGACCTCCCGGCTGGAGATGCTGGACGCCGGGGAGCGTGAACGGCTGATCGGTGAGTGGAGCGGCGCCGCGCACCTCGCTCTGCCCGCCGCGCGGGAGGACGGGGCGGACGGCTTCCGTCCCGTGCACCAGCTGATCGGCGAGACAGCCGCCCGCCGCCCCGATGCCGTGGCCATCACGGTTCCGGCGCCCCGAGGGGCCGCCCGCCGGATGACGTACGCGGAACTGGACCGCCGGGCCGAGGAGTCCGCCCGGCGGTTGCGCGGGCTCGGGGTAGGCACAGGGTCGGTCGTGGCGCTCTGCCTCGACAAGTCGCCCGATCTCCTCGTCGAGCTCCTCGCCGTCCTCAAGGCCGGCGGTGCCTACCTCCCGGTCCCGGCCGACCACCCGGCCGACCGGGTCGCCCACGCGGTGCGGACCGCGGGCGCGGCCCTGGTGCTCACCGCGGACGACGCGGGCCGCGACCGCCTGGCGGAGCTGCCGGCCCGGACGCTCACCCTGCGGGAGCTGCACGAAGCCGCCCCGGCGGGCGAGCCGGGCCCTTCCGCCACCCCGGTGGACCCGGACTCACCGGCGTACGTCATCCACACCTCCGGTTCGACCGGCCTCCCCAAGGCCGTGCGGGTCAGCCACGGCAACCTCGCCTCGGCCTACGGAGCCTGGCTCCAGGAGTACCGGCTGGACCGCGATGTCCGCGTCCACCTCCAGATGGCCGCCCCGTCGTTCGACGTCTTCACCGGTGACGTGGTGCGCGCGCTGTGCTCGGGCGGCAACCTGGTGCTCGTCGACCGGGACCTGCTCTTCGACACCGAGCGCCTGTACGCCACGATGCGCGAGGAGCGCGTCGACTGCGCGGAGTTCGTGCCCGCCGTCGTGCGCGGCCTCATGGAGCACTGCGAACGCCGTTCGCTGCGCCTGGACTTCATGCGCCTGCTGGTCGTCGGTTCCGACGTGTGGAAGGTGGGGGAGTACCGCAGGCTCCAGGAGCTGTGCGGTCCGGGTACCCGCCTGATCAACTCGTACGGGGTCACCGAGGCGACCATCGACAGCGCCTGCTTCGAAGGGCCCGCCGACGACCTGGAGTCCGGGCGGATGGTGCCGATCGGACGGCCGCTGGGCAACACCACCCTTCATGTGCTCGACCGGCACGGTGAGCCGGTCCCGCCCGGCGTCCCGGGCGAGCTGTGGATCGGCGGCGAGGGAGTGGCCCTCGGATACGCGGGCGACCCCGAACTGACCGACAGCCGCTTCGTCACCCGTGCCCTGAGCCGGGAGCCGGGCGCCGGCCCCGTACGCCTCTACCGCAGCGGTGACGCGGCGCGCTGGGACGCGGACGGCCGGATCCACCTGCTCGGCCGCGCCGACGACCAGATCAAGCTCCGGGGGCACCGGATCGAGCTCGGTGAGATCGAGGCACATCTCGCGCAACGGCCCGAACTGGCCCGCGCGGTCGTCACCGTGCGCCCCGACGCCCGGGGAGAGGACGTGCTCGTCGCCTACTGCGTACCGGTCGACGGAGCGGCCCCGGACCGGCGCGCGCTGCGGCGGCACCTCGCGGACCAGCTCCCCGGGTACATGGTTCCGGCGCACTTCGTCACCGTGTCGCAGCTGCCGCTGACCGCCAACGGCAAGGTCGACCCGACCGCCCTGCCGATGCCCCGGTTCGATCTGGACGACGAGCCCGAGGAGAAGCCGCGCACACCCTTCGAGGTGAGCATGGCCCGGCACTGGAAGGAACTGCTCGGCCTGGAAAGGGTCGGTCTGACCCACGAGTTCTTCGAGGTCGGCGGCAGCTCCATCAAGCTGATCGAACTGATCCACCGGCTGCGCAAGGAGTACGGCGTCGGCATTCCCGTCAGCCTGCTCTACCGGGTGACCACCCTGCACGGGATGGCCGCGTCGCTGGAGCGCATCGCCACCGGTTCGGTCTTCGACGACCTGCCCTACCTCGGCTTCAACAGTGACCAGGAGCGGACCGTCTTCTGCTTCCCGCCAGCCGGTGGCCACGGTCTCGTCTACCGGGAGTTCTCCGCCAGAATGCCGGAGCACCGGCTGATCGCGTTCAACTACGTACCCGGCCCGGACAAGGTCGCCCGCTACGCCGACCTGGTCGAGGCCGACCAGCCCCGGGGCCGGTGCCTCCTCCTCGGCTACTCGCTCGGCGGCAACCTCGCGTTCGAGGTGGCCAAGGAGCTCGAAGGCAGGGGACGCGAGGTCGCGCATGTGGTCGTGCTGGACTCGCACCGCATCGTCGAAGCGTACGTACCCGGACCGGAGCACCTCGAGTTCTTCGAGGCGGAACTCTCCGAGCACCTGCGCAAGCACACGGGATCGGACGCCGTGGCCCGCGAAACCATGGACCAGGCCGCCGAATACGTGGCCTTCTGCGGGCACACCCCGAACCTGGGAACGGTGTCCGCGACGGTCAGCGTGATCACCGACCAGGAGAAGACGGCGCTCTACGCGGCGGACGCGAGCGGCACCTGGCACGGCAGCTCCACCACGGCCACAGCAGTGCTGCGCGGCTCCGGCGTGCACGCGGACATGCTCGACCCCAAGCACGTGGCCCGCAACGCCGAGCTGGTGCGCGACATCTTCCGGGAGGGCGGCGCGGATGCCCGCTGACGCGGAAGACGAGTGGAGCACCCGGGAACGCGCGGCGGACGGAAGGCCCCGGGTCATCGTGATCGGCGCGGGCGTCGCGGGCATGTCCACCGGGTGCTACGCGCAGATGAACGGGATGCGCTCCCGCATCTTCGAGAAGCACGTACTGCCCGGTGGCTGCTGCACCGCCTGGTCGCGCGAGGGCTACATCTTCGACTACTGCATCGAGTGGCTGATCGGCACGGCCGAGGGCAACGAGGCCAACCAGGTGTGGCGCGAACTGGGAGCGCTCGACGGCAAGACGATCACCAACTTCGAGATGTTCAACCGGGTCGTCGACGAGACCGGCCGCTCCGTGACGTTCTACAACGACCCGGACCGGCTGGAACGCCACCTGCTGGAGCTCTCACCCGCCGACGCCCGGCTGATCCGCACCTTCTGCCGGGACCTGCGGCGCTTCACCCGTATCGAGCTGTACCCCTTCCTCACCGCCCCCGCGCTGCGCACCGTACGGGAGCGGGCGGCGCTGCTGCGGACCGTCCTGCCCGCGTTCCGGCTGTTCTGGCGTACGGCGGCGACACCGATGCACACCTTCGCCGACCGGTTCCAGGACCCGCTGCTGCGCCGGGCGTTCCGCAACATCTTCTTCCAGGACCCGGAAGGCTTCCCGCTTCTGCCGTACCTGTTCAACATGGCGGGCGCCCACCACCAGAACGCCGGTTTTCCCCAAGGGGGTTCGCTGGGCCTTGCCCGGTCCATCGAGGACCGCTACACCTCACTCGGCGGCCAGATCAGCTACCGGGCACGCGTCGAACGCATCCTCGTCGAGGACGGCCGCGCCATCGGGATCGAGCTGCGCAACGGCCGGCGCTACTACGCCGACCACGTCGTCTCCGCCTGCGACGGCCACACCACGATCCACGGACTGCTGGAGGGCCGGTTCACCGGCCCCCGGATCGACAAGCTGTACGACGAACTGCTGGACCGGCCCGGATCCCTGTTCCCCGCAGTGGTTTCCGCCTTCGTCGGGATCAAGGGCGAACTGGACGGAGACCGGGCCCACAGCACCACCTACCTGCTCCCGCCCGAGGACGCCGGGCGACTGCCCGGCGGCCTGCAGAACAGCGTCGTCGTCCAGATGCGCTCCGACTACTCCGACGGCTTCGCCCCGCCCGGAAAGTCGGTGATCCACTGCACCTACTTCAGCGACTTCGGGTACTGGAAGGCGTTGCGCTCCGCGGACCGCAAGGCCTACCGCGCGAAGAAGCAACAGGTGGCCCGGTTCGTCGAGGAGTTCCTGGAACGCACCATGCCGGGGATGGGCGACCGTATCGAGCTGGTCGACGTCGCATCACCGGCCACGACCCGGCGCTACACCGGCAACCACGACGGCTCCATCCTGGCCTGGAAGGCGTTCTCCGAGGCCGACGACATCTCGGCCAAGCTGGTCGGCAAGGACCGCATGCGCCTGCCCGGCCTGAGCGGATTCTCGATGGCCGGGCAATGGGTCGGCATGGGCGGACTGATCCGGGCCGCGTCCACCGGACGCTTCGTCGTCCAGTACCTCTGCGACGAACTGGGAGTCGGGTTCACCGCATCCGAGAGCCGGGGTTCCGAGCCCTGGCATCCCGGAAAGCTGGGGCGGCTGCCCCAGCTCGACAAATGGTCCATGCGTGGTGACACCCGGACATGAACACCGAGGAGAGCAGGATCGTGCCGCGTTCCGAACGACAGTCGATGATCATCATCGGCGCAGGGCTGGGCGGTCTTTCCACCGGCTGCTACGCGCGGATGAACGGCTACCGGACCCATGTCCTGGAGATGCACGAGCTGCCCGGCGGCTGCTGCACGGCGTGGGACCGCGGCGACTTCCGGCTGGACCCCTGCGTCAGCTGGCTGCTGGGCAGCGGCCCCGGCAACGAGATGCACCAGATCTGGCTGGAGCTCGGCGCGCTCCAGGGCAAGGAGATCCGGCACTTCGACGTGTTCAACGTCGTGCGCGGCACGTGCGGCCGGGCGGTGTACTTCTACTCCGACCCGGACCGGCTCCAGGCCCACCTCACCGCACTCTCACCCGCGGACTCATCCCTGATCAGGGACTTCTGCAAGCAACTGCGGGCCTTCCGGCGCTGCCTCGCCGTCTATCCGTTCCTCAGGCCCGTCGGACTGATGCCCACGATGGAGCGCTGGCGCATGCTGGCCTCCTTCATCCCGTACTTCAACGTCGTCCGCAAATCCATCAGCGTCCTCATGACCGACTACTCGGCGCGCTTCAAGGACCCCCTGCTGCGCGAGGCGTTCAACTTCATCCTGTACGAGAAGCATCCGGCCTTCCCCGTACTGCCGTTCCACTTCCAGCTCGCCTCACACGCCAACCTCTCCGCGGGCGTCCCCGAAGGGGGTTCGCTGGGACTGGCCGAGTCGATCGAGCGGCGCTACCGGCGGCTCGGCGGCGAGGTGACGTACAACGCCAAGGTCGAGGAGGTACTGGTCGAGGACGACCGAGCGGTCGGGGTGCGGCTCAGCGACGGACGCGAACTGCGCGCCGACATCATCGTCTCGGCCTGCGACGGCCGCACCACGATGATGGACCTGCTGAAGGGCCGCTACCTCAACGAGGACTACCACCGCCTCTACACCCACACCATCGAGCAGCCCGGCATGGTGTTCCCCGGCTACTTCACCCTCTTCCTCGGCCTGCGCCGCGAATTCCCCGACGCCGACCCCTGCACCACCTATCTGCTCGACGAGAAGGAGGCGGCGGAACTCACCGGCATCCGGCACCCCAGCGTCAACGTCCAGTTCCGCAACCGGCACTACCCCGAACTGTCCCCGGCCGGGACGAGCGTCGCCTACGTCACGTACTTCTGTGACATCGCCCCCTGGCGCGCCCTGGACGAAGGCCCGGAGCAGGCGACCCGCAAACGGGGCGGCCAGGAACTGCACACCCTTCCGGTCCGCCACGGCAAGGGCTACTACGCGGCCAAACGCCGGGCCCGCGAGACGCTCGTGGCCTTCCTGGAGCAGCAGCACCCGGGGATCTCGGACGCGATCGCCGTACGGGACGTGTCCAGTCCCCTCACCCAGGTCCGCTACACCGGCAACTACGACGGCACGGTGCTCGGCTGGCAGCCCTTCGTCGAGAGCGGGGAAACGCTGGAGACGCTCATCAAGAAGCACGGCCCCGGCCTGCCGGGACTGGGCAATTTCTACCAGTCCGGCGTCTGGGCGACCACCGGCGGACTGATCCGCGCGGCGGCGGCCGGCCGCCACGTCATGCAGTTCATCTGCCGCGACGACGGGCGCGCCTTCACCGCGTCCGTCGACGACTGCGGCCCGCCGCCGACCCACCGGGTCATCGAGGTGGGCCCCCGGCCGGTGCCACGGCCCGTCACGGAGGGCCGTCCGGCCCTCGTCGAGCGAAGGGGAACGGGATGAAGGCCAGGAAATGGGTGGTCCGCGAGCACGTCGAGGGCGTACCCGACATCGCCAGGATCTACGGACAGGTCGAGGAGGAGCTGGATACCAGGCTGGCCCCGGACGAGATGCTCCTGCGGACCCGCTACGTATCGGTGGACCCCTACCTCCAGGGCATCGCGCTGGACACCCCGCTCGGCGCGCACATGGGGGCCGACTCGATCATGGAAGTGCTGGAGGCGGGCCCGGAAGCGCCTCACCGGCCCGGGGACCTGGTCCAGGGATTCGGCGGGTGGCGCTCCCATCTCGTCAGCAACGGAGCGGCGACTCCCTGGCAGACCGGGACGTTCCCGATGGTCTTCCCGGCCTTCCGCCGTCTGGATCCGGAGTGGTACGACGACGTGCTGCCGCTCCCGACCGCGCTCAGCGCCATGGGCGGCCCCGGGATGACCGCCTGGGGCACCCTGACCAAGTTCATGTCCGTCAGCCCGGGAGACACCGTCGTGGTCAGCGGCGCCTCCGGATCGGTCGGCTCGCTCGTCGGCCAGTTGGCCAAACGCGCGGGCGCCCGGGTGGTCGGCACCACCTCGTCGACGGAGAAGGCGGACTACCTCGACGAGCTGGGATTCGACGCGGTCGTCGTCTACCGCCACGGCGATGACGCCGAGGCCGTGCGGGACGCCCTCCAGTGGGCCGCGCCCGACGGCGTCGACAAGTACTTCGACAACCTGGGCGGCACCGTCACCGACGCCGTCTTCTCCATGCTGAACGTGGGCAGCCAGGTCGCCGTCTGCTGGCAGTGGGCCACCCAGGTGGGCCGTGAGGCCGTCGGGCCCCGGCTGCTGCCGTACATCATGTTCCCGCGCGCCCATGTGCGGGGGATCTTCTCGCTGGAGTGGTTCACCGAGGAGAACTGGCGAGCGCTCCACAACGAACTGGGCGGCCTGATCCGACGGGGAGAGGTGCGCTGCGGCCACACGCTCCACCAGGGCTTCGAGAACATCCCCGACGCCTACCAGAGCCTCTACCAGAACACGAGCGTCGGCCGGGGCAAGGTCCTGGTCGAGCTCTGAACCCGCCTCCGCCCCCGTTCCGTCTCCGTTCAGTACTTCGTCGTATCCGTGCAGACCAGGAGGTCCCGTGTCCTGCCCCGCCGACGCCCGCGTCCGCCCCGGCCCGTCCGCACCACCGATGCACCGGCTGACGTTCGAACCGGCCGGACCGCCCCGGATCGTCACGCTGCCGGACGGCGGCGAGGCATGGCTGGTGACCCGTTACGCCGACGTCCGCAAGGTCCTGACCGACAGCCGGTTCGGCCGCGCCGCGCTGCACGCGCCGGACGCCCCGTCCCGCTCCGGTGAATCCGGGCTGGTGAGCAGCCTCGACCTGATCTTCAACCAGGACGGGGAGGACCATCTCCGGCTCCGTCGCACCATGCGCCGCGCCTTCACGCCGCGTGCCGTCGCCCGCTGGCGGCCCTGGATCGAGACGATCGTGGAGCAGTGCCTCGACGAACTCGCCGCCGGTGACCGCCCGACGGACCTGGTGTCCGGGTTCACCCTGCCGCTGCCGGTCGCGGTGATCAGCAAGCTGATGGGGCTCGACCCCGATGCCCGGGACCGGCTGCGCCACTGGAGCCAGTACGCCTTCTCCGACGGATCCCATCCCGAGGAGGAAATGGCTTCGGCCCTGTCCGAGTTCGCCGCCTTCGGTGCGGAAATGCTGGCTCAGCGGCGCAAAGAACCGGGGGAGGACCTGACGAGCATGCTGGTCACGGCCGCCGACGAGGAGGGAGGAGTCCCGGAAGGCCAACTCATCGATCTGGTATGCGGTTTGGTGGTGGGTGGCCATGACAGCACCATGACGATGCTCAGCAACTCGCTGCTCTACCTGCTCGGTGAACGGCAGGAGATCTGGCCCCGGCTCGCGAAGGACGAGGAGGTGGCCGGGGCCGTGGCGGAGAGCCTGCTGCACCTGATCCCGCTCGGTGACGACCAGGGATCACCGCGTCATGCCGCCGTCGACGCGGAGGTGGGCGGGGTGGTGATCCCGGCAGGTTCGGTGGTGCTCGCCGACTGCCAGGCGGCCAACCGCGACCCCGAGGTGTTCGCCCCCCGGCCGATGGACGACCTGTGCGCGCCCCTTCCGGCGCCCACGTTGTCGTTCGGGGCGGGCGTGCACTACTGCATGGGGGCCTGGCTGGCCCGGCTGGAGCTCCAGCTCGCCCTGCACCGGCTCGCCAGCCGTTTCCCCGGGATGAGTCTGGCGCAGCCCGCCGACTCCGTGGAGTGGCACCTCGGCTCCACCTCCCGCAGTCCTCGGCGGATCAAGGTCACCTGGTAGGCCACGGCCCCGCCGGGCGGGCGTCAGGCACGGGGCTTCGGCCACTCCTGGGCGCCCGCCCACGCGGCGTAGGACGTCCAGGGCACGTCCGGGAATTGTTCCCGTAGCGCCGGGATGTCCACCTGGTAGCCGCCGTTCGCGAAGAAGCGGTACATGGCGAACATGTCGGGGTTGACGTCCCGGAGGTCTTCCAGCGGAGACTGGAGGAAGGTGACCGTGCCACCCGCCGCCCGTCCGATCTCCTCGGCCATCCGGACCGGGGTCGGATCGTCGCCCGCCACTTCGACCCGCTGTCCGATCCAGCGCTCCGGGTCGGCGACGACCGCGGCCACGACCCGGCCCAGATCCTGCCGGGCCACCTGCTGGAGCGGGGTGTCACCGGAGATCGGCATGGTGAGCAGCCCGGCGGCCACCTGGTCCCTGCCGCCCAGCGCGTTGTCGTAGAAGTAGGCGGGCGCCACCACCGTCGCGGGCAGGCCCGAGGCGGCGAGCAGCTTCTCCGTCTTCGCCTTGGTCTCGAAGTGCGGTACGCCGGTGTCCCGGTCCGCGCTCGCGACGGAGGCCATCACCAGGTGCGGCAGGGCGGCGTCCGTCGCGGCCCGCACGATCGCCGCGCCCTGGGCCAGCTCGGCGTCGAGACCGTCCTGGAACGGAGTGGTGACGGCGAACGCGGCCGATGCGCCCCGGAACGCCGCGGTCAGCGAGTCCGGGTCGGACAGGTCCCCGGGTACGAGCTGAGCCCCGGCCGCGGACAGAGCGCGGGCCCGTCCGCTGGAGGGATCCCGCACCACGGCGCGTACCGCCCGGCCCTTCTCCAGCAGAGCCGCGGCGACCGCACCGCCCTGACCGCCGGTCGCGCCGAGCACCGCGATGGGCATGAGGTCTTCTTGATCAAGTGGCATGCGTCCATGCTGACCGGACTCGGCCGAAGCCGCCACCCTGCGGCGGGCCCGGCCGACGGGGCGGCCGGTTGCCGGGGCCTCACCCGGCCCCGGGCAGTCCGCGTGCGGCGAACACGCCCGCGCCCGCGGTCAGCAGCATCACGCATCCCGCGAAGATCAGCCCGGCCGGGCGCAGCCCCAGCCAGGCGGCCAGGGCCCCGACCCCGACCACCGGCACGGAGATCCCGGCATAGGCGACGACGAAGAACGCCGAGATGGTGCCGCCGCGATGCCGGGCCGGGGCGGCGTCACTGACCAGGGTGAGCGCGGCCCTGAAGGCCAGCCCCTGGCCGGTACCGCCGAACAGGGCGCCCAGGATCAGCAGCGTCAGCGAGGCGGTGAGCAGCGACGACGCCACCAGCAGCAGTCCCGTGAACAGGACGCCGCAGCCGACCGGCAGCGCGCGCCGTCCGCCGGTCCGCCGGGTCAGGGACTGCCCTGCGGTCGAGGCGAGGAACACGGAGAAGACCACGGCCCCCGCCACGGCCAGGTTGTGCACCTCCAGGGTCTTCGCGACGAAGCTCGGGGCGACCGCGGTGAACAGGCCCAGCAGAGCGAAGCCCGCGAAGGCGGCCAGTGAGGCGGGCAGGAAGACTCCCTTGACCTCGGGGGGAACCGACAGCCCCTGGGGTCTCAGGGGCGGGCGGGGCCGGGGCCGGTCGACGGTCTCCGGCAGCAGCCAGATGATGCCGCAGGCGAGCGCGACCAGCCCGAGATGGACCCAGAACGGCAGGGTCAGCGGCCAGGGCGTGTACTGGGCCAGGATCCCCGAGAGCAGCGGGCCGCAGCCCAGACCGCCCATGTTCGCGGCGGTGGCGGCGAAGCCCGCGCGGGCGCGGTGCCCGGGAGGGGCCAGCTCGATGACGGCCGCCGTCGCCGCACCGCTCAGCAGCCCGGCCGCACAGCCGGACAGCAGGCGCCCCGCGAAGAGCAGCGGCAGCCCGCGCTCCAGCAGGAAACATCCCGCGCTCGCTGCCGACAGCCCCATGGCGACGAGCAGAACGGGCCGCCGTCCGACGTCGTCGGAGCGGTTTCCCGCCACCAGGAGCACGGTGATGACCGCGATGGCGTACACGGCGAACACCACGGTCACCATCAGTTCGGAGAACCCGATCTGCTGCTGGTAGAGCCCGTAGAGAGGGGTGGGCAGGGTGGTCCCGGCCATCCCGATGGCGAACACCGCCGCCGCGGCCGGGTAGCCGGGCCGCCACCGGCCGCGGGTGTGCGATGCGGGGGCGTGGACGGTCACTCATCTCACCTCGCGGCCGGGTCCTGGACGGCGGCTCCGGAGCGCCGGAGCCCCGGCCCCGAGGGGGTCAGTCCCAGAGTTCCTGGGTCATGACCCGTCCGGTGTGATCGGGTACGGCATCGGTGTAGACGAGCTTGATCCGGGTGAACTGCTGCACGTCGGGGTGGGCCCGGGTGGGCTCCGGGCGGTCCAGCCGCACGATGACGGGATACGAGTGGAACTTACCCGCAGCGCAGTACGGCTGACAGTCGTTCACGACATCGAGCGCCGTGCCGATGGCGGAGGAAGATCCCCAGTGCGACCAGTGGATGTCGGTGAGGCGGTTGTTGCCGTCCCCGCAGGCGAGCAGGAAGTCGCCCGGCCGTACCTGAGTGTTCGAGAAGCAGTCGATGGCCACGACACGGGCCGTCGAGTGCGAGGCCGTGGAGGCGGCCACGGACGGGCGAGCGGGCGCGGCGGTGGAAGCGGATGCCGGAAGGGAAATCGCCACGGCGAGTGCTGTGGTGGCGCACCACGTGAAAGCGGTCCTGAGCTGGTGTTTTTGCATGTCGGCTCCTCGGCTGCCTGGCGTCGGGCTGACGCCGCCGGGGGCGGTCGTCGGACGCGGCGCCCTTCTTCCAGCCGTTGTTCCTGCATCGACAATATGGCCACACCCAGTGATACACCACCCGTACGGGTGAGAACAGTGTAAAAATGGTGCGAAAGGTATTCGAGTTGTCGCCCGTCGTTCGTTGACCGCCGTGTGACCGTCGGCCGCCGGGCGGGGGTCAGACGGTGTGGCTCGGGCGGGCCGTGACCGCCTCCCACGCGGCGCGGGCCGGGCCGTCGAACGAAGGCGTGAAGTCCGGGTGCTGGTCCAGCCAGTGCGCGAGCCGGGAGCGCACCTCCTCGGTTCCGTATGCCTGATCGGCAGTCAGGACGAGATGGCGGACCTTCGCGCGGGCCCGCATGACCAGCGGGTCCTCCAGGGCACAGGCGGCGAGGGCGGCCCGTTCGCGGGCGGCCGGGGTGGCGGGCCCGGCCGCTGCCCGCACCGGGTCGGCGAGCCGGTCGGCGTCGGCCCGGTCGGCGGTGACCTGGCGGTCGAACCGCGGGCGCAGTACCTGCCCGGTCCAGCGGTGGTACGCGGCGGTGAACGACACCGGGTCCACGGCCGCGTCGGCGTGCCGGGCCACCCACTGCGCCGCCCACAGCGCCATGGACACGCCCTGCCCCGTCGTGGGATTGGTGTACACGAGGGAGTCCCCGACGCCCGCCAGGCCGGTGACCACGGGGCCGTCGGCGTCGGCCGTCGAGGTCCAGCGGTTGTGCAGGCCCCCCATCGCCAGCACCCCGGAGACGGCCGAGGGCGCCAGTGCCAGCCATGCCGCGATGGCCGGGAACGTCAGGGCGGCCCGCTCGAACACCTCGGGGTCGCGCAGCGCCGCGCGGCTCGGGTCGGCGGTGGAGACCGTCAGCGAGGCGGCGAAGACGCCGTTGTCCGAAGGGAACACCCCGCCGAGGGCGAAGGGGGCGACCGAACCGGCCCTGACGCGTCCGGGGTGGCGCGGCCCGTCAGGGCGCAGCCGGTACCAGCGGCAGAAGTACGCGATGCCCACGCGGTGGTTCTCCACGGCCACGTTCCGGCAGCCCGCCCCGGCGAGCCACCCGGGCACCGGCGACCGGCGACCGGCGGCGTCGAGCACCAGATCAGCCGTGTACGCCCGCGACCCGGACCGTACGCCCGTGACCCGGGGGACCTCGCCCCTCCGGTCGACGAGGAGCCCGTCGGCGGCCTCCCCGAGCCGTACGTCCACGTCCGGCTCGCGGTCCACCGCCTCGTGCAGCGCGGCCTCCAGGACGATCCGCCGGGACTGAAGGGTCACGAGGTCGTCGTCGCCGGGGCGGGCGGGCGGGCGCTCGTCGAACCAGTCGAGCTCATGGTGCTCGCGCGCGCCCATCCGCAGCATCGCGCGGTACACGTCCGGGGCCTCCGCGCGCAGCACGGTCCGTACCGGCGCCAGGAGGCCGTGCGGCTGGACCGCGTGAGGAACGCCGGGCCGGTTCCAGCGGAAGAAGTCTCTGTCGAGGTCGCTTCCCGGTCGGTGGCCGTCCCGTTCGAACAGTGTGACCCGGTGGCCCTGGCGTCCCAGGAACAGCGCGGCGGCCAGGCCGCCCATGCCACCGCCGATGATCGCGACCCGCGTCAATGTGGCCCCCTCCGTGCCGTGTTGCGGCCCCACCGTAGCCCGGGGAGCGAGGAGGCGGACCGAAAGCGCCGGGGTCTCAGGGGTGTTGGGCCAGCCGTCCGGCCGCCGCTCTCGGCCTGCGTGGCGCCTCCGCCCGTTCCGGGCTCCGCTGGCCGGGCGCCACACGGGTGCTCACCCCGTCGGGCGGCACGTGGAGTTCGGTTCCGGCCGGACGGTTCACCTACGTCATCGAGGGCGCCCTGGCCGCCGCCTTCGGGCCCTCGTTCTGTCCGGGAGCAGGGAGCAGGGAGCAGGGAGCAGGGAGCAGGGAGCAGGGAGCCGGGGGCCGGGGGCCGGGGGCCGGGGGGCATCGGCACCGGCACCGGCATCGGCGGTCCGGCGGTCCGCTCCCGAGGACATCTCCGGCGCGGTGGCTAAGACCGTCGTGACCGGCGTCCGCCGAGCACACCGCGTGACCGGTCCTGGACGTCCCGGGCGCGATCAGAGCGGGCCCGGGGCGTCACCGCCGAGACGGGCGTGCAGATGCTGGTCGTGCCATCCGTCCGCGTGCAGCAGCGCGCCGCGCATGACGCCCTCGGGGGCGAAACCGGCTTTGAGCGCCACTCGGCAGGAAGCGGGATTGGCCGTTGAGTGGCACAGCCGCAGGCGGTGCAGCCCCAGCTCGTCCAGGGCCCACCGGCTGACCCGTTCCACGGCCCCGGCCGCGGCGCCCCGGCCGCGGGCCGCGGGCAGGAGCCAGTAGATGATCTCCGCGCTGCCGCCTTCGAGGGCAACGTCGTTCAGCCCGACGAGCCCTGTGGCGTCGCCGCCCGGCCGGGCCAGGGCCCAGACCGCGCCCGTCTCCGCGCGCCAGCGGCCGTGCATGCGCGCGATCCGCTCGCGGGCCTCCTGCGCCGACGCCACGGTGAAGAGGTTCCACCGGCGAATCGCCGGATCCTGGCCCGCGGCCATCAGGGCCCCCGCGTCCTGCGTCCGCCAGGGGCGCAGCTCCGCGCCGCCCGGGAGCCCGAGCACAGGCTGGTCCTCGCGGCCCATCCGGCCTGCCCGAACGACCGGGGACATGGGTGTGTCGTTGATCATCCGGGCATCGTGCCACAGCACTTCGGGCACGCGGCTGCGGGTGCGCGGCCTGCGCGAAGGGCCGCCCGGACGCGGAAGGGGCGCCCGGCGAGCACATGCTCGCCGGGCGCCCTCAGCAGCGCGGAACCCGGGGTCAGACGGCCGGGGCCGGGAAGGTCGGGTACTCCACGCCGGAGACCTGCTGGACGACGCGGATCACCTGGCACGAGTAGCCGAACTCGTTGTCGTACCAGAGGTAGAGGATCGCGTTGTCGCCGTCGACCTTGGTGGCACCCGCGTCGACGATCGAGGCGTGGCGCGAGCCGATGAAGTCGCTCGACACCGCGTCGGGGGCGGTGATGAAGTCGATCTGACGCCTGAGCGGCGAGGTCAGCGACACGTTGCGGAGGTAGCCGAGAACCTCCTCGCGGCTCGTCTCACGGCCGAGCCGCAGGCTCAGGATCGCGATCGACACGTCCGGCACCGGAACCCGGATCGAGCTGCCGGTGATCGGCGCATCCAGCTCGGGCATGGCCTTGGCCACCGCGGAGGCGGCGCCGGTCTCGGTGATGACCATGTTCAGCGGCGCGGAACGACCACGGCGGTCGGCCTTGTGGTAGTTGTCCAGAAGGTTCTGGTCGTTGGTGAACGAGTGGACGGTCTCCACGTGGCCGCGGAGCACACCGTACTCGTCCGCCATCGCCTTCAGCGGCGGCACGATCGCGTTGGTGGTGCAGGACGCGCAGGAAAGGATCCGCTCGTCCGGCTTGATGGTGTCGTGGTTGACGCCGTGCACGATGTTGGGCACGTCGCCCTTGCCCGGAGCGGTCAGGACGACCTTGTCGACGCCGGGGCGCAGGTGCTTGGAGAGCCCCTCGCGGTCGCGCCACTTGCCGGTGTTGTCGATGAGGATGGCGTCCTTGATGCCGTACGCCGTGTAGTCGATCTCGGTGGGGTCGTTGGCGTAGATCACCTTGATCTCGTTGCCGTTGGCGACGATGGTGTTCGTCGCCTCGTCAACGGTGATCGTGCCCTGGAACTGGCCGTGGATCGAGTCGCGGCGCAGCAGCGAGGCACGCTTCACGATGTCCTGGTCGCCACCGCCGCGGACGACGATGGCACGCAGCCGCAGTCCGTTGCCGGAACCGGCCTTCTCGATGAGCAGCCGGGCGACGAGGCGGCCGATTCGGCCGAAACCGTACAGGACGACGTCGCGTCCCTCCCCGCGCTGCAGCTTGTTGGTGCCCGTGGCGCCCGCGACGGCCTCGGCGGTGAACTCCTCCACCGGGAGGCCGCGCTCGTCGGCGGCGTAGGTCGCGGCGAGCATGCCGATGTCGATCTGGGAAGGGCCGAGGTCGAGCGTGGTCAGGGCCTGGAGGAACGGCAGCGTGTCGGTGACCGACAGTTCCTCACCGGCGATCTGGCGGGCGAATCGGTGGGTCTTCAGGATGCTGACCACCGACTTGTTGACCAAGGAGCGGCTGTGGAGCAGAACCGTTACGTCCCGCTCGCGGTGCAGTTTCCCGATGACCGGGATCATCGACTCCGCGATCTCCTCGCGGTGCTTCCAACTGGTGAACGAGTCGTCATTGACAGTCACAGGTTTATCTTTCGAGCTAGGCGGCGCTCATATGGTAACCCCATGCTCCTTTGATCATCTAAGGGGGCCGCGTCGAGCGAAAGGAACAGGACGCCGGTAAACCCCTCCGCGAGGCCGCCCCGCGCGTACGGGCGCTCCGCCCGCGCGAAGAGAACCGAACCCTGCCCCCGCGCGTGGACGAGCGCTCCGCCCGCGCGCCGACGTTCCACGGGGTGGCCTCGGGCGCGTTGCCGCGCGCGTGCTCCGCGGCTGGGCCGGTCGAGGTGATGTGGGTCAGTCTGTCCGGGGGCTGGACCGTCGGCGACAGAGCTGGCGCCGGGGCCCCTGCGAGCACGGCAGTGGCATCGCCTGGGCCGTCGCCGCCCCGGCCGCCGCGCCCGTCGCCCTGGCGGCCCTCCCGGACCGGCACCGGGCAGACGCCCCCTGCGGGGACCGGTGCCTCGGGCGGGCGGCGTCCGCGGTCGCCGATATGCTGACGCGGCCGGTGCGCGGGGCTCAGCCGGTACGCGGTTCGACGGGGTGCCGGATCCAGACGTTGGGTTCGACGTAGACGGCGTGGTCGTGCGTGGTGTCGCAGTGGACCGGTGCCAGCGCGCCGGGTACGTCGACGGCACCGTCCCGGTCGAACGGCAGGCCGGTCCACCGCCGCCAGTCGGCCAGCGAACCGGCCACCGTCATGGACGCCGGCGCGACCTTCTCGACGGTGCCGCCCGCCCTGACGTGCACCCGCACCCATGGGTCGGCCGGCAGCCCGTCGTCCCGGTACCGGCGGAGGTAGTCGGCCATGGGGACGCGCGGTTCCAGGTGCTTGGCCGTCGGGCGGACCGGCGCCAGCAGGGCGTCGTGACCCTGTCGTCCGACCGCCTCCCGCAGCGCCGCCAGCATCCGGTAGGACAGGCCCCGGCCGAGGTGGCCGATGTCCAGCGTGATCTCCAGCGCGCTGGCCGCCGTCGGCGAGCGCCCGGCCCGCCGGTCCTGGAACGCCCAGACCAGCACCCGGTCCCAGCCCTGGTCGGGCATCTCCTCACGGCCGTCGAGCCTGGAGTGGAACGGCACGCTGAAGCCGCGCGCCACGACCCGTTCGCCGTCCGTCGCCACCACGCAGTACTCCGGGAACTCCACGGGGACCTGGCTCAGCAGCGCGTTCGCGGCCGGTTCATGATGGGTGAAAACGGGCCAGGAGTCGTTGATCTCGTAGAGCCGCGGGATCAGCGAGGGCCGCTCGGCCAGCGGGGTGATCCGGATGCTGTCGTTCTCTGTCACGACGCAGGACCCTGGCACAGTCCGCGCTCAGAGACCAAGGGAATATGCAGGTCAGGCGCGGTCGCCCTGAAGCCACTCAAGGATTTCCGGAGTCACCGGGTCGGTGATGTCGGCGAACTCGTCGTGCTTCTGGAGGTACTTGGCCACGTACGGGCAGACGGGGACGATGCGCATTCCGCTGCTCCGTACGTCGTTGAGGGCCGCCGTCACGAGCACCGATGCCAGCCCGCGGCCGGCGAAGGCGTCGTCGATCTCGGTGTGGTAGAAGACCCGCTGCCCGTCCCGGTCGCGGTAGACGGTGAAGCCCGCGGGCGCGCCGTCGGCCTGGATGGTGTACCGGTGACGTGCGTCGACGCGCTCCACGACGGGGGCGGGGGTGTCCTGGCTCATGGTGGTCCGTTCCTGGTGGGGCGGGGGAGAAGGCGGTGACCAGGGTATCCCCGGCCCTCACCGAAGCGTTCGGAGGCGTGCTCCGCGGCTCGGAGCACCGCCTCACGCGGGTGTGTCCTCGCCGCTGCCGCTGGTCCCGCTCTCCAGGATGGAGACGATGGAGAACAGCGAGAAGCAGATGCCCCCCAGACCGACCAGGACACGGGCCGCGACGACCACGGCGGGATCGGCGGACTCGAAGAGGAACGACGAGAGGAACAGGCAGAGCAGCGCCGTGCCGACCGGGATCAGCGGAACCCGGTTCGCCAGGGGGGCCTTGCGCCGCCAGACGAGTGCGAGCAGCAGCACCTTGCTGAGGATGCTCCAGCAGATCAGCCCCAGCCCGATCAGAACGTACGCGGCGGCCAGTTGCGAGGGCCGGGTGTGCACGGAGAGGACGGTCAGCGCCCAGACGATGCCGATGGCGCCCAGGACGGCCGCCGACGCGGGCCACAGGACGCGCTCCCTGGGGGTGTAGGTGTTCTGGATCTGCCGCAGAATGCTGGCCACGAGCCCGATGAGGCACGTGCAGACGAGTGCCAGGCCCACCATCACGTGCCCGGCGGTGAAACGTCCTGCCGCCCGTCCGCCGCCTCCACCCGCCAGCAGCGTGAAGGCCCACGCCCAGGTGACCAGGGACGCGAGGACCGGAAGCGCGGTCAGGGCCCGGACGGCGGTTCGGCCGAACGGCGCGGGCGAACGCGGAGGCGAGCCCTCCGGCAGCGCCGAGTTCCCGGTGATCAGGACGAACCGGGTGGAAGCCGTGGCCACGCACGAGACGCAGACGCAGATCATGCCGACTCCGAAGATCACGTGCCCGGCGACGAAGTCGGGGGGCGGTCGTGGGCTCTCGGTGAGCAGGCTCAGTCCGTAGCCCACGGTGACACCGCTGACCGCGAAGCCGAACACCGGGTACAGCAGCCGGTCCAGTGCGGTGTAGCGGCCGATGAGCTGTCTGATGATGGTCGCCGCGGTGGCGAACAGGCACAGGCAGATGGCCGCCAGGAAAATGAGGACCAGACCCGCGACGCGCGCGCTCGGCCCGTACGCGTGCGCGAGCACGTATCCGCCGAGCGCGGCCGACACCGCGCCCATGAGCAGGGGAATGGCTCGGAACAGGACGCTGATCTTGTGGTTCATCAGGCCTCCCGGCGATGGGCATCCCCACCATCGTTGTGCGGGTCCTGTCGCGCTGCCACCCGGAGGCCACTCCGGCCCCGGAGCGCGACGGTCCCTGCGCACTGCGATGTCACCCAAGGCCAGCGGTGGTTCCGTGCGGTCTGAGCGGTCTGAGCGGTCTGAGCGGTCTGAGCGGTGTGATCGGCGTGATCGGCAGGGCGGGCTCGGGGAGGCGGTCGCCGGGGTACTCCCGGACCTCGCCGACGGGCGCGGAGGCGTTCTCCCCGTCCTCGCGGGCCGGGACGATGCCGTCGTGGCTGCGGCCGGTGAAGTTCCACCGCCACGCGGTTCGCGCTCCTGCCCAGGTCAGGCGGTTGGCGGACCGCCTGTGGCCAGCGAGACGCCAGCATCGGATGACACCCGGGCCGTGCGCGGCCACGGCACCTCCTGCAACCAGCTCTGCTCGGGCCCGGACCGGGAGCCCCGATCCGTGGACGGCCCCATCGTGCGACAGCCGCGGTCGTACGAGGAGCTGACGGACACCGGCCCCGTGCCGTGGGCACTTCGGCCGGGGCCGACGGCGCAGGCCCAGGGCGCCGTGCTGCCCGAGGAGCGAACCTCGACCGTCGCCGTACGCCCTGGACCGTAGAGCGGGTGTCCCCGGGGCGGAGTAGCCCCGGTCCGGGAGCGCCCGGGTCCGGGCGGCGGCGGACTGTCAGCCAGTCATGAGGGCGGGCAGGAAAGGCCGATCGGTCAGGGCCGGGCCGGAGCGGCGCCGCCACGGAAGGCGGCAGACCGCAGGCCACACCAGCGCGTCGCAGCTCCGTCCCCGGCTCACCAGCGCCTCCGGTCGGCAGCCAGACCGCAGAGAATCAGCCGTCCATTAATATTTGGCCGAAATTAGATCCGATGGAAATCGGATTCCTTGATTCCGTACTTACGCCCCGTCGTCGCGCCCCCATGTTAAATGATCATAAAGGTC
This sequence comes from Streptomyces sp. NPDC058195, assembly GCF_042883525.1. Lineage (NCBI taxonomy): Bacteria > Bacillati > Actinomycetota > Actinomycetes > Kitasatosporales > Streptomycetaceae > Streptomyces > Streptomyces sp. NPDC058195. The sequence continues at coordinate 300,807 of NZ_JBHVVM010000006.1, forward strand.
GGCGAAACGGGCGGGGTGTCAATCGATAAACCGGCCGAAGTGTGAAACGTGCCCCACGTCACACTTGCGTTTATCAAATTTCAAGACCTACTGTTCCGGGGTATTAGAGAAACGCGAAGGAGGTGATTCAGATGCAGTACTCCGCGCAGTGGAAGGCGGCCCGCGAGGCCCGTAAGAACCGCCCGGTCCTGGCCCTTGGCAACAAGTGGTAATACCGGATCCCACATCGGGCACACAGGCGCTGCCTGTGTGCCCGGTGTCGTTCTAGGAGACGAATTGACTGAATGGACTTCCGTCCTGGCGGAGTTGTCGAAGGCCGGCGTCGCAGGCGATAGCTCTCGCATTGGATCCGGACTGGCCGAGCTGGCCTCTGCGGTACGCAAGGCACCTGAGCAGGACATCGAAAATATCGCCGCTGCGGCTGCTATGCATGAAATGCCGTGGGTTCGGCAGTGCCTCATGAACGCTCTCGTGCGGCGTGCTCCGAACCATGCCGATGTTCACGATGCGGTGACCTGGCTGACTCATGATTACGAAGACTTTGTCGCCTTTGACGCTTTGGAACTCGCCGGGCGCCTCCGGCTTACCCAGGCTCTTCCCGAACTGCTCCTCATCATCGGCCGGGCAAGTCGCCGCCTGAGCCATGAGGCGGGAAAACCCGTGGGAATAGGTCACGCTGTGGCGCTGCGTGCCATTACCGCGATAGCGGGTACCGCGGACCCCGATTCTCTGGCCAAGCTGGAAGACGAGATCTTCCCGGACGGATACGACCTGAACTCGTATCCGGCGGCGGAGACCCAGGACGCGCGGCACGCGGGCGCCCACGGCCACGAAGGCATGGTGCGTGTGCCCGCCGGCTCGGTCACGGGCGGACCGCCCCGGGCCTTTGACCGGGACTCGCTCGTGTTCGACTGGGACGACCCTCAGGAGGAGCGTTCCTGCGGGGATTTCATGATCGATGTGCTGCCCGTCAGCAACGCCGAGTACGACGCCTTCGCGGTCAGTGCCGCGGCCGCCGATCACACGTACTGCCATCCCGCAGAACAGCCCGACAAGATCCACCTGCGCAACACGCTGCTGGACCGGCGCAGTGGCCCCAGTCATCCGGTGACCGGCGTGGACTGGTTCGACGCCTACGCGTACGCGCGAGCACACGGCAAACGGCTCCCGGACGAGACGGAGTGGCAGGCGGCGGCACAGGGCCCCGACGGCCGCGCGTATCCGTGGGGCGACGCCTTCGACTCCACCCGCACACATGCCTCGTCGTTCCGGGCCGAGCCCGGCTGGGCGGGCGTCGAAGCGTGGCGTCGGCACCTCCTGGACATCGTGGACTCCTCGCCCGCGATCACCACCGTTCCCCGGGGGATCGTGGGCAGCGAGAGCCCGTACGGCGTCCAGGACATGTCGGGCAACGTGTGGGAGTGGACCGCCACGTCGTCGGACGGCCCGCCCTTCAGCCCCCTCGACGGCGGCCGGGACGCACTTGAGGTGATCTACGACCAGCGCTCCTACGCCGTCATCAAGGGAGGCACGTGGACCTCCCTTCCGGAGCAGGTGTCCGTAGCCTTCCGCGGGCGCGATCTGGCCCTCGACCGGCACTTCGAGATCGGGTTCAGATGTGTCTGCGACTGCTCGTGATTCTCTGAGAAAGCAAGAAAAATACGGAGTTTCCATGCCTGGCCGATACCGCTTCTCCGGTGAAGTAACAGCACAGGAGAAAGCCTTCTACGAAGAGAATGGCTTCGTCATCTATGAGGGTTTTCTCAGCTCTGAAGAAGTCGCCCGAATCACTGCAGAGGCCGAAGCGTATCAAGAGATGATCCGAGGCGGGAAAATTCCTGCCGAGCGCATCGACAAGGCGATCCCGGTCGCACGTGACGAGAAGGGTGAGATCGCCTACTACCATCGGCTCAACTATTTTACCAAGCATTCGCAGACCTCTGCTGAGCTCGTCGATTCACGTGCGATGGACGCTATTCGCGTAGGTCTGGGAAGCGCGCACCACCGGCTCCTGCAGAATTCACTCAACGGCGTCGTCTGGCAGTTGAAGACCGGCGAGTCGCGCAGTGGCTACTCGCGTATTCGGTGGCATGGTGATTTCCCGCCCGGACATGAACTGTCTCCTGCGTTCACCGCGGGCATCTACCTCAACGACTCGAACCGCTTCAACGGCTGTCTCGCCGTTATCCCCGGATCGCACCGAGACCCGGTCGGCCCGGTGGCTCCCGAACCTTTCTACGTCGAGGTGAAAGCGGGCGATCTCGTCTGCCACGACGAGTGGATTTACCACGGGTCCGAGGCGATGCCCCGCCGGGACGACCGGCGGGCGACACTGTACTTCTATTACTGCGCCGGCCGCGGTGCGGTAGATGAGAATGCCGATTCCTCTCGCTACGAGCACATATCCGCAGCGGATTCGCTCTTCGTCAGCGCCGCGTCCGAGGAGACTTCGTGAATCCGTCCACCCCGCTTGCCGAAGGCGAAGCAGCGGCATGGGCACTGCTGCAGTCCACAACCCCCACAGCGACCACGGTGGACGACCTGCGTACGGCCGTGTCCACGCTGGCGCGGGCCGTCGCCGAGGGGCGCTTCCCCGCGGACGACCTGTGGGCCGTCGGGGCCATGCACCCTCATGCCGCCGCGCGGCTCGCCGTCTTGCAGGTGGCTGCCGAACAGCCCAAGGACGAGGAAGCCGCAGCGCTGTTGGCCTGGGCGGTCAACGACGCGGACGATCGCGTCTCCGTCGCAGCGCTCGACGCGATACGCGAGCACGGTGCCCTCAGCACCATAGACGAGGTCTTCGTCGCAGCCGGCCGGTCCGCCGCGGCGTTCGACGGAGCCACCTCCGCGCCCGGAGACATCAGGCGCAACGCAGGGGTGACAGCCCTCTCCTCGCTCATCGGCCGGCACGACGACCCCGCCGCAGAGCGGGGCAGGCTCGTCATGAGCAGTGGAAGCCGACGCCCCGATCTGCGAAGCGTCGGTTTCGACACCACGGGAATGATCGAAATCCCGGCGGACTCCACACCTGGCTCGCGGGCTTTCTGCATAGACGCCCACCCGGTCACCTGGGCTGACTACGCCCGCTTCGTCGACGCGGTTCGCGAGCACGGTCCGCTGTGGAGCCACCCCGGCCAGGACGCGCAGCACGACCACGACGTCCTGCGTCACGTGTCGCACGACCAGCGAGAAGAGCTGATGCGGCACCCCGTCACCCACGTCTCCTGGTTCGACGCCTGGGCGTACGCCACCTGGAGCGGCAAGAGGCTTCCCAGTGCTGCTCAGTGGGAGCGCGCGGCAGGGCTCCTGGCCGGGCACTCCCGCCCCTGGGGCGAAGAAGCGCCCACGCCCGCCCACGCCCGGTGCTGGGAGCCGGACCGGGGAGACGTCACGCGGGCATACGTCAGCGGAGACCTCACCGAGCTGACCAGCAGGGTCGGCGCACACCCGCGGGGGGCTTCGGAGGCCGGAGTCATGGACCTCCTCGGGAACGTCTGGGAGTGGACGCGGACGCGCTACCTCGACGGTCACGAGATCACTCCTTTCGTCGGCGCGGCCTCGTACACCGACAGCACGGGTAACTGGACCCTCACCGCCTGTGTCAAGGGCGGGAGCTGGGCCACACCGCCGGACGAGCTGAGCAGCGCGACGCGGGTGGCCAAGCACGTACTGCAGCACGGTCCGGAGACCGGCTTCCGCTGCGTCATCGAACCGAACGGGGAGTGATCTCACTCAGTGGACAGGACATCGCCCAGCCTGGTCATCGGCGCCTTCGACGAGCCGGCCACACTGGATCCGCACAAGGCGTTCGACACGGCGTCGAGGCACCCCCTCGTCAACATCTACGACGGGTTGTACCAGCTCTCGCCGGACCGGGTGATCGTGCCCGCGCTCGCCGAAGCGCTGCCGGTACTGGAGCAGAAGGGGACCGAGGTATGGGCAACGGTGCCCGTGCGCGAAGGTGTCCGCTTCCATGACGGATCGGTCATGCGCCCGCACGACGTCGTCTACTCGCTGCGGCGCATGGCGATCACCGCCACCGGACCCGCCTCGCTGTGGGGCGATGCCCTGTTGGGTGAGCCGCTGACGGACATCGACGCCGCGGTGGCCGGAGCCATGGCCGAGCGGATCCAGATCACGAGCGACGGACTCCTGCTGAAGCTGCGGGGGAACTTCAACCCACTGACCGCGTTCCTCGTCGAGTGGTCGCTCGTCGTGAGCCAGGAATGGTCCGTGGCGGCAGGTGGCTGGGACGGCGACATCACGTCGATCCCGCAGTTCATCAACGCCGGAACCAGCGAGATCGACGCCACCACCAACGGCACGGGCCCGTACGCGCTGGCGGAGTGGAACCGCGAGGAGCGCTTCATGCGTTTCACTCGTCACGACGCGCACTGGTCGGACCTCGAGAGAACTCCCGCCGAGGTGACACTGCGCTCGGAGGACGATCGATTCGTGCGGGAGAACGAGTTGCTGACCGGGAAGAGCGACTTCTCGGTCTGCCAGCCGGAGTCCCGCGAGCGCCTCGGCGATCTCGGCGGCATCATGCTGGAAAAGCAGCCCGGCGAGTGGAGCTTCACGCCGGTGGGCTTCATCAACCAGAACGTGGCGAAGGATTCCCCTGCCCTCGGCTCCGGTGCGTTCGGACCGGACGGCATCAGGGCTGACGCGTTCTCCGACATCCACCTCCGGCGCATGCTCGGGCATGCCTTCGACCACGACAGGTACATCAAGGAGGTCCTGGACGGCGAAGGTCTGTACCACCCGGTACCTTTCCCGCTCCCCGCCCTGCCCGGTGGCGCGCCCGCACTCGCACCGTACGACCTCGCCCTCGCGCGGGCGGAGTTCGAGCAGGCCTGGGACGGCGAGGCGGCGCGCAAGGGACTCCGGCTCGTGATGCACACGCACGCGGCCAACATCTCACGCGTGCGCGCGGCGGAGATCATGGCTGACGGGCTGCGCCAAGTCCATCCCGGAATAGTGGTGGAGACCGAGGCGCTCGACTTCGTCGCACTGATGAGTTCGCTCTACAGCGGACTCAGCCCGCTGACGTGGCTCGGCTGGTCAGCCGACTACCCGCACCCCTACGCCTTCGCGTCGACCCTGCTGGACGAGCGCGCCCCGCTGCCGAGTGTTCTCGGCATCTCCGGGCCCGCGCTCGCCGAGCTCCTGGCCCGCGCCCAGCATTCGACAGAGGACGAGGCTGGTGAGCACTACCGCCGGATCTCCGACTACTGCCGGGAGGAGTCGTTGTTCGTGGCCGTCCCCGGCAAGGTCAGCTACCTGACGTACGCCGATCGCTGGGAAGGGGTCCGGCTGAAGAACGAGATGGGCAATATCCTCGACTTCAGCAGCTTCCGGCTTCGTGAGGGATCCGGAGAGGCTCCCTCATGACGGTGAGCGCAAGCTACCGGGCTCAGCTGAGAAACAAACCCTTCCGCCGGTACTTCATCGGCGAAACCGTGTCGAGCGTCGGCGACGCGATGACGGACATCACGATCGTCATGCTCGCGATCAGCTTGCTCGCGGCCGACGACCGTCCGATGGGGATCGCTGTCGCCGCAGGGGCCTACCTGGTTCCGAGCATGGTCAGTGGCGTGCTCATGGCGCGCCGGATCGGAGGGCTGAGCGGTCGCACCATGCTGCTGGCCGACAACCTGTGGCGTGGCACGCTACTGGGTCTCGTCGCGCTTCTGGCCGTCACGTCCCACCTGAGCTTCACCTGGTGCGTGGTCCTGCTGGCGCTGTCCTCGGTCACTCGCCCTCTCAACGGCACCGGCGCCAGGGCCATCGTGAGGGAGGTGGCACCGGAGGACCAGCACTTCACGGCGAACTCCCTCGTCGGACTGGCCGTACAGTCCGCCTCCCTCATCGGCCCCGCTACCGCGGGATTCTTCTGCACGTGGTTCGGTCCGGGGCTGACGCTCGGCCTTGACGCACTGAGCTTCTTCCTCTTCGCCGGGGCTCTGCTGCTGATACCCCGGTCCGCGGTGACGCGGTCATCGCAGGACACAGGACCGGACGCGGAGCCTGAACCGGCGGTGAAGCCGACGGGTGTGCTGCGATCGCTCCGAGTCCCCGGTATCGGCGCGCTGTTCGGCCTGACGGCGGTCTTCTACCTTCTGTACGGGCCCTTCGTCGTGGGGCTTCCCCTGATGACGGAAGAACGGTCGTACGGCCTGGGAACCGGGTCGGCGCTGGGTGTCCTGTGGAGCGCGTTCGGTCTGGGCGCGGTGGCCGGCGGTCTCGTGGCCGGCCGTTTCGCCGGCCTCGCCCACGTACGGATCGCCGCTCTCAGCGCCGCGGGCTGGGGCGTCGCCATGTTCATCGTCGCGATGCCCGTGCACTACTACGTGGCTCTCGTGGCGATGTTCCTCGGGGGCCTTTCCTACGCGCCCTACGGGCCGATCGTCAGCACGGTCATGCAGCGGGAACTGCCGCCAGCACAACTCAACGAAGTCAGCTCCTACTACGGTTCGATGACCAGCTTCGCCTCGCCGATGGGCACGTTCGCCGGCGGTGCTGCCGTCGGACTCATCGGTGCCTCGAACAGCATCCTGTCCGTCGGTGCGATCCTCGCCGCGGTGGGCGTCCTGATCTCGCTCATGGCACGGCCGAAGGGGCGCAAAGTGCCGCATTACTCAATATCCGGGAGGGCTGGATGAGTCAGCAAAAAGAAACTGATGTCTCCTGGTTCACCGCGCTCGCGGTGCGCGATCGCGTCCGGCAGCTCAGTCCCACAGCGGCTGCCGTGCCGTTCTTCGAAGCACTGGACCTCCCCGATGACGAGGAATCCGTCATCGACGAGAACTTTCATGACAAGGAAGCGCCGCACTACCAGGCCTACTGCGAGATCCCCCGCACGAAGATCTCGGAAGCGTGGCTCCTCGACTGGATTCAGGAGCGGACCCCAGAAGGCATCGTCCTGGACCTCGGCAGTGGCACGGGCAGGGTGGCCGAACACATCGCATCGTCCACCCGTCGCGTCATCGCGGTGGACCGTTCCGCCGGGATGCTGGAGTACGCGCGCCAGTGCTTCCCTCCGGAGAGGGGAGTCGTCCTTCGGTCCGACATCCGGAGCCTTCCCCTCAAGGACGGGGTGGTCGATGGGGTCGTCTGCTCGGGCGTACTCCACCATCTCCCTGAATGGCGGCGCGCGCTGCGAGAGGCGGCGCGCGTTCTGCGCCCCGGCGGGCGGCTCATCGTGCGGGAACCCAATGCCCGCTATGCGGGCAACCTCTTCGAGCCCGCCGAGAAGCTGATGAACTGGCTGGCCACCACCGGTCGTACGGCTCAGGGGGCGGCGGAGGGGGAACCGCAGGAAGGCCTGTCACCTGTCGAGGAGCCTCTCTCCCCCGCGCACTTGGTGGACGCCGCCAGGGCCGAGGGGTTCGAAGTCGCGGCACTGGGGTCGGCCATGCTCTTCGGCTCGCTCGGAATCCCGGGCGAAGCTGCCTGGCAGAGCCTGTACTTCCAGCCCGCGAACCTCGTCGACCGTCTGATGCTCCGTTACAGCAACCATGACCGCGGGGCCTTGCTGCTCTCCGTTCTCGTCAAGCGCTGGTGAACCAGTGTGGTGCGCCAGAAGCCGGGGCCGGACCGAGGCCCGCGCTCTCTGGCGCACCACACTGGCGCGCGAGGGGCAGGCCGAGGTCTGAAGCGCCGTACGTTCCCCTGACGAGGCGCCGGTGAACGTGGCGCCGGTGCGCCATGGCTCGGACTGGACGCTGCCGCGGATGACCGAACTCTGTGCCGCGCCAGCCGCGGAGACATGGTCCGAACGGTCCGGCCGGGATCGCGCGGGAGCACCGGGGCGCGAAGCGCGGCGGCACCGGCCGCTGGTTCCACGTCCATCGAAAGACGCAGGTCAGCGTATGCGTCCGCGGGGCTTCAGGGGCTGGGGGCGGGGCGGACGGTCGCCCGGACGGCCGTGGACTGTGCCGAAGCGGTCGGGGCCCCTTCCCGTCCCGGCGTGCGGCACTCTCGCGTGTCTGCCCAGGCCGGGGGCATGGTGGGCCATCCGCGGTCGGCGAATCGCCGGCATCGGACGAGAGGGAGTCCGCGCGCGAGGGCGCCGAGGCATCTGCCGTCACCATCGCCAGCATCGTCGCCGACGACGTCCGCCCACTCACCGGGCAGGCCAGCCGGACGACTGGGAATGATGCGGCGCCGCCCTCTCGCGAACGTCCGCCGACTCCTTTGGGCGTAGCGGCGGGCACGGCCCCGTCAGCGTTCCGGGGGCCGCTCCACCGCGGTCGCGTCCGTCACGCGGCGGGGTCCTGCAGGGAGGCGAGGGCGGCGTCCAGGCGGCGGGTGGCTTCCTCGGCCACGGGCGCCATGGCGTCCAGGCCGGTGAGGGTGACCATGGTGCCGGGGTCGACGGCCTGCACGATCACGCGGTCACCGTCGGCGCGGACAACGACGTTGCAGGGCAGGAGCAGACCGATCGAGCGGTCGGCCTCCAGGGCCTGGCGGGCCAGTGGCGGGTTGCAGGCGCCGAGAATCAGGTATGGCTCCATGTCGTGGTCGAGCTTGGCCTTGAGGGTCGCCCGCACATCGATTTCGGTCAGGATCCCGAAGCCCTGGTCGGCCAAGGCCCGGCGGACGTTCTGCTGCACCTGATCGAAGGGTGCTTCCAGTGTCACGGTGCGGTCGTAGGGCATGGTCCGCCTCCTCGTTGCTCGTCGCGTTCGGCCGGGGTGCCCCGCCGAGCGCGCTGCTCATGTGGCGGCTGCCACTCCTCGGAGTATACCCCCGGGGGTAAAGGTGTTAGGGTGATTTGTATACCCCAGGGGGTAACTTTCGCGCGAAAGGAGTGTCGCGGTGTTCTTCGTTGACGTGATCGAACTGGAGGGCCTGGGCAACCGCAGCTATCTCGCCGGGGGCGAGTCGGCGGCGGTGGCGGTCGACCCGCCCCGGGATATCGACCAGGTACTTGCGGCCGCCGCCCGGCGGGGAGTGCGTATCTCGCATGTGGTGGAGACGCACATCCACAACGACTACGTCACCGGCGGTCTGGAACTGGCCCGGATCACCGGCGCCGTCTACCTGGTGCCGGCCGGTGCGCGCGTCTCCTTCTCCCGGACTCCCGTCGCCGACGGCGACACCGTGAAGGTCGATACCGGTCTGACCCTGACAGCCGTCGCGACGCCCGGACACACGCCGCACCACACCGCGTACGTCCTGAGTGAGGCGGGTCGGGCCGTGGCCGCGTTCACCGGTGGATCCCTGCTCATCGGCACGGTCGGCCGGCCCGATCTCGTCGAGCCGCGGCTGACCGAGCGGCTGGCCCGCGCCCAGCACGCCTCGGCGCACCGGCTCGCTGACACCCTGCCCGACGACACGGCGGTGCTGCCCACCCACGGGTTCGGCAGCTTCTGCTCCTCCGCGCAGGCAGACGGCGACGCCACGACGATCGGCAGGGAGAAGACCGTGAACTCGGCCCTGACCGTGGACGTGGACACCTTCGTCGCCGGACTTCTCGCGGGACTGGAAGACGTGCCCGCCTACTACGCCCACATGGGACCGGCCAATGCGGCAGGTCCCGACCCCGTCGACTTGACCCCGCCCGCCGCCGCCGATCCGGAGGAGATCGCCGCGCGGCTCGCGGCGGGGGAGTGGGTCGTGGACCTGCGCAACCGGATCGCCTTCGCCGAGGGACATGTCGCGGGCTCGTTCAACTTCGAGGCGGACGGCAAACTCGCCACCTATCTGGCCTGGATGATTCCGTGGGGCAAGCCCGTCACCCTTCTCGCCGAGACCCCGGAGCAACTGGCCGCGGCCCAGCGGGAGCTGGTCCGGGTCGGCATCGACCGGCCGGCCGGTGCGTCGACGGGCGGGCCCGCCGCGTGGCTGCGCGACGGTGAGAGCCCCGCTTCGTTCCCGCGGGCGACGTTCGCGCAGCTGGCGGCCCAGCGCACGGACGGGGTCGTGGTGCTGGACGTACGCCGTGACTCCGAGCGTGCCGGGGGCTGGATAGCCGGCTCGGTCCACATCCCGGTCCATGAGGTGCACCGCCGTCTTGGTGAGGTGCCGGACGGTACGGTCTGGGTGCACTGCGCGGGGGGCATGCGGGCGGGTATCGCCGCCTCCCTGCTGGATGCCGCCGGACGGCGGGTCGTCGCGGTGGACGACGGCTTCGACGCCGCCGCCGAAGCCGGCCTGACCATCGTCGCTGGCTGAACCGTGCCCGTCGGCCGTGCCGACGGGCAGTAGCAGGACACCTACCGAGAGAAGGGCGAAGCCGACGATGTTCCTCTTCAACAGGAGCGCACCGCGCCTGTCCGTGGACGAGGCGCGCAACCGCACCGGCGGGGAGCGGCCCGAAGCCGTTCTGCTGGACGTGCGTGAGAAGACCGAGTGGCAGGCCGGACACGCCCCCGAGGCCGTGCACGCGCCGCTGACGGGGCTGGCCGCGGGTGCGGCCCTGCCCGCGGCGGCGCAGGGCCGCCCCCTCGTGGTGATCTGCCGCAGTGGACAACGCTCGCAGCGGGCCGCGAAACTCCTGGCCGAACGGGGCGCGGACGCGGTGGACGTGAAGGGCGGCATGAACGCGTGGGCCGCTGCCGGGTTCCCGGTCATCGACGAGCGCGGGAACAGCGGCTCGATAGCGTGAGCACCCTGATCCTGGCCCTGGTCGCCGGGGCCGTCATCGGTCTCGCTCTCGGTGCTCTCGGCGGCGGGGGCAGCGTCCTCGCGGTCCCGGCGCTGATATACCTGCTCGGCTTCTCCCCGGCGTCGGCGACCACCGCCAGCCTGATCATCGTCACGGCGACCTCGGCCACCGCCCTCTACGCCCACGCGAAGGACGGCAACGTCGTCTGGAAGACCGGGGCCCTGTTCGCGGCAGCGGGCATCGTGCCGGCGTTCCTCGCCGGGGCGGCCGCCGGTCACCTGCCGGCCGCGGTGCTCACCGCCGCGTTCTCGGTCGTCGCCGCTCTGGCAGCCCTGCGGATGCTGCGCCCTTCGGGGGCCGAGCCGCCGGAGCTGGTACGCCCGGCGAAAGCGGCGGGCGCCGGGGCCGGACTCGGCGCCGTCACCGGATTTCTGGGCGTCGGCGGCGGATTCCTCGCCGTTCCCGCCCTGGTCAGCGTCCTCGGTCTGCGCATGAAGCAGGCCGTGGGCACCAGCCTGCTGGTCATCGTCGTGAACTCGCTGGCCGCGCTGGGCGCGCGCGCCGGTACGGGCGGGGACCTGCGCTGGGAGGTGATCGCCCCCTTCACCGGAGCCGCGATCCTCGCCGCCTGGGACGGCAAGAGACTCTCCTCGAAGATCACCGGACGAACCCTGCAACGGATCTTCGCCTTCGTCCTGCTGGGCGTGGCGGCCTTCATGCTCGTCGACGTGATCGCCTGAGCGAGGGAGCCGCGAGGGGCGGAGCGCGGAGAGGACCAGTTCTTCCAGCCACCCGCGCTTCTCGCCCCGCTCCTCGACCGGCCCCTGAGGTGTGGCTGGCCGCGAGGACCGCCACGCTCCCTCAGCCATCTCCCCGTCGGCAGCCTCGCCAACGCCCGGTGCGACTCCGCGCAACGGACGAGCCCAGAGGGGGCGGGGGCCGGCGTGCCGGCTTCCCGCCCCCTCCGTTCGACGGACTCGGGTACGGCGTCCGTCACCCGCGCCCCGACGGCTCCCGGGGCGAGGGCCGCGACGCCCGCTTCCCTGCTGGCCGCAACAGCGCCAGAAGCCCAGCCAGAGCCACCACGACCGCCAGGAACAGGAGCACGGTCCGGTCGGACACGGCGGCTCCGACGGCCGACAGGCGCTCCTCCAGGGCGAACTCCGTGTCGGTGCTGATCATCGACGGCAGCGCCGACGTCCCGTCGAACACCAGGAACGCCGTGCCGAGCGCGACGAAGACCACCCCGCCGATGACCGAGGTGCTGTGCAGGGAGACCCGCCCCACCTGGAGGGACCGGCCCCGCAGCCAGCGCTTGCGGCCCAGGTCGAACCGGTCCCACAACAGGGCCAGAGCGAACATCGGCAACGCCATTCCCAGCGCGTACACGGCGAGCAGCATCCCACCGTGGAACGGATCGCCGCCCACCGCCGCCACGGTGAGAATGCCGCCGAGGACCGGCCCCGCGCAGAAGCCCGCCAGACCGTAGACGGCGCCCAGAGCGAACACGGACAGCGCCGATCCGGAACGGCGTGCGCCAGCTGCCCGCGCCATGCGCCGGGAGCCGAACCCCATCCCGGCGATCTGGGCCACGCCCAGAGCGATGACGGTCCAGCCACCGGCCGTCACCAGGGTGTCCCGATGGCCGTAGAAGAGCCGGCTGGCGAATGAACCGGCCACGCCGAGCGGCACGAGCGTCGTGCACAGACCGACGTAGAACAGGCTGGTACGGGCCAGCAGTCTCGTACGGCTGGTGAAGGAGTACGCGAAGAAGGCCGGCAGCAACAGCGCGCTGCACGGGCTGAGGAGCGCGAGCAGCCCACCGAGGAAGGCCGCCGCCAGAGTGACCTCGCTCACCGCCCCGCCGCCTCGGCCGCGGCTTCGACGGCTTCCCTGAACGTGGCCGTGGGCTGGGCCCCGAGGACTGGCTTTCCGTTGATCAGGAACGCCGGGGTGCTGCTCACGCCGAGGCCGTAGCCCTCTTCCTGATCCTTGCGCACGGCGGCGCGGGCCGCGTCGGAGGCCAGGTCCGACTGGAACCGCTCGATGTCGGGGACGCCCGCCTCGCGGGCCATCGCGACGAGTTTCTCCGCAGCGAACTCGCCCTTGTTGCGTTCACGTGGCCTGCCGAAGGCGACCTCGTGGAACTCCCAGAACTTCTTCTGGCGTCCGGCGGCCCATCCTGCCAGCGCGGCCTGCTCGGACTCCTCACCGAAGACGGGGAAGTTGCGCCACTCGATACGCAGCACCCCCTTGTCCACGTAGGAGCGCAGCAGTTCGGGCTCGGTCTCCCGGGCGAAGCGACCGCAGAAGGGGCACTGGAAGTCGGAGTACTCGATCATCACCACCGGGGCGTCGGCCGGTCCGGCGGCCAGGGCGTCACCGGGCGTACGGCGCGCGAGGGCGAGCAGGCCCTCGTCGGCGGGCACCGGGACGGTCGATCCGGTGGCAACCGGGGACCTGGTCTCCGGCTCGTCGCCGGGGGCCGGGCCGTCCAGAGCGAAGGCGAGTCCGGCGACCGCCGCGGCGGCGACGAGCGCTGTGGTCGCCACAACGGTCCGCCTGCGGGGACGGTGGGCGGAAGAAGGGGTGGATGAAGCCATGGCACACCTCAGATGTGAGGAAGAAGGAGCAGAACCGGGCCGCGGGTCAGGCGGAAGCCGTGACCGGGCACACGGTCTGGAGGGACAGGCGGCGCAGCGCGGCCTCCGCCAGCAGGCCCACGGAAAGGACCGCCAGCAGGGGCTGCAGGGGAGCCCAATAGCTCATGGCGCCGGAGGCTCCGAGAAGCACGAGAACGAGCTTGTTGCACACCGGGCAGCCAACGGCGAAGAAGGACAGCACACCGCCGACCGCTCCCAGCCGACCACCGTCGCGGGCCGGTGTCCTCTCGGGCGGGGAGGGCTGCCGCACATAGGTGCTCAGGACGATGCCCGCCAGTACCGCTGTGACGACGAGGGCGGGGTAGTTCCACCACTGCACGGGCACCGAGCGGCCGAACAGGGGGTTGGGCACCACGTCGGTGGGCGCGCCGACCAGGACCGCGGTGGCCAGGGCGCCGAGGCCCGCCACCGTCCACTGCCGGGTCCGCCAACTACGCAGAGCCGCACCGGCCCGGCTCCATGAGCGCGGGGAAGGGGACATGTGAGATGACTCCGTTCTGGAGGATTCAGGGACGCGGCCAACGGGCCGGTCTAAATCCGCAGAACGGAGTGAGATGAGGGAGAAGGTGGTGGGGCGGGGCCTGCCGAGTACGTGCCAGAGCACAGCGCGTGGAACACCACCGCCCCGGTCCGGGACGCCGGGCAGCCGGAGCAGTCGGATGCCTGCGCAGTGTTCTCGGCCCGCTGCGCGGTCTGATCGGCGACAGCCTTCTTGCCGCACGGCGCGGACGTTCCGGACGGTGCTTCGAGGGAGGCGGAGGCGCGGGCGAACTCCGCGGAGGACGTCCGGGCGAGCGAATCGTCACGCCGCACATGGCCGAACACGCACATCAGGGCGACAACGGCCACCAGCAGCGACAGGGCAGCGCGAAAGCCGGTGTGCACCGGCCCGCATGCGTTCGCCCGCCTCATCATCGCTCCCACGCCCGTTCAGTGGTGGCCCACTCTAGGACACGCGATGCGGCACCCCGCCCTCAACCCGGGCGGGATTCCGTACCGGGCCGGGCTCATCGCCCCGGCGCCCACGTGCCGGGTGAAGGGGGAAGAGTGCCGGGACCAGCCGACCGTTCGCCGTGACCGACCGACTCGGTGGCGGCGGGGCGACGGCCTGGCGCACGGATCGGCGTGGGCGCCTGCGGGGCCCGCCGCCACGGGCCGCTCGGACCTGATGCGCTGGCCCGTCGGCCCGTCGGCCCGTCGGCCCGTCGGCCCCGCGTACACGCCGCGCCGATGCGTCCGCCGTCCGCTGTGGGGCGAGCACCAGACCGCCCGGCGGGACGCACGGCTCTGGCGGCGGGGCTGTACGGGATCTCCGCCACCGGATGCTTCCCGGCGTGGGGCTACTACCGTGAAGATGTGGCCCCACTGTGCCGCGTGGGCCACGACGGAGGCATCGTGGGCGACAACGACAGGTCATCCGGCTCCTGCGCACAGGAGCGCCCTCGACGCCTGGGCACCCTGCCGGGCGATCTTCAGGAACGGCTGGACGCGGTGATGCGAGGGCCGGTCGAGGCGGCCCTGCTGCTGGACGCGGTCATGTCGGTCGGCAGAGAACTCGATCTGCCGCAGGTGCTGCGCCGGATCGTCGAAGCCGCGGTTGTGGTGGTCGACGCGGAGTACGGGGCGCTGGGAGTGGTCGGTGAGGGCACCCGGCTCGCCCAGTTCCTGCCGGTGGGCGTCACGGCGGAGCAGAGGGAGGCCATCGGCCCCCTGCCCGAGGGGCACGGCATTCTCGGCGAGCTGATCCGCCACCCCGAGCCGCTGCGGCTGGTGGAGCTCTCCGAGCACCCGTCGTCGTACGGGTTTCCGCCGAACCATCCGCCGATGCACTCGTTCCTGGGGGTTCCCGTCAGGGTGCGCGACACGGTGTTCGGCAATCTGTACCTGACACAGAAGCGAGGCGGCCGGGCCTTCGACGCCGAGGACGAAACCGTGCTGTCGACGCTGGCGGTCGCGGCGGGAGTGGCCATCGAGAACGCCCGCCTGTTCGGGGAGACGCGCGACCGGCAACGCTGGCAGGAAGCCAGCAGCGAGATCGTCGAGGCCCTGCTGAGCGGGGCTGACGAGGCACGCGTCCATCGGATGACCGTCGATCACTCCGCACGTATCCTCGCCGCGGATCTCGGCGTGCTGGCACTGACTGCCGAAAGGAAGAGTCTGCGTGTGGCGGAGGCGGTCGGGCTGGACGCCGGGTCGCATCTCGGCCTGGTCGTGCCGCGAGCGGGGTCGTTCTCCGGCGCTGCCCTGGACGCGGGCGAGCCGATCACCAGTCCCGACATCGAACATGACCTGAGGATCACGGAGGGCCCACGGCGGTGGAGGGGGCTGGGCCCTGCCGTCGCGGTCCCGATGATGACCGGGGGGCGGGCGCGCGGGGTGCTGCTGCTGGCCCGGGTACGGGAGCGTCCTGCCTTCACCGATACGGAGACCGCACCGCTGCTGACGTTCGCCGGACAGGCCGCACTGGCGATGGAGCTCACCGAACGGCGTGAGTGCGCCGAGCAGATCGCCCTGCTGGAAGAACGCGACCGCATCGCCAGGGACCTGCACGACCTGGCCATTCAGCGGCTGTTCGCCACCGGGATGACGTTGCAGAGCGTGGTGCGGCTGGTGGAACAGCCGCAGGCGAGTGAGCGGCTCTTGCGGGCGGTGGACGATCTGGACGAGACCATCAGGATCATCCGGTCCACCATCTTCGGGCTCCGTGTCACCGGATCGGGCCGGGCCGGTCAGGGGCTGCGCGTGCGGACAGCGGCCACGGTCGAGCAGGCAGCCAGGGCCCTGGGGTTCCAGCCCGCGCTGCGGATGGCCGGACTGATCGACACGGACGTGTCGGCCGAGACCGCCGAGCAGGTGATCGTGGTGCTCGGAGAGGCGCTGAGCAACGTCGCCCGTCACGCGCGGGCGACGGCGGTGGACATCTCGCTGGTGGTGGGAGAGGGCACCGTGGAACTGGTCGTGTCCGACAACGGCGTGGGTATGCCCCGGCACGCCGCTTCCCGCAGCGGGCTGGACAACCTCGCCCGGCGCGCGGAGAAGCTCGGCGGAGCGATGAGCGTGGGGGAGTCGGCGCAGGGCGGTACCAGGCTGAGCTGGCGGGTACCCCTGAATCTCGCCTGACACCGGGCCGGGGCACCTCAGGGAGGGGAGCGGTCAGGTGAGGGAGGGGAGCGGTCAGGCCGTGTGGTGCCCGGCACCATGCGAGGGCGCCTCCGGAGCGTGCATGCCCGGAGCACGGGCGTCCGCGGCATGCGCGGCGATCACGGCCGCCTGGATGCGGCGTTCGACACCGAGCTTGGCCAGCAGCCGGGAGATGTGGTTCTTGACCGTCTTCTCCGACAGGTAGAGACGCTTGCCGATCTGGTGGTTGGTCAGTCCGTCACCGATCAGCGCGAGGACGTCCTTCTCCCTCGGTGACAGCCCCGCCAGCGCGTCTCCCTCCGCGGAGCCGTCAGCGGACTCCTCCTCACGCAGGCTGTTCATCAGCCTGGCCGTCGTCGACGGATCGAGGGTCGAGCGCCCGGACGCCAGCGTACGGACCGCGGTGACGAGGTCCGAACCCTTGATCTCCTTCAGTACGTACCCGGCCGCGCCGGCCATGATGGCGTCGAGCAGCGCTTCGTCGTCGTCGAACGAGGTGAGCATCAGACAGGCCAGCTCCGGCATGCGCGAGCGCAGCTCACGGCAGACCGTGATCCCGTCGCCGTCCGGCAGCCGGACGTCGAGGATCGCGACGTCGGGGCGGAGCGCCGGGCCGCGGGCCAGCGCGTGGTCGGCCGTGCCCGCGTCACCGACGACCTCGATGTCCGCCTCCGCGTCGAGCAGATCCTGCACGCCACGCCTGACGACCTCGTGGTCGTCCAGCAGGAACACGCGGATCGGGTTCTGCGCCGAGAACCCCGTCCCGTCGTTCATGGTGGCCTCCTCGTCTCCCAGGATCGCGCGATCGCGTCCTCACCGTGGGACCGGGCTGTCAGGGACGACGGCGACGGGGCAGGACGCGTAGTGCAGCACCGCGTGGTTCACCCGGCCGAGGTGCGAGCCGGCGTGCGCACCGGTCCGGCGCACGCCGACGACCAGGAGCTCCGCACCCTCGGCTTCCTCGATGAGCACCTGGTGCGCGGGCCCCTGCACGACGGACCGGTGGATGTCGGCTCCGGATCCGGACCGCTCCAGTACGGCCAGGACCTCCTCCAGGTGATCCGCGGCCTCCTGGCGGTGCGCGGAGACCGCGGAGCCGGAGAGGAGCGGATGCTCCGCCGCTCCGTGGGCGGGGCAGCGCCAGGCGCGTACGGCGATCAGCTCGCCGTGGCGCGACGCCGCCTGGTCGCGTGCGAAGCGGGCGGCGGCGGACGGCCCTGCGGTGTCGCCGATCCCGACGACGACGCGACCCGGCTTCGACGGGACGTCCGGTGCGGCGGTGGGCACCACGACCACCGGGCAGTGGGAGCGGCCCGCGACGGCGAGGCTCACGGACCCCAGGAGCATTCCGGCGATCCGGCCCCGGCCGCGGGAGCCGAGGACGAGCAGGGCCGCCTCGTGGCTCTCACGCACCAGCGCGTGCACCGGTTCCTCGGGCCGTACGTCGGCGGTCACCTTCACCTCGGCGTGGAGGCGCTCCACCCGTTCCCGCGCGGACGCGACGAGATGCTCGGCGAGGACCTGCTCGGCCGGACGGCCGGTGTCGAACGCGGGCCGGACGGCTTCGTAGCGTTCCCACAGCGACGCGTGGACGACGCGCAGGGGAAGCCGTGAGCGTGCCGCTTCCGCCGCGGCCCAGTCCAGGGCGCGGAGGCTGCCCTCCGACCCGTCCACCGCGACGACTACCGGGAACCGCATGGCTCCTGCCACCTTCCCTGATGAGGTGCCGCGGCGCACGACGGCCGCTCGGCACGTGCCCAGGCCGGAAGAGCTCCCCCGGCCGTCTCCGGGCCGAAGGGGGCGGTGGCCGGGGGCGGAGCGCCGACGACGGGATCGGCTGGTGCAGCCTCGGCGAGTGGTTCGATGTGCATGGTGGTCTTCCGCTCAGGGAGGGAGTGGGCCGTGGTTTCAGCATGGGGCGGCCCGCCGCCCGGTGCGTAGGGGCCGTTCGGCCCCCGCTCCGGTTCCGGACGGCCCCCGGAGGGCACGTCTGCGCAGCTCTGCCGGGCCGGTACCGGGCCTTCGAGTGAGCGGTTCACACGGATGACACCCTCCACGCTCCGTGCGAGGCGGGCGGCGACGGGAACGAGCGCGCGCAGGGGAGCGGGAGGAAAGGGCCGGAGGGGCCCTGGGGATGGGCCGATCGGCCTCAGCGACCGGAACCCGTCCGCGCTGGACTGTGTGTGTGGCTACCGGAGACCGACCAGCGAGGAGGCACGACGATGACCACCCTCAAGCGCGGGCAGAGGTTCCCGTTCCCGGAGGTCCCGGAATGGTTCGAGAACCTGCCTGCCAGGTTCGCGATGCCCACCATGAGTGAGCTGTACACGGTTCGGATCGAGGACTACACGCAGGACGGGCGCTACGTGGTGCGTGCGGAGCTTCCGGGCACCTCTCCCGAGAACATCGATGTTTTCATCAGCGACGGTGTGCTGACGATCCAGGCAGAACGCACCGAGAGGGAAGTGGACAAGAACCACAGTGAGATCCGCTACGGCGTGATGAGCCGCAGTGTGACGCTGCCGTCGGGCGCGGACGAGGAGGATGTCACGGCGGACTACACCGATGGCATGCTCACGGTCAGCGTGGGCATGGGCGCCGAGAAGCCGTCGGCCCGGCACGTGGAGATCAAGCACGGCGGCTGAGCGGTCAGACCCCCGCCACGAGGCCCGCGTCGGTGCGTTTCGGCTGACGCAGATGTCTCTGCCCAGTGAGCCGCGCCGCGCGATCCTGGGCATACCGGCGGCCTGCCGGCCGGAGAAGGTGATGGGCGTGATGTGGTACAGCGGCTGGGGCTGGGGCGGATGGTTCCTCATGACCGTGACCGTGACTCTGCTGTGGGGACTGCTGATCGCCGGAATCGTCGGCCTCACCCAGTACCTCACCCGCGCTGCCCGCAGCCAGCAGAGCGGCCGGCCCTCGTCCGGCGAGAGCGGATGGGGTGGCCGACGGGCGGAGGAAGTGCTCGCAGAACGATTCGCGCGCGGAGAGATCGACGAGGACGAGTACAAGCGCCGACTCACGCTGCTGCGGGAGTACCGGTGATCACGCGGTGACACCGTCGCACAGCAGTGACGCCAGCAGCACCGCTTCCTGGCCGTTCGGGAGCCGGCAGGCGCACCCGGCCCAGGGGCCTTGGATCCCCTGTCCGGAAAACGGGCCGGGAGCGCCGTCACTCCCGGGAGATCACGCGTGACGGACGCGCCGTCCCAGAGACCGTGCCATCCCCCGATGGTCGCACCATCCCATCATCAGGGATCCTCCTGATCAGGAATCCTCCGGTGTCAACTCCATGCGGACGTCCACGACGCCCTCGACCGCCCGGATGGCCCACGCCAGGAGCGGCACCCGAGAACGGTCCCGGAGCGGCCCCTGAACAGTGACGACGCCGTCCAGCACGGTGAACTCCACCCGGTCAGGGAGAAACTGTTCGGCGAGCACGACGGACCGCCGGGACGCCGTTGCCGGGGAGAAGACGGGCGATGTCCTTGAACGAGGCCGCAGGCGTGGCGGTGACGGCACCGTGCGTCATGACCTCGCAAACCGTTCGCTGCTGCATGACGGCCCTCCTCCCGGGGCGCGGAGTCCCGGCACAGGCCACCCTGCTGCGGCGAGGGCGCAGGCGGGCAGTGCCGAACGGTCCTGTTCCGGGACCGATGGCCCCTATGAGGTGGAAGTCCGCCGGACGCAGCATGGGTCCGGGAGCGCGGGCGGGCCGAGGAAGGGCCCCCGCAGCCCGCGGCGAACGGGAGACGGCCATGGCTGGGACCGAAGCGCGGGACGGCTCGGTGCAACCGCGTGCCAGGCTGTGGGCCCGTACGGGCGACCGGCTCATCGTGGGCGGCGCCACCGCCGGGGACAAGGGCCGGGACGGCGAGATCGTCGGGCTGCACCACACGGACGGCAGCCCGCCCTACGACGTCCGCTGGTCGGACACCGGTCGGACCACCCTGGTGTTCCCCGGTCCGGACGCCAGGGTTCACCACGGTCCGGCAGGTGACTCTGCCGCCGGGCTGACGCGTGGCGGAGCGGCCCGGCGTCCCCCCGCGTCACGCCGGACACTTCGCCGCCGTACCGCGGCGCCGGTCGGTGGCCGCCGAGGAGGAAGCATGATGAACGCCTTCGACGACGGGCACCACCAGAGCGATCTCGGCCGCCGTGTCGCGACGAGGCGTCGGCAGCTCGGCCTCTCCCGGGAAGAGGTGGCGGACCGGGCCGGGGCCACTGCCGGCTACCTCACCTACGTGGAGGAGCGGCTGCCCGTCCCGGGGATCGGGTTCCTCGTCCGGCTCGCGGACGCCCTGGAGACGACGGTCCAGGAACTGATGGGCTTCACGGCTGACCTTCCGCCCGGCGAAGGCCCGGCGGGAGCACGGCCGAGGCTGGAGGAGGTCGGCGAGAAGGAATGCTGGGAGCTGCTCGGCGACCACGGCGTGGGCCGGGTGGCCGTCGAGGCCGCCGACGTGCTGGACGTCTTCCCCGTCAATTACCGGGTTATCGGAGGGAGCGTGCTCTTCATGACCACGGCCACGTCCGCACTGGCGCTGGCCGCAGCCTCCGGTGCCGAGATCGCCTTCGAGGAGGACCACTTGGACGAGGCCTTCCACCAGGGCTGGAGTGTGCTCCTCGTCGGCCCGGTGCGCCTCGTCCCCGACTCCGTCGAGTCGCGGCCCCTCCGGGACGCCGCGCATGCGCAGTCGTGGGCCGGGGAGGGACGGGACACGCTCGTCCTGCTCGCGCCGCACCGCGTGACGGGACGGCGGATCCTGGTGCCAGGCGCACCCGGCACCGCCGACGGGCCCGATGAGCGGGAGCTCTGAGGGCACCGGCCCTGCTTGCCCGGGGCGGACGGCCGGGCAGGTCCCGGTCGGGGCCGAACGGCCCATGGCGGTGGAACCCACAACAGTGCCAGCGTGAGGATTGCCGACTACGGGGCGTGCCCGAGCCCCTGGGACGGATCGAAGGAGGAGCCATGGACAGCGAGTCGCCCGTCCGGTCCGAGCTTGCCGAGGTCGTCGTGGGAATCGACGGTTCCCCCTCCGCGCGGACCGCCGCGCTCTGGGCCGCCGCGGAGGCGGACCGCCGGTCCAGCCCCCTGCGCCTCGTGCACGCCCTCGACACCGGTCGGCACGCCCGTGCGAGCGACGCGAGAGCGTCCCGCGCCGTCCACGAAGCCAGCCACGCCCTGCTGGCCGAGACCGCGGACGCGGTGCGGGAGCGCTTCCCGGACCTCGACGTCACCAGGAAGACAGATCATCAAGAACCGGTCGCCGCACTTCTGGCCAACGCCGGACGGCAGGGAACGGTCGTGGTCGGGAGCAGAGGGCTCGGAGGCTTCTCCGCCCTGCTGCTCGGCTCGGTGGGGCTGGGGGTGGCGGCCTGCGCCGACATGCCCGTGGTCGTGGTGCGCGGGGAGGCCGAGCGCCCGGAGTCGGGCTCGGTGACCGCGGCCGTACGCGACTCCGCGGACCTCGGGTGGCTGCTGCTTGCCGCAGCGGAGGCGGACATCCGCAAGGCGGCGCTGCGCATCGTGAGCGTGTGGAACGTGCTGGCCCACGTCGGTACGGTCGCGACCATGCTCGACGACCTCGACGAGATCGCGCAGCGGCGAGTACGCGAGATGAAGGAGCTCGCGGACCGCGTGCGCGACAGGTACCCTGGCCTGATCGTCGGCCACCATGTGGAGGCCGCAACGAGTACCCCGGGGGTTCTGATCGAGGCGAGCGCCCACACCGACCTCATCGTGATGGGCCGGGGCCACCCCTCGAAGGGGCTGGGACCGTCCCTCGGACGCGTCGCCCACACCCTCATCCACCACGCGCACTGCCCCGTGGAGATCGTTCCAGCGGCCTTCGCACCCGCGGACGGCGCGGCGTGAGCGACCCTCTGGCCGTGAGCCGTGAGCCGTGAGCCGTGAGCCGTGAGCCGTGAGCCGTGAGCCGTGAGCCGTGAGCCGTGAGCCGGAAGCCGGAAGCCGGAAGCCCGGTCCGGCCGCTGGCGGCGGGGCCGACGTGCGTGAAGACCTGCCGGGAGGTACGTGATGACCGGCAACGAGCAGACGGGCCGCCTGTCCGGTCCGTCAGGCGGAGGTTTCCAGGGGCGCGCGGTCGTGGTGCTCGTCCTGGTGGTGGCGCTGATCTGCGGAACGGTCACCGCCTGGCTCCTGTGGACCGCCGGGGCAGGGGCGGACCAGGCACGTGCCGAGCGGCTCCACCGCGTGACGGCGACGACCACCGGGACGGCCCAGCCGTCGGTGCCCCAGGCAGGGCAGAGCGGGTGGGCGGAGTCCGTCGCTCCCGCGGTCTGGACGTACCCGAAGGACGTCCGCAGGTCCGGCACCATTGACGTCCCACCCCTGACGCCCCGGGGCCGCGCGGTCCCCGTCTGGGTGGACGCCGCGGGCTCCCCCGTCCGTCCACCGGACAGCGAAACGGAACATGTGCTGACCTCCTTCTGCGGCGGTGCCGCCGCAGCGGCCACCACCGGAGCGGCCACGGCCGGTGTCCTTCTCGTGGTGCGACGGCGCGCCGAAGCCCGTACGTTCGCGGCGCTCGAACGCGAGTGGGCCCAGGTGGAACCCGTGTGGTCCGGTCGGCCCCGGAAGGGCAGCGGTGGCCCGGGGGCCGACGGCCACTGAGCGGGACGGCTGCCGCACCGGTCGGTAGACGGGTACGGGCGTCACCTGCCGGAGCCGGCGCCGTCCTCGCGGTGGAGCCGGTCGACGACGCCCACCACCCCGTCGGCGCTGTTGCAGAGCCTGAGGAGGATCGGAACGAGTCCGGGGCGGCGAACGGTGCCGCTGAGGGTGACCAGTCCGTCCTCGACCTCCACGGAGAGATCCGAGGGGCTCAGACCGAGCGTGCGGGTGATCACGTCCTCGATGATCTCCTCCTGGATCGCCCGGTCCCTGCGGAGGAACAGCTGGATGAGATCGCTCCGGCTCAGCACACCCACGAGCCGCCCGGAGTCGTCGGTCACGGGCAGGCGCTTCACCCGGGCCCGGTCCATCACGCGAGCGGCCCGCACCACGCTCCACCCGGGCCGGGCGACCACCACGGGACTCGACATGAGAGCCCCGGCGGTCTCAAGTCCGGAACCGACGGCACGCCTGCGTACGAGATCGGCTTCGGAGACGACACCGAGCGGCCGGTCCGCCTCGTCCACCACACAGACCGCGGTGATGTCGAACTCGTCCAGGAGCCGGGCGATCTCCTTGAAGCGTGTGTCCGGCACCACACTGACGACTGCCGGAGTCATCAGTTCCGCGACACTTCGGTGCCTCATCGCCGGTCCCCTTCCGTTCTCATTCCTCCGCCGCCACCTCTCAGGATCGCCGGTACCGGCCTTTTCCGGCGAGGGCCGTACGGCCCTCGCCGGAAAAGGCCGTGCTCTCCAGGGCGGATCCGTCTCGCGCGGGGGACTACGGGGCCGCTTCGACGCTTGCGGCGATCCGGCGCCGGGCACGGGGCGGCAGCCAGGGCGGTGAACCGGGGAGACCCCGTTGGCGCGGGTGGTTGCGGAGCCTGGCTGCGGCGTGCCCCTTCCGGCAGTTCCCTGAGGCCGGTCCGGGAACGGGTACGGGCGGCCACCGGAGTGCCGGGCGGCCACCGGAGTGCCGGGTGGGCCCCGTCCGGCGTCCGCCCCTCGTGGCGGTCGGCGGCAACGGTGCGGTGCCCGGGGGCGTTCCTCGTCCGCCAGGCCGATCACGTCCCGAGCGCGCGCCGCTGGCCGACGGCCCGCCCGCGAACGCGGCACGTCCTGGCTACGGCCCTTCTACGCCGAGTTCGCACCGTACGTCCACCACACCCTCGACAGCCCGCGCCAGCCGCTCCGCGACCGGGAGGAGCACGCGGTCGCTCACGTCGCCGGTCAGCGTGACCACGCCCGCTTCGACGTGCACGCCCACCTGGCCGCGCGACAAGGGGAACAGGCGATCGACGACTTCACGGCGGACCTCGTCGGCGAGATCCTCGTCCGGCCGGAGGAAGACCTTGAGCAGGTCGGACCGGCTGACGACCCCCTGGATCACGCCCTGCGGGTCGACGACCGGCAGCCGCTTGACGTGACGCGTGGCCATCAGCCGGGCGGCCTGCGGCAGGGAGGCGTGAAGGCCGACGGTGACGGCCGGCGAGGTCATCAGATCCGCGGCCCGGTCGGAGCCCGCCTTCGCTGCGGCGTCGGGCCTGCGCAGTTGCTCGACGAGACCGAGGCGGCGGTCGCGGAGTTCCTCCTTGAGGACCAGGTCGGCCTCCGAGACGATGCCTACGACGCGGCCTTCCCCTTCGATCACGGGCAGCGCGGTCACCTTCCACCGGCCCATGGCGGCGACGATCTCCTTGAACCCCGCACCGGGCCGGACGGCGACGACCCTCTTGGACATGACGTCGGCGACAGTGATCGGCAGTCGGGTCATGAGGGTCTCCTTCGGCGGGCTCGGTCCCGCACCGGCCCGCCTTCACCCTCACACCCGCACGGCGGTGGGACACGGGCCCGAGGGGGCCGTTCCGGGGACCGGCCGGCCCATGCGCGGTGTCCGCACACGGCGGCAGCCTGGCGTTGATACCAGCGGGACGAGACCCGCGGGCACCGGGAAGGCGGCTGTCATGAAGGCTCTCGTGTTCCAGGGAACGGGCCGCGTCCGGTGGCAGGACGTGCCGGACCCCGGCATCAAGGACGCGGCCGACGCGATCGTCCGCGTCGAAGCCGTCACCATCTGCGGTACCGACCTGCACATCATCAAGGGGGACGTGCCGGAGGCCGAACCCGGCCTCGTCCTCGGGCACGAGGCGGTCGGCACCGTCGTCGAGACGGGTGGGGACGTGCGCACGGTGGTGCCGGGCGAACGTGTCCTGATCTCCTGCGTTTCCTCCTGCGGACGCTGCCGGTTCTGCCGTGAACGCCGCTACGGACAGTGCCGGGGCGCAGGAGGATGGGTCCTCGGGCACACCATCGACGGGGCACAGGCCGAGTACGTCAGGGTGCCCTTCGCCGATCTGTCCGTCCACCCGCTGCCGAACGCGGTGGACAGCTTCGACGCCGTGCTGCTGGCCGACATCTTCCCCACCGCCTACGAGGTCGGTGTCCTCAACGGCGGTGTGCGGCCCGGAGACACCGTCGTCGTGGTCGGCGCCGGTCCCGTGGGACTCGCCGCGATCATCACGGCACGCCTGTACAGTCCCGGGCGGATCGTGGCGGTCGACCTGGCGGAATCCCGCCTCGAAGCAGCCCGGCGCCTGGGCGCGGACGCCACGGCCACCGCGGACGAAGGCCCCGAGCAGCTCGTGACCGACCTCACCGACGGCCTGGGTGCCGATGTCGTCATGGAGGCGGTGGGAGTCCCGGAGACCTTCGAGATGTGCACGCGCATGGTACGGCCCGGCGGCCGGGTCGCCAATATCGGCGTCCACGGCAGACCGGCATCCCTGCATCTCGAAGACCTGTGGAACAAGGACATCACCATCACCACCGGTCTCGTCGACACGGCGTCCACGCCCGTCCTGCTGAGCATGATGGCGTCCGGTCGGCTCCCCGCCGCGGAACTGGTCACCCACCGCTTCGAGCTCGGACAGATGGAGGAGGCGTACGACGTCTTCGGCCGTGCGGAGGAGACCGGGGCGATCAAGGTCGCGCTCGGCAGCCCGCAGCACACGGTCGTCGAGGCCGCTCAGCCGGTGACGCGGGGATGAACACCCGGGGCACCGGCCGCCCGCCGCCGCGCGGTGTCGTCCTCGACACCGACGGTGTGCTGCTCGCCTCCGCTGCGGTCCACGCGGCAGCCTGGAAAGCCGCCTTCGACGCCTGCCTCGCCGCATGGGCGCCCGGGGAGCGGGGCTGGAAGCCGTTCGACGCGGAGGCCGACTACCACCGGTTCGTGGACGGCAAGTCCCGCTACGACGGGGCCGCGGCGTTCCTGACCGCCCGCGGAGTCCGCCTTCCCCCGGGGCAGGCGGATGCCCGCCCCGGCTGCGACACGGTCCGGGCCGTGGCGGCGCGCAAGGAGCAGGAGTACCAGCAGGCCCTGCGGGACAAACCGGTCCACGCCTTCGAGGACGCCCCGCGGGCACTTGCCGCGCTGCGCTCCCTCGATGTGCCGCGCGCCGCGGTATCGGCGTCCCGGCACGCCAGGGCTCTGCTCTCCACAGCGGGACTCGACCGGCTCCTGACCACCGTCGTCGACGGCTCGGACGCCGCTCGGCTCGGCCTCCCCGGCAAACCCGACCCCGCGCTGTTCCTGCACGCCGCCGGTCTCCTCGGCACCCGCCCCGAGGACGGCGCGGTCGTCGAGGACGCGCTCGCCGGAGTCTCGGCGGGTCAGTACGGCCACTTCGGGCTCGTCGTCGGCATCGACCGCACCACCGACCGGCACCGCACCGCACCACTGCGGGAGAACGGGGCCGACCTCGTCGTCGCCGACCTCACCGATCTCGTGCAAGCCGTGTGGGGAGCGACCCCGTGACCTCGGCGACGATGTGGCGGTACGACGACTACGACCCGGGGCGGGAGCGCTTGGTGGAGGCACTCTGCGTACTCGGGAACGGCAGGTTCGCCGTCCGCGGTTCCACGCCCGAGTGCACCGCCGACGCCGTCCACTACCCAGGCACCTACCTCGCCGGCTGCTATGACCGGCGTACGTCGTACGTCACCGGCCAGCGGGTCGAGAACGAGGATCTCGTCAACCTGCCGAACTGGACACTGCTGCGCTACCGCTGTCTGCCCGACGACCGCCCTCCCGGCGAGTGGCTCAGCCCCGACTCCGCTCAGCTGCGCCACTGCGACGTACATCTGGACCTGGACCGGGGCGTTCTCACCCGGCACCTCTTCTTCCAGGACGCCGGAGGGCGCGGCCTGCGCGTCAGCCACCTGCGGATCGTGCACATGGGGGATCCCGGAATCGCGGCCCAGCTCACCACGTTCCACGCGTACGGCTGGAGCGGCGCCGTCGAGGCCGAGTCGGTTCTGGACGGTGCCGTCAGCAACGCCGGGGTCGAGCGCTACCGGAATCTGGACGGCCGTCACCTCATCGGCCACCGCAGCGGCTTCGAGCCGGGCGGCATCGCCTTTCTGTCCTGCCGGACCAGCGATCCGGGCCATCTGGTCGCCATGGCCGTGCGTACGACGACCCGCCCCCGGTGTGATGGCCGCGCGGTGGCCACGCCGACCGGCACCG
Organism: Streptomyces sp. NPDC058195; assembly: GCF_042883525.1. Taxonomy (NCBI): domain Bacteria; kingdom Bacillati; phylum Actinomycetota; class Actinomycetes; order Kitasatosporales; family Streptomycetaceae; genus Streptomyces; species Streptomyces sp. NPDC058195. The sequence goes on from NZ_JBHVVM010000006.1 coordinate 328,393, forward strand.
TCCAGACGTACCGCCTGCCCCTCGGCCGCAGCGGGTCGGCGAGCGTGGTGAAGACCATGTCCCTGCGCACCTCGCTGGACCGCCCGCCCGGCGCCCCCCTCGTGGTCGCGGTGGAGGCGGCCGCACAGGCCCCGGAGGTTCCTCAGCTGCTGGCCACCCATCACGCCGCCTGGCAACGTCTCTGGACGGAGGGGGAGCTGCACGTACCAGGGGAAGCGGGCCGTATCCTGCGGCTTCACCTGTTCCACTTGCTCCAGACGCTCTCCCCGCATACGGCGGAGCTCGACGTGGGCGTCCCGGCCAGAGGACTGCACGGGGAGGCGTACCGCGGGCATGTCTTCTGGGACGAGCTCTTCGTCCTTCCCTACCTTGACCTGCACTTCCCCGAGGTGGCCAGGGCGCTGCTCATGTACCGCCACCGCCGACTCCCGGCCGCCCGGACCGCAGCCCGCCGCACCGGTCAGCGGGGAGCCATGTACCCCTGGCAGAGCGGGAGTTCCGGAAACGAGGAGACGCAGGAGCTCCACCTCAACCCGCGCTCGGGCCGGTGGCTGCCCGACCACTCCCGGCTCCAGCGGCACGTCGGATCGGCCGTCGCGTACAACGTCTGGAAGTACGCGCTGGCCACCGGAGACCGGGGTTTCCTGCATGCGGAGGGGGCCGACATCCTCCTGGAAGTCGGCCGCTACTGGGCCGGTTCCGCGGAGTTCGACCCGTCATCCAGCCGGTACCGCATCCGTGGAGTGGTGGGCCCCGACGAGTACCACGACGCGTATCCGGGAGCGGCTGCACCGGGAATCGACGACAACGCCTACACGAACGCGACGGCCGCGTGGGTGCTCGCCCGCGGCCTCGATCTGCTGGACGAACTGCCGGCCGCCCGGCGGGGCGAGCTGCGTGAGCGGCTCGCGCTCGACGACGGGGCTCTCGACCACTGGGCGGAGGTGTCACACCGCCTTCACCTGCCGTTCCACCGGGGCGTCGTCAGCCAGTTCGAAGGATACGGAGAACTGGCGGAGCTCGACTGGGAGGCGTACAGGGCCCGTTACGGGGACATCCGCCGGCTCGACCGCATCCTGGAAGCCGAGGGCGACACCATCAACCGGTACCAGGCGTCGAAACAGGCCGATGTCCTCATGCTCGGCTACCTCTTCCGGGCCGACGAACTGGCGGCACTGTTCGCCCGGCTGGGATACCGGATGGATGACGCGACCTGGCGCGACACCGTCGACTACTACCTGGGGCGCACCAGCCACGGATCGACCCTCAGCAGTCTCGTCCACGGCTGGGTGCTGGCCCGCCAGAAGGGCCTTGACGCCTGGCGGTACTGCGAGGAAGCGCTGATATCCGATGTGGCCGACGTGCAGGGCGGTACGACCGGCGAGGGCATCCACTTGGGGGCCATGGCCGGCACGGTCGACCTGGTCGAGCGCGGGATCACCGGTCTGGAAGCGGGTCCGGACGGGCTGCGCGTGGCCCCGGTGGCGCTGCGGGAGTTCCCCCGGTTCGCCTTCACCCTGTGCTGTGGCGGGCACCGCGGGATACGTCTGCGGATGCTGCCCGGCCGACTGGGGATACGGGTGCCCGTGTCACCGCTGGGGCCACTCGTCGTCGCCCTGCCCGGCGGACGGCGGTGCGAACTCGCGCCGGGGGAGGAACGGTGGTTCCGGTTGCGCGGCGGCGGCCCGTGAGCCACGGCCTTCCGGGACGTGTGAGCCACGGCCTTCCGGGACGCGCGTGAGTCACGATCTTCTGAACGGTTATGCGTGAGCCACGGCCTTCTGAACGGCTATGAACGAGCGGGGCAGGACGGGCGGCGGATCTGGGCGTGCTGCCCAGGCGCGGGCGCTCGCCCGTGGGCAGTCACCAGGGGAAGTCCTGCGCCGTCCCGGGCGCGCGAGGTGCCGCGCCCACGCTGACGGACAGCCGGTCCACGACGGTGACAACCCCCTCCACGCGTTCGGCGAGCCGCACGATCGTCACCGCTTGGTCCGGTCGGCGGACGTGGCCCATGAGGGTCACCACACCGTCCAGCACCCGCACGTCCACCGCATCGTCGGGGAGATCCGGAACATCACTGATGACGTCGTCCCGGATACGGTCCCGGACCTCTGCGTCCGGGCGGAGGAAGACACGGAGCAGGTCGCGGCGGGTCACGATGCCCACCAGCCGCTCCTCCTCGTCGACCACGGGAAGGCGCTCCACACCGCGCCGCACCATGATCCGGGCGGCCTCCGCCACCGCTTCCTCGGCGTGTACCGTGACGGCCGGTGTGCTCATCAGCTCCCGGGCGGTGAGCGCCCGGCGCGCCAGCAGATCGCTCTCGGAGACGACCCCGACGACGTGATCGTCCTCGTCCACGACGGGCAGCCCGGTGACATCGTGCTCGGCGAGGAGTTTCGCCGCCTCCCGGAACGACGTATCCGGGAGGGCGCAGACCACGTCGTCGGTCATCAGCCGACCGACCTTCATACGCCTCATCGCGGACCTCCCGTTCATGCCTCGGTGGCTGATCACCCCCGCCACACCACCGTCCACCGGCCTTTCCCCCTCCACGAGAGGCCGACCGGCCCTCACCGGGGCCGGTCGGCCCCGATCCGCTCCCGCTCCAGCCCCGCCGCGGGCAGGACCTTCGGTCCCATCCGCGCCCCCAGTGGCTCTTCGGCTCCGGGGCGCAGGCAGAGAGGCTGGGAAGTGGCTCGACCCCGGGATCATCGGCACGGGGACGGGATGAGGAGGCGCACCATGACCGCAGCCGGACATCGAGGGGATCTCGTCGTCGGTATCGACCCGGTCCGCGACGGGCGTCTCGCCCTGGCCTGGGCAACGGACGAGGCCCACCGGCGCCGACTGGCGCTCCGCCTCGTGGTCGTCGTACCACCACTGCGGGAGACGGAGCTCGTCGACGAGAATCCCAGGCATCAGGCGCAGGCACGAGCGGGGAGGGAGGCGCTGCGGACCGCGGCCGACTGGGCGCGAGCCCGGAACGCGGATGTGCGTGTCAGCTGCGAACTCCTCGACGGCGCCCCGGCAGCCGTCGTGTCAGGGCTGGCGCAGGAGGCCGGCATGGTCGTCCTCGGTTCCCGGCACCTCAGCCGTACCGAGGAGTTCCTGAGCGGCGGCTCCCTGGCCGTTCCGGTCACCGCGCAGGCGCGATGCCCCGTCGCCGTTGTGGGGGACGCGGAACACAGCACCCAGGTTCCGCCGTACCTCGTCGTCGGTGTCGACGGCAGCGCGTCCTCCCGCTCCGCCCTGGCCTTCGCCTTCGAGGAGGCGGACCTCAGGCGCTGTGAGCTGCGGGCCATCGCGGTCTGGCAGCCGCCCGTGTTCTCCCGGTGGACAGGCGCGACGCCACTGGACGCGGAGCGCCGTCTGCTGGCGGAGACCACGGCGGGCTGGTCGGAGAAGTACCCCGGCCTCCGGGCCAGTCACGAAGTGCTCGTCGGATCGCCCGTCGAGGTGCTCGCGGCAGCCGCCGAACACGCCCTGGCCGTCGTCGTCGGGCGTCGGGGCGGGGGCGGCTACACGGGGATGCGGCTCGGTTCCGTCGTCCACGGACTGCTGCACCGCGCACACTGCCCCGTGATCACGGTTCCCGGGCCGTGACGGGCGCCACGGCCCGGTGTGCCGCGGACCTCGTGACCGAAGGGCCGCGGACGTGAGGGCCGACCGGACCGGGGCCGCGTCGGAGGTGCTGGGGAGGAGGCGCGAGCAGGGGGCGCGGGGCGTGGTCGTGCGGCGCCCGCAGGACTCGATCGAGACGGGTTCGGCCGTGGTGGAGTGGCCGGACGACGCGGTGAGCCGCGAGCGCCGGGCGCCACAGGGGAAGCATCCGGCACTCGGTTGCTGAGCAGTTCCGAGGAAGGCTGTTCGCACTCTTCGGGCCGGTATCCGCGCCTCGTGATGGCCGGCGGCTGCGCGCTCACCATCAAATGGAACTCGGCAATCCGGGAGGCCGGACCCTTCGAAGAGATCTAGTGGCTTGTCACGCAGCCTTGGCTGGGTATTCGGTCCAGGATCGGATCGGTGAGCCGGGAGCGAAGTTCGTCTTTGGTTCTGCGCGGGTGTTACGCCAGCGGACGTAGGCGGCGACGGCGGCGTTCTGTTCGTCGTGGCTGCGGTGGTCAGTGCCGTTGAGTGCGAAGTAGCGCAAGGCTGCGAACTCGGCCTCGATCCAGTTCAGCCAGGAGCCGTAGGTCGGCAGGAAGACCAGCTCGATGTTGTTGTCGGCTGCCCAGGTGCGGACCTTGGCGTGCTTGTGCGGGGAGAAGTTGTCCAGCACCACATACAGCTTCTGCTCGGGCCAGCGGGCGCGCAGGGCTTTGAGGAGGTCGAGGAACTCGCGCCACCGCTTGCGCGGGCGAATTCGGTAGTACAGCTTGCCGGTGGCCAGATCGAGGGCGGCGAGCATCTGCCTCACGCCGCCGTAGCGGTTGTAGGTGGCCCGCAGACGGCCCCCACGCCTTGCCCTTGCGAGGCATCAGGTTCAGCGGCCCGAACTCATCGACGCATATCACCCGTCCGTCGGCGGGCGAGGTGTCATACAGCGCCAGGACGTGGTGCATCTTGGCGATGAACTCCGGGTCGGTGGACGCCTTCCACGTGGTGGTGGTTTTCCAGGAGACCTTGCCGGCGTGCAGGATCCGGCGCAGGGTCTCCCTGCTGATGGCCGCGGTCACCTTCTGCTTGACGAGGTGATCGGCGAGCTTGCTCAGGCTCCAGGTGGAGAACGCGGTGATCTTCCAGTCGGCGGGGGACGTCCGGGCGATCAGGCAGATGTGCTCGCGTACCTGGTCACTGATCGTCTTGGGGCGTCCCCCGCTCCATTTTGGGTCCAGCGCGTCCAGTCCCTGCTCGTTGAAGGCGTGAATGACCTCGCGGACATAGTCCTCGCCGACCCGCATCAGCACGGAGATGGCCTTGACCGTCTGGCCCTGGGCGGACATCTGCACCACGATCGCACGGCGGAGTTTCACCGGGGCCTTCGCGATCCGGCTGGTCCGCTGCAGCTTCCGGCCCACCTCCATGCTCACCGGCCGGACGAACACACTCGGTCGACGCCCCACGACCACCTCCAAGATCCGCTCTTGGGAGCAGCCTGTCGGCCCACAGCCACCAGATCAATGAGCGGCTCGGCCTACCTGGGCTGAGACCGCCTAGCGGGTGGGGACGCTCGCACGGGCGAGGACGGACAACTCGAACGGGCGGAGCGCGTCGGTACGTTCCCACTCCGCAGGGTCGATCGTTTCTCGTTGCCGGGCGTACTCGATCGGCTGGAGCCGGTGCTCAAGCAGGAGGGCGTTCATCTGCTCGATACTGAGGAACGTTTGCCAGGGTTCGCCCTGCTCGCCCGCCGCTGCCATGACCAGCTCCGCATACGACTGACCTGTCTCGTCGCGGAGTCCGGCCGGGAGGAGGTGCTCCACGATGAGTTCTGTCCCGGGTGCGAAGCCGCTGATGACGGCCAGGGTCTGCCTGATCGCCTCCGAGGTCAGGTACATCGTGACCCCGAGCCAGCTGACCAGTGCGGGTCGGCCCGGGGCAAAGCCCGCCCGCACGAGGTGCTCGGTAAGTGACTGGGCGTACTCCTTCTCGAAGTCGACCGGGACGAAGAAGGCGGACGGTGGCACCGTCGTCCCCGTCTCAACCAGCAGTGCTCGCTTCCAGTGCTGGGTCGTCGGCTTGTCCACCTCGAACACCCGCACGCCGTCGGCCAGTTCAGACCGGTAAGCGAAGGAGTCCAGCCCCGCACCGAGGATCACGTACTGGTCGACGCCCCGGCCGGCCAGCTCGGCCAGCCGGTCCTCGGTGTAGCGGCTGCGGGTAACGGCCGTCGTCCGCGCGCCGGACAGGACAGGGTGCCCACCATAGAACCGGTGGTAGCCAAGGAGTTCTTCAGCACGCTCACCCAGGAAGGTCTGCGCCAGGGTGTCGGTGAAGATCGAGGGAGTCTCGTCGACGAGGAGGTGTGCCGCGCGTGCCGCGGCCGACATGAGAGCTGTCTGGCTGGGTTGCCCCTTGTTCATCATGATGCCGGACATTAACCCAACAATTTGACAGAATATCACAAAAGTAAATCTTTCGGAAGGGCTTCCGAGTCCTGTTTTGGTAACGAATGCGATCTTCGCGAGAAGGCCCAACGGCCAAACGCCGCCGGATCAATTACGGGTCGACCCATGGAGCAGAGCCACTAGAAAGGCTCATTCATCCAGGCCGCTGAGAGCAGTCAGGGCCGGGCTCCTCTGGAGGGCTGGCCAGGGGAACACCGGCAGCTCGCAGGCATCAGAAGGACGCGGTGGCAGAGGGGCTGCTCCCGTTCTGCGCTTGCTGTGCCCGGTCCGCCATCATCCGTCCGAGTGCGGTGAGCGACGGTTCCAGGTCGTCTGCCGCGGTGGTGTAGCGGACGAAGACGACGACCGTTCCGACAAGGGCCCCTGCTTCGGCCTCCTCGATGGCTTCGTCGTCCTCGTTGAGGTTGATCTTGCCGGGGGTGAACTGGTAGGCGGTACTGGTGTCGCCCATGGACGGGAACGAGATAAGGGTCTTCTCCGACGAGTCGGCCAAATCCTTACGAACCTGCTCGAAGCCTTCGGCGGCGTGCAGGGCGCTGTCGTAGGCCGCAACGTAGAGCACGGCCGTCTTCTGCGGTCTCTCGCGTCCCAAGGTCGTCCTGGCGGTGAACAGATGCCCCTTGCATTCGGGCTGACAGTTCTGTTCCCCTGTGGTCACCTCCGGATCGCCCTGGCTCCTGAACTCGGCTGGCAGGCTGTCGCTGTCGGGGAGGACGCTCTTGACGGTGGACATCCCGGAGAGGGGGGCCACCTTGCGCTCACCTTCGTCGTCGCCGAGCGACTGCACCACACTGCGGAGGCCCAGTGCGACCAGCAGGGCCAGCACCACGCCGATGACGGCGAGGGTCGCCACCACGCCCGTGGTCTTCTTCAGGTGCAGCGGCCCAACGTTGATGGTGGCGCGGTTGGCGTCGCCGCCGATGTGGACACGCTGGACAATCGTCGGCGGGTGCGTCGGAACCGGTGGAGGTCCGGGCTGCAGCGCGGCCCGCAACTGCTCGGCGAGACCGGGATCCCCCTCCAGCTCTATGGTCAGGCGTGCCCGTACCGCCTCCGCCGCCTGCTCCGATCCGGGTTCCGCGTCCCACAGGCCGAGTGCCCCGAGCCCCTCATCCGAGCGACCGAGGCGACTGCGCACGAGCTCCGCGAGACGGGTGAAGGCAGCGGTGCCAGCAGCGGTGCCGGCACCGGACGCGGCACCCGAGGCGAGGGTGGCGACGACGGCACTCGCTAAATCCGTAGGTGACATGCACACATGATTCCGGAACTGAGGCTGTTTCCGAAGGAGAGTGAGCCAATTGAGAGGGCGGCGTCCGCATGGTCCCCACCGGATTCCGCGCCGCTCTTCGCCTCGTTTGGTGTGCGCAGAACGCCTTTCACCAGCTCCGGACCTTGCGCTGCCCGGGCCAGGCGACTGAAGTCTGCCGGGGACGGGAGGCGTGCCGGGCTGGCGGAGGAAGAGGGGCGGCTGCGGGCGGTATCCGCAGACGGGGGTTTTGGGCCGACAACACATCTACCATGATCTCGTTCAACTACCTCGCGGCGTTCCTGACCGACGTCACCGGCATCCCCGAGGTATGGGTTCCCGCGATACAGGAGCTGTTCGGTGTCGGCGCTTTCATCGGCCTTTCCATCGGGGCCGGATCGCCGACAGGCGGCCCTGGCAGGCTCTGATGGCCGGGGCGGCCGGAATCCTGGGCCGTTCCGTCCTGCTGGCGCTCCTCGCCCCGTACGCGCTGGCGGTCGTCCCTCTGGTGCTGCTCCTCGGGGTTGCCGGATTCGTGGTGAACCCGGCCATCTCCGGGCGCGTTTTCACCGTCGCGTGGGACGCGCCGACACTCGCCGGGGCCACCACCACCTCCGCGTTCCAGCTCGGCATCGGCCTCGTCCCCGCCCTGGCCGGGACCGCCCTCGGTTCCGGTGCCGCGATCACCTCGGTCATCTGGATCGGCGCCGGCCTGGCCGTGCTCACCCTGCCGGTCATCCTTCTCGACCGAGCGATGACACGGCGCCGCATGCGGCCGGACCAGACGTCGGCGTGACGCTGCGTCACCGCTGCCCGCAGTGACGGCCAGGCCTTCGACGACAAGAACGATCGTCAGACGGCGTCGTTGAGGACCTTGCGCACGTCGAGCGGCATTGGTCTGCATGTGCGACAGCGGAACGAAGAATTCGTGAGCACAAGCAGCCGAGTCCTCGCCGCGGTGAGGTGCCTGCTTGGGAGACCCTTCTCACGAAGCGATGCCGGAGGGCGGGATGGCTAGGGTCTTTCGTTTGGATCAGGCTGGATCAGGGAGCGGGGGCTGGTGCGTGCAGCTGCAAGGCGGAGGAAGGAGCCGACGCGGAGCGTCGG